>DATKBC010000160.1:0-4741 GCA_035514415.1 Pleomorphomonadaceae bacterium | reverse complement strand
CTCACCGCGGGTCACGATCAGCAACCGCGTCGTCTCGCCCGCATCGTGGGCCAGCGCCAGCGACCCGGCGCACGTGAAGGCCTCGTCGGCGGGATGGGCCAGGATGGCTGCCAATCCCCCCGTCCGGTCGTAGGTCACGTGGTCTCCCGTGGCGGGGGATCATCGGCCAGGCGTCGCCAGCCCTGGCGCTCCACCGCGGTGCGCATCGTACGCAGGACCGCCACCTTGGCGCGCGCCACCTCGGCGACGAAGCGGCCGGTACCGGCCTGGTCCAGCGGCGAGCCGGGAGGGGCGCTGTCCCGACCGACGTTGAGCCAGGCCAGGTGGTATCGGTCCATCCGACCCCAAACCGATTCCAAGAGTTGATCAGACTCGAGCAGCCAGGCTCGGAAGGCGTCCCAGTCGGGAGTCTCGGCCAGGCGACCGCCCTCGGCGATCAGCGCATCGGTGGCGGCCAGGAACGCACTGCGGGTCATGACCGTCTCGTTGGGCAACCGCTCGCCGGGAGACCTGGAGGCCATGCCTGAGTATGGCGCGGCCGTTCGTACTATTTGTCCGTGACCCCCGTGCTGACAGACTCGCGGTGACCAGACGCACCGCTGAGCAGATGCCCCGATCCGATCGAACTTCCGCGATTGCGCGGTCGGTGGGCACCGGGTTGGCCCTGGTGCTCCCCGTGGCCGCTCTGGTGGTGCTGCGCCTCTTCCCGCCGCTCGCCATGGATCCCGGCCGCGGAACCGGTTGGCTGGCGCCGCTCGCGCTGGGCGCGGTGGCCCTGTGCTCTGCCGTCTCGGTGATTCCCCTCCTCAGTGCCCTGGTGATGACTGGGCGTCTGTCAGCTGGCGCGGCCGGCCTGAGCGCCACCGCGTTGACCGCTGGGAGCGGCGCGCTGGCGCTGGCTGGGCCAACCGCGGCGGCAACCCTGCCCAACAGCGGACTGGCTCTGGCCCTTGTGGTGGTGGCGAGCGGCCTGGCCGTGGCCTCCCGGGCCGGCGATCAGACGCTGGCAGACGAGCCGTCTCGCTGGCTGGGCGTCATCGTGGCCCTCGTATTGGCCGAGACGGCGCTCGGCGCCGCGCTGCTGGCCCCCGGATCTGAGCTGGACCCCGCCACGCCGGTGGTGATGCTGGCGGCCGGACTTCTGGCCGCGGGTGCAGCCGGGGCCTGGGTGAACCGCCGGAACACGATGGCGGCGCTCGGATCGGTGACCGTGGCCCTGGCCGCGGGTCTTCTGGCCTGGGCGCGTCCGGGGACCGTTGATGCACTATTCGCCATGGCCCCGCTGTTGCTGACCCCACCGCTGCTCGTGCTGGCCCTCGTCGATCGAGAGGAACGTGTGTCCGACGACATCACGACCGCCCCTGCTCCCGTCGCTCCCCGCCTGCTGACCAGGCTGGCCGCGCCGCCTCATCCCAGCCCCAGGCCGGAGGACGACTCTGCGGAACGCGACCGCCTGGGCCGAGAGGTGCGCGCCGCCCTGGCCGAGCTGACCGACGCGCGTCACACCATCGCGCTGCAGCGGTCCGAGCTGGAGCGCGCGTCCGAGGTAGATCCGCTGACCGGCGTCGCCAGCCGCGGCGCGATCATGGTTCGGCTGCGCGACGAGGTGGCGGCCGCGCGCCGCTACCCGCACGCGGTGTCCATCGTGCTGATGGACGTGGACGGCATGGGGGAGATCAACGCCCAGCATGGAACGGCGGTCGGCGATGCGGTGCTGCGCGAGCTGGCGTTGCGGATGCGAGTCCGCGTCCGCGAAGCGGACGCCATCGGCCGGGTAGCCGGAGACTCCTTCCTGGCCATCCTCCCGCATACCGATGAGAAGGGCGCGACGGTGTTCGCAGAGGCGATCCGGGACCGGGCCACCCAGCGTCCCGTTTCGACCGGCGGGGGAGAGGTCTCGGTCACCGTCTCGCTGGGCGTGACCACCATGCGTTCCCGCCAGGAGCTGACCGCCGACACCCTCCTGGCACGGGCCGATGAGGCGGTGGCCTCGGCTCGCGCCGGAGGCGGCAACTTCATCGCCTTCGACCGCCTCCACGGCCTCGCTCGATTGGAAGACAGACGGCCCCCGGAAACTGAGGACGACAAGGCGGATCAGGGCCGCGAGGCATAGCCGTCCTGGATTCGGGATGGCGTGCGGGGCCGCCGTGTCCTACTATGTATGACATCCCCTACCGGTCGCGGAGGTCGCGCGGCGTTGTCGTGCACATCGGGCGCACATTGAAATGGGTATCACGGAAGAATCCTGTGGACATAACCCTCGATCTCGCGAATGTCGGCTAATAGACTCGACTCCTTGAACGATCGGACGACCTGATGCCGCCGACCTCTCCGAACCTGTCAGCCAAGCTGATCTTCCCCACCGCCGAGATCGTGGAGGAGTACTACCTCCCGATCATCTACACCGCGTGCCGGACGTGCTATTCGGAGCAGCTGCCGGACGCCATCTGGGACAAGGCGGTGGCGCGCAAGGTGGCCGACGAGAAGCAGCAGTCCCTCGTGCGCAAGGTGATGGAGTCGGGCCACGGCTCGACCATCGAGCACGTCAACTTCACCTTCGCCATCAGCGGCGTGACCCGGACCCTGTCCCACCAGCTGGTCCGCCACCGGTCGGGGACCGCCTTCGACCAGCAGTCCCAGCGGTACGTGAGCTTCAAGGCCCGCGACAACTACACGATCCCCGACTCGATCACCAAGGGCGACCTGCCGGACGACCTGGCGGGCCGCTTCCAGCAGGCCATCGACGACAACCTCGAGCTGTACGGGCAGCTGCTCCAGGCCGAGGTCCCGGCCGAGGATGCGCGCTTCATCTTCCCCAACGCCATGCAGACCAACCTGATCATGACCGTCAACCTGCGCCAGCTCATCCACATGAGCGGTCTGCGGCTGTGCACCATGGCCCAGTGGGAGATCCGCCAGCTGTTCAAGCAGATCCGGCACGAGATCTTCCGGGTGAGCCCGTTCTTCGGCTCGTTCCTGGCCCCGAAGTGCGTGCCGCTGGGCTATTGCGACGAGATGGGCAACCGCGACGAGCATTGCCGGATCCGCCCCCACCGCGACACGGTGATGGCGGTCTGGGAGGCCTATCGGGGTGGCGCGCTGGCAGAGACCGATGGACCGATCGTCCCGGAGACCTCGCCCTTCCGGCCCAAGCCACGACGGACCGATCGGGTGCCCGTCCCGATGGAGGCGCCCGAGGCCGCCGTCGGCCAGGCTGCTCAGGCTGACCGCTACTGACGACCGACCGGTCTAGTAGCCGGGTCCTCCTGGAGCGTTCTGGCAGGCCGCGATGAGCAGCGGCAGCCCCACAACGAGAAGCACGATCATTCGATCCCGAAGGCTCTTCAAGCGTCTCATGCCCGCATCCTACGACCAGGGCTGGTCAGCCGCCCGGCTCCTTCCGGCCGGCAATGAGCCGCTCGACCGATGCCGCCGCGCGGCGGACTCGCGTCGCCGGCGAGGGTCGCGGAGCAGGTGACGGCTCGAGATCCCATCGGTCAGTTGTCGGTGGTAACCCCGTCGCCCAGGCTGAACCGGCGCAGCTCGGCGTCGCATGCATCGGCCAGGCGCTGGGCCTGGGAGATGAGGAACGGCGTCATCTTGGTGGAGTCGACGATGAGCAGCGTCCGGCCACGCTCGTTGGCCCCGATCACGATCCGGTCCTCACCGTGGAACGAGATGCTCCAATTGGACTGCAGCTGGGTGAGCTCGGCCAGGACGACGTCCTCGCGGAACGACCAGTCGAGGTAGGCGGCGTTCAGGGCGGCGACCACGTCGCGCAGCTGGTGGGTGACGTTGCGGGTCAGCCTCGCGAGGCCGACCACGATCCGCAGGGACGCGAACGGATCCCCGGACCCCGCTACCTGGGGCGGGGTGATGTTCGGGTCCGGTAAGCCGTCGGGAGCGGCGCCCAGGAGCGAATGGTCAGTCACGGTCACGACCCGACGAGTATCGCCGATCCCGATCGATCAGCCGATGCGGAGCCCCTCGGGCGAGGCGGGATTTGGCTCGAGCAGGTAGACCTGGCCACCGTCCCCCATGGCGCCCAGGACAAGGACCTGGCTGGCGAGGCCCGCGATCCGGCGGGGTGGAAAGTTCACGACCGCAACCACCTGGCGGCCGATGAGGGTCGCTCGATCGGGGTATGTGACCGTGAGCTGGGCGGCAGACACCCGTTCGCCGATCTCGGGACCGAAGTCAATCTGGAGCCGATAGGAGGGGTTGCGGGCCTCCGGAAACGGCTCGGCCGCGACGATGCGGCCGACCCGCATGTCGACCCGGAGGAAGTCGTCGAATTCGATCACCGCCCGACGATATCAGTCGTCGTCGGTGTCGCTGCCCCCTCGCCCGTGCACTTTCTCTTTTTCCTGTCCCTGGCCTTGCCCCTGGCCTTGGCCTTGCCCCTGGCCTTGGCCTTGGCCTTCTCCCTGGCTGTTGCCGCGCATGATCCAGCCGATGCCGGGCTTCAGGTCGAAGCCGTCATGCTCTTCGGCGAGGGCGCGGGCTATCTGGCCCCAGCCCATGCCGTCATCGCGCATGGCCGTGATCTCGGACGGGTCCACGCCCGCCGCATCGGCGAACGCGAGGACTCGGACGGCACCCCCCAATCCGTAGGTGTCGGCCAGCTCGTCGAGCTCGGCGTTGTCAGTCGTGATCCCCTGGTCGTCGAGGAGCTCGACTACCCGATCGGCATTCTCTCCCTCACCGTTGAAGGCCAGGGCGGCCCCGGCCGCGAGCGGGA
>DATKBC010000159.1:0-2355 GCA_035514415.1 Pleomorphomonadaceae bacterium | reverse complement strand
CGAGGCTGAGCGGGACGCCCGGGCCTCCCGCGGTGCGCGCCCATTCGCCTGGCGGGTCTGGGAACTCGGTGCGCGCACGGCTCTCGTCCTGGTCCCGACCCTGTTCGTGGTCGATGGGTTCGGTGTTCCGCTCGGTCTCCTGTATGCACCGTCGCTGACCTACGTCGGTCCTCTTGCGCTACCACTCCAGGTCCTGGGCGTCACCTGCGCCGCAGCCGGGTTGGTGATCCTGTTCTGGGTGGGTCGGATCCTTGCGGTCAACGTGTACCGAAAAGCGACCGATGAGCGTGAGCTGTTGCAGGGCGGGATCTATGCCTACATCCGTCACCCGTTCTACCTTCACTTCTTACTCCTGCCCATCGGCCTGCTGCTCCTGACGCTCAACCCCGTCATGTTCGTCGTCCTCCTTGCGTACCTGACGCTCGACGGACCGGTGCTGCCGTCCACGTGGATGCGTGACGAGGAACGCGAACTGGCCGGGCGCCACGGGCCGACCTATGCCGCCTACCACGAAAGGACGGGACGGTGGCTGCCTCGCATTCGGCGGCGCTGACCGGTCGCGGCGCGGCATCGGACGCGGAACGGAGCGGGCATCTCAACAGGCACCCACGCCTCCATCTCGTCTGGCGGACCGGTGATGGCAAGGCCGGGGACCAGATCGACGTGGAAGCGGGCGACGGTGGCACCTCATGTCGGTGGCAGCGAAGCGCGCGCCGAACCAGAGCGTCCAGCACAATCTGGGGACGCCCGCAGTGCGGGTGGGTTGCCAAGGAGTGTCCCCGGCAGGATTCGAACCTGCGACCCGCTGCTTAGAAGGCAGCCGCTCTGGTCCACTGAGCTACGGGGACCCGGACAAGAATAGACAGGCTAGACTCATCGGGCCATGGCCAGGGAGTCCCCAGGACCGCCGCCCCAGCTTCAGCCCACGCAGCTGGAGATCGACAAGGGCCTGCTGCGCGACGAGGACCTGCTGAACCCGGAGCACCTGCGGCGCATGGACCAGACGCTCCTGCGCCGGAACCTGGATCACGCCCGGATCACCTCGCGCAAGCTGTCGCTCCAGCTGCAGCAGTTCGTGCATCTCTACACCCCCGAAGCCAATGAGCTGCGGCGCCGAATCGAGAAATACCTGCTCATGGAGCAGCTCATCGAGACCGAGATGGCGCGACGCCACACCTACTGAATTGTGGATATCTGGGCGCCCAAAACCGGCCATGGTGGATAACTCGGCGAGGCTCGAGCGGCTCCTGGAACGGGTCCGCTAGGCGGTCAGAACCGGGTCCAATCCGGGAGTTCGTAAGACGCCGATCGGCGGCGCACCGCAGCGGCGACCGTCCAGGCTAGGCGCCGAGCGGACCGACGACGCTCGCTTCGCGCACGTCGGGCAGGGCCGCCACCACCTCCCCCACCCAACGGGCGAGTCGCGGCATCTCGAACAACGAGAAGGTCACGCCATAGGCTTCGAGCTGCTCAAAGCCCCATCCGTTGAACTCGCGGCGTGCGGCAACGACCCACATTTCGTCATACAAGTCGGGCCATGCGCGGGGACGACGGCGATGGCAGAAGCGAATGAACTCGGCGATCTCGGGTGGCGGGGCGGCGGGCGGGTCGGCGTCCGAAGGGCGCTCGGGGGGAGCGTCAAGAACCGGGTAGGCGGGATCGATCTTGACCACGGCGAGGAGGCGACTCGATAAGGACGGGGATGGATGATGACGACCGGACTCCGATCCTAGGCGTCGGGGGCGAATGGTAGGAGCCGATGGCGTCGCCCGGAAGGGGTGATGTCCACCAACTTGTCCACATTCCTTTCCACCGACGGCTCCCGGGTGGACAGGTGGCCGTCAGGCGGTGGACAGAGGCCCGAACTCCACGTCACGGACCTCCGCATCGGGCTCAGGCGGCGGCGACCTGGGGCTGAGCCGCGACGGCGCGGGCCAGGTCGACGAGGGCGGCCAGGTCGAGGCTCCGCCCGCGCTCCCACTCCGCGGCGTAGGCGATGGCGTCCGGGCCGAGGCGCTCGAGCGCGGCGGCGCGCATCGCGGCCTCCTCCTCGTCGGGGGCGGCGTCGAGCGCCTCGCGCAGCGCCTCGGTGCCGCCGAGGATCGCGGCCGCCCGTCGGTCGCCGCGGTCCGCCACCGACACGGCGAGCACCTCGAGGCAGGCGGCTGCCAGCGGCGCGTCGTCGATCGCGAACGCCAGCTCGATCGCCGGCAGGACGGTCACGTCGGCGTCCTGCGGCCGGCCACGCACGACCGCGGTCTGCGCCATGCCCATGAGGGTGTACGACTCGCAGCGCGCCTGGCCGCGGGCGCGGACGAAGGGCAAATTCTCGTCCAACAGCGACTGAGCACGGTC
>DATKBC010000158.1:0-16179 GCA_035514415.1 Pleomorphomonadaceae bacterium | reverse complement strand
ACCTGGAGCTCGGTGATGACTCCGGTCTGGGGCGAAAAGTTGTCGTGCGGGTCCTCGGCCGTGATCCGAAACTCGATCGCATGCCCGCGCAGCGCGACCTGCTCCTGGGTCAGCCGCAGGTGCTCGCCGGCCGCAATCCGGATCTGCTCGGCAATGAGGTCCACCCCGGTCAGCATCTCGGTCACCGGATGCTCGACCTGGATCCGGCAGTTGATCTCGATGAAAAAGATGTTTCCTTCGCGGTCGAGCAGGAACTCGAGCGTACCGGCGTTCTCGTAGCCGGCGGCCGTCGCCGCTCGGATGGCCAGGTCGCGGAGGCGCTCGCGGGCCGGTTCGGTCATGGCCGGCGAGGGCCCCTCTTCGATGATCTTCTGGTGCCGTCGCTGGACTGAGCAGTCGCGCTCCCCAAGATGAATTCCGTTGCCGTGGCTGTCGATCAGGACCTGGACCTCGACGTGGCGGTTCTCCTCGATCCAGCGCTCGAAATACATCGAGTCGTCGCCGAACGCGGCGCGGGCCTCGGAGCGCGCGAGCGGCAGCGAGGTCTCCATCTCGCGAGGCGAGCGCACGAGGCGCATGCCGCGGCCGCCTCCGCCGGCCGATGGCTTGAGGAGGACCGGGTATCCGGCTTCCTCGGCCTGCGCCAGTGCGTCGCTGAGGTCGGCGACGATGCCGCTGCTGCCGGGGACTGTGGGCAGCCCATTGGCGGCCAGCATGCGGCGGACGGCGTACTTCGACGCGAATCGCTCGACGACCGCAGCCGGCGGGCCGATGAACGTCAGGTCGTGCACGGCGCAGGCCTCCGCGAACGACGCGTCCTCCGACAGGAAGCCGTATCCGGGATGGATCGCGTCGCAGCCGGTGATCATGGCGGCGCTGATCAGCGCGGGCTGGTTCAGGTACGACCGCCGAGCTTCGGCTGGACCAATGCAGATCGCCTCGTCCGACATCCGCACCGCCATGGATTCCCGGTCGGGCTCGCTGAAGGCGACCACGGCGGGAATCCCGAGCTCACGGCAGGTGCGGAGGATGCGGACCGCAATCTCGCCGCGGTTGCCGATCAGGATCTTGGCGAACATCAGCCCGAAACCGCCCGGTCGACTTCGACCAGCAGCTGGCCGTACTCCACCGGCTCCCCGCTCTCGGCCACCAGGTGCCGCACCACGCCGTCGCTGGGGGCGCGCACCTCGTGACGGACGCCGAGCATCTCCACGAAGCCGATCTCGGCGCCGGCGCTGACCGCCAGCCCCGGCCCCAGCCCGTCGGCGTACACGAAGTGGCCGACCGCCGGCGAGGTGACCGGCTCGAGGCGACGGACGGCCGCGCCGCCCGTCGAGGGCGTGACGCCGACCGGCGGCCGGGCCACGCTGATGTCCACGCCGGCGCCGGGAGCGGGCTGGTCAGCCGCCGCAACCCGAACCCGCAGGTCACCGTGCCGGATCTCGATCTCGCCCAGTCCCAGCCGGTTCAGGCGCTCGGTGAGCGCCGGCACGAGTTCCGCGGCGGCGCGGGCGATGACCTCGGCCGAGTCCTGGTCGCTCATGCACCCTCCTGGTCGAGCTCGTCATCCTCGAGGACCGGCGCTGGCGCCCCGTGGGGAAGCCCCAGCAGCCTGCCGAGGCGGGACCCGAGAGACGGCGACGCCGCGCGCAGGGTGGAAACGTCGACCTCGATCACGGTCCCGATGCCCCGCAGCCGAGCATAGCGACTCGCCAGCAGATCCTCCGGAGCCAGCCGATCCAGCCCCGCCAGCGAGCTGGTGATGGCCTGCTTGATGGCCGCAGCAGTCCCCGGCAGATCGGTATGCGCCCCGTCGGCTGGTTCAGGGATCACGGCGTCGACGATGCCCAGCTGGTGCTGCTCGGCGGCAGTCATCTTCATGGCCGCAGCGGCCAACGGCGCGGCGTCCGCCGATCGCCACAGGATCGCGGCACAGCCCTCGGGGGAGATGACCGAGTACACCGCGTTCTCGAGAGCCAGGACCTCGTCCCCGACGCCGATCGCCAGGGCGCCGCCCGACCCGCCTTCCCCGGTGATGACGACGATGATCGGCACCCTGAGCCCGGTCATGAGCCGGATCGAGCTCGCGATGGCCTCCGCCTGGCCCCGTTCCTCGGCAGCAGGCCCCGGGAACGCCCCAGCCGTATCGAGGAAGGTCACCAGCGGAAGCCCGATCCGCTCGGCGATCCGCATCAGGCGCTGCGCCTTGCGGAAGCCCTCCGGCAGCGGCGAGCCGAAGTTGCGAAAGATGTTCGACTCGGTGTCGGTCCCCTTCTGATGGCCGATGACCATGACCGCCCGGCCGTCGAGGCGGGCTGGCCCGCCGACGATGGCCGGGTCATCACGGTACGTGCGGTCGCCGTGGAGCTCGACGAACTCGTCGAAGATCTGGGCCACCAGGGACAGGGTGCGTGGGCGCTGCGGATGGCGGGCCAGCTGGACGCGCCGCCACGCCTCCTCAGCCGCTTCGGGGCTTATGGCCGGGGGACTCGGATCCAGGGTCGCATCGGTCATTTGGTCGACCCCGGTGTCGGCTCGGTCTCGATGCCCGCGGTCTCGCTCACCACTCCCCCGACGCGCTTGGCGAGTCCCTGCAGGACGCCGATGGGCCGGATGCCGCGTCGCCCATTTCCGGCCGCGGCACTTCCGGCCACGGGGAGGAGGCGGACGAGCCGGGCGACGGTCACTCGCAGCTGGCTGCGGGGCACGACCGCATCCACGAACCCATGGTCCAGGAGGCGCTCGGCACTCTGGAACCCCTCCGGCAGGTCCTCGCCCACCGTCCCGCTCGCCACCCGGGCACCGGCGAACCCGATCAGGGCGCGCGGCTCGGCCAGGATGACGTCGCCCAGCGACGCGAAGCTGGCCAGCACGCCGCCGGTGGTGGGATCGGTCAGGATGCTGATGAACAGGATACCGGCCTCGTTCAGCCGTTGGAGCGCGGCGGTGGTCTTCGCCAGCTGCAGGAGGGAGACCGTGCCTTCCTGCATCCGCGCTCCCCCAGACGCGCTCACCACGATGGCCGGGATGCGTTCGGCCAGGGCGCCCTCAAAGCAGCGCGCGATCTTCTCTCCCACCACGCTGCCCATGGAGCCGCCCATGAACCGGAAGTCGAACAGGCCGATCGCCACCGGCTGTCCCGCGATCCGGCCGATGCCCCAGATCGCCGCTTCGGGGAGACCGGAGCGGAGCCGGGATGCCTCCAGCCGATCGGGATAGGGCTTGCTGTCCACGAAGCCCAGCGGGTCGCCGCTGATCAGGCCCGCGTCACGTTCCTTGAACGAGCCGCCGTCGAGCAGGAGCTCGATCCGTTCGGTGGCCGTAAGTCGGAAGTGGTGGTCGCAGGTGGGGCAAACCCGATGGTTCCGCTCCAGCTGGCGGTTGAAGATCTGAGCCTCACAGCTGGGGCACTTCGTCCAGGCGTCGGTCGGGCCGCTACGGCGGCTGAACGGGAACTTGATCTTCATGGCCGATGCGCCAGGCGCCAGGCGACGACCGCCGCGCCGGCAGTGCTCACCAGGACCGATCCCACCGCCCCGGTCAGCAGCAGTCGATGATGGCGGCGGGCGAAATCGCTCACCCAGCTGCCGGCGTCCTGTGCGTGACCGTCGCTCAGGCGAAGGGCGAGGGCCTCTTCGAAGGCGTCGCCCGGCGGCACGAGGGGAAGATCGGCGCGGAGGGCGCGGGCGGCAGACAGCTCAACGGCGAGTGGGGGCGGAAGGGCGACCAGGCGATCCTCCAAGAGCGCGTTCACGGCCCGGTCGATCCGCTGGGCATCGGTAGGACGACGGGTCATCTATGGGGGCTAACACCGCAACCCCGGATTCGTTACGCGTCGCCTCGATCCAGCTGGTCGGCCAGGTCACGCAGGGCGCGATGGAGGAGGACCCGCGCGGCGCCCTCGCTCCGGTCCAGGACGGCCCCGATCTCCCTTGCCGAGAGTTCGTCCACGAAGCGCAGCAGGATCGCCTGGCGCCGCTCGGCGGGGAGACGGGCCAGGGCCGCGCGAATCTCCCGCTGCTGGTCGGCGCGAGCCACCACGCCCGCCGGGTCGGCGCCCGGGGCTGCCTGCTGGCGGGCATTGGTGATGGGCTCCGTGCGGCGTCGCCGGCGGGTCCGATGGGAGTTGGCGATCGCGTTGTGCGCGATCCGGAACAGCCAGGCCCGGAAGGTGGAGCCCTCGTCATGGAAGCGGTCGATGGCGGCCAATGCAGCAAGGAACGTCCGCTCGGTGGCGTCCTCCGCGTCGTGGTGGTCGCCCAGCTGGTAGAACGCGTAGCTGTAGACCTGATCCAGGTAGCGTCGATACAGCCGGTCGAAGGCATGCGGGTCGCGCTGGGCTGCCCGCACGTCGGCCAGGTCGGGATCGCCCGGCGCGTGGGTTTCGGGCGCCGGTCTGTGGGCAGGGCGCTGAAGCGGCTGCCGTTCTGGCATCAGGCGCTCGCTGCCTGCGGGTGCACGCGGATCACCTCGCCCACACTGACCGTCGTGCGCAGGGTGGGTCCGTCCAGGATCAATCCCCCGTTGTCCGCGATCGCGCCGGCCACCCCGATCAGGCGGCCGGCCGGCGTCTCGACCTCGATGGCCCGTCCGGTCAGCCACGAGGCAGCCTGGAATCGCTCCTGCGGGGATACGCCCGCCTCCACCTGGCGAATCTCGCCGTCGAGCGCCGCGAGCAGGTCGGTCAGCAGGTCCAGCCGATCCACCGGCGCGCCCGCCAGGTCGGCGAGCGACGTCGCGCCGGGGGCGATATCGGGCGGCATGGTGGAGCGGCGCCAATTGACGTTGATGCCGATCCCGATCACGGCGCCGACCACGCGTTCTCCCTCGACCTGGGTCTCGGTGAGCAGGCCGGCGACCTTGAGCCCATCGGAGGTGACCATGTCGTTCGGCCAGCGCACGGCCAACAGCGCGGCCGAGGCGGTCGCCTCGCGCACAGCCAGCGCGGCCGCGGCGGCCAGCCACCAGGCCCGCTCGATGGGCAGGTCCAGCCGCAAGCCGACGCTCAGCAGGAGGTTGGTGCCGGCCGGGGAAAGCCAGGATCGGCCCATCCGTCCGCGCCCCGCCAGCTGCCGGTCGGCCACGACGGCAAGGCCATCGCCACCGGGGCCGGCAAGCGCGGCCCGGGCCCGGTCATTGGTCGAACCGATCTCGGCATGATGCTCAACGGTGTGTCCCATGCGAGCCCCCGGGCGCGCGGCGGCGGCCCACTCGGGAATCGGCTGACGGACCTCGTCGGAGCGTGCTTCGAACACGGGCCGCGATTCTAGCAGCCGCCTAAATCGGGTCCGGTACACTCGGCCGACGATGTCCGACCCTGCCGCCTCGCCCGCCGGTCGGGAGCGCGTGCTGTCCGGCATCCAGCCCAGCGGCGCCAGCCACCTGGGCAACTATCTGGGCGCCCAGCGGAACTACGTGGCCCTCCAGGACCAGTACGAGGCGATCTACGTCATCGTCGACTACCACGCCCTGACCACGGTCCATGACGGCGCTGAGCTGCGGCGGCTGACCCGCGAGATGGCGCTCGACCTGCTGGGGGTGGGGCTCGACCCCGATCGCTGCGCCCTCATTCGGCAGTCCGACTTCCCCGAGGTCACCGAGCTGTGCTGGATCTTCAGCAGCGTGGTGCCGGTGAGCTGGCTCCAGCGCAACCCGACGTACAAGGAGGGGCTGAGCGAAGGCAAGGAGAACAGCAACGGGCTCCTCAGCTACCCGGTCCTCCAGGCAGCCGACATCGTGATCTACAAGGCCACCAAGGTGCCGGTCGGCAAGGACCAGGCACCTCACCTTGAGCTGTCACGCGAGATCGTACGCGCCTTCAACGCCCGATACGGCCCAATCTTTCCGGAGCCGACCGCGGTCTATACCGATGCTCCACTGGTGATGGGCACCGATGGGCAGCGCAAGATGAGCAAATCCGCCGGCAACACGATCCCGATCTTCGCGGAGCCCGATGAGATCCGGCGCATCGTCATGAGCATGGTCACCGATCCACTGCGCATCAAACGCACCGATCCGGGGCGTCCGGAGGTCTGCAACGTGTGCCAGCTGCATCGGTTCTTCGGGGATGACTACCTCCAGATCCAGGACGGCGAACGGACCGCTCGGACTGGCTGCGTCGATACCAAGCAGCTGCTCGCCGACCGTCTGGTGGAGTTCTTCCGCCCGATGCGCGAAAAGCGGGCGCAAATGGCCGCTGACCCTGGCCTGGTGGAGGCGATACTCTCGGCCGGAGCGGAGAAGGTGAGGCCCATCCTGGAGGCCACTCGAGCCGAGGTGGTCGAGGCCGTCGGGATAGGCCGGCCGGGTTGGAGGTCGCGGTGATCGAGCTGTTCCAGGGGGCCTGGGTGCGCGAACGCCGCCTGCTCGCCATCTTCCTGGTCACCGGTACGGTCTACTTCGGCCTCCTGGCCCTCCAGTCGGTCCTTCAGTTCCTGGGCGGATTCCAGGACATCATCGTGGCCCTGTTCCTGGCCTGGCTGCTGGCCTTCCTAATCTCGCCCCTGGTCCACCGGGTCGAGAGCCGGCTGCAGGTCGGCCGCGGCGCCGCGGTGGGGGTCGCGTTCGGGGTCACCGTCATCGCCCTCGCGACGTTCCTGTTGGTCGTGGCCGCGGTCATGGTTGGCGACCTCGCCGATTTCATCAGCACCTGGCCAGCGCGCGAGGATCAGATTGCGCGGCAGATTCGCGACCTTCAGCAGATGATCGGGTTTGAGGAGCCGGACCTGGCGACCGTGTTCATCGGTTTCACCGACCAGATCGCGAGCCTAGGGAGCGCACTGGCGGGCTCGGCCGGCAGCATCGCAGGCGGCGCGTTCAGCGCCATCGGCACCCTGTTCCTGGTCGTCCTGCTGGCCTTCTTCATGGTCCTGGACAGCCACAAGATCATGGTCTGGCTGAGCCGCCTGGTCCCCGGCCGCTTCCGGGAACAGTCGATCCTGCTGCAGGAGGGCGTGGCGCGGTCGTTTGGCGGGTTCATTCGAGCCCAGACCGTGTTCGCACTGCTCATGTTCGCCACGGTCCTGGCCGTCGGCCTGCTGGCCCGTGAGCTGGGCGGGATGGAGTACATCTTCGTGACCGCAGTCGTTTCGGGCCTGTTCATGTTCATTCCCTTGATCGGCCCGGCCCTCGCATTGGCGCCGCCCGTTTTCATCGCATTCCTGACCAGCGAGAACTGGTTCGTGGCCCTGGCCGGGGTGGCGGTCATCGTCCTGGTTCAGACCGTGATGGTGAACGTGCTCCAGCCAAAGATCATGCAGGAGTCACTCGGTCTCCACCCGATCCTCCTCTTCGTCGGACTGCTGGTTGGTGTCCAGATCGCCGGACTGTGGGGCGCGCTGTTCGGGATCCCGATCCTGGCCGTGATCGTGAGCTTCGTGAACCACTGGGTCGACATCTACAGCCCACCGGAGCCGGAGTCGGAGCCGACAGCGGCGGCCGTGAGCGAGGGGTCAAGCCCCGGCTAGGTCCCTCGCGGCGACCCGCCCGACAGGGCCAGGGCGGTCGGCACCGAGATGTCAAACACGCGGGCCAGCAGGGCGGGGCGCAGGACCTCCGCCGCCGGACCGTCGGCTACCACCCGTCCCGCGCTGAGGAGGACGACGCGCGGGTCGGCCAGGGCGGTCAGGGCCGGATCATGGAGGACCGCGACCACGGCCAGCCCGCGCGTCCGCCGCAGGCGGTCCAGGGTCGCGAGCAGCGCCACCTGGTGAGCCAGGTCCAGGTGCTGGGTCGGCTCGTCGAGGAGCAGCAGTCGAGGCTCCTGGGCCAGGGTCATGGCCACCAGCACGCGCTGGCGTTCACCGCCTGACAGCTCGTCGACGCGGCGACCGACAAGGTCGACCGCATCTGCGTCGATGAGTGCCCGTTCCACTGCCTCGGCGTCCTCGGCGCTGGCCCCGAAGCGCGATCGGGCATGAGGTGCCCGGCCCATCTCGACCAGCTCCTCGACCCGGAACCCGTCGGGCACCGTGGGCAGCTGGGGCAGGATGGCGATCCGTTGCGCCACCTCGCGTCGGGTCCAGTCCATGACCGAGCGGCCATCCAGCCATACGCTCCCACTGCGGGCCAGCAACATGCCCACCGCCACGCGGAACAGCGTGGTCTTGCCACTGCCGTTGGGGCCGAGCAGGGCCACCAGCTCCCCTGGCGTCACGCTCAGGCTGACCCCGCGCAGAACCTCGCGATCAGAGCGTCCCCGACGGTGGTAGCCAAATCCGACCTCCTTCAGCTCGAGGATCGGCGAGCTGTACGGGCTGGGCTGACGGAGTTGGCTCATGGCGTGGTCGTCGCCCCGGCCGCCCGGTGGAGCAGCCACAGGAAGAATGGGGCGCCAATCAGCGCGGTCACGACACCCACCGGCACCCCGCCCACCAGCCGAGCCAGCATGTCGGCCAGGACCAGGAGTACGGCGCCGCCCAGGCAGCTCACCGGAAGCAGGAGCCGATGGTCCGGCCCGATCGCCAGTCGGACCAGGTGCGGAACCACCAGGCCGACGAAGCCGATCGTGCCCGCCAGGGCCACCGCCGCCGAGGTCACCAGGGTTGCGAGTAAGACCAGCCCGCGGCGGGCGGGCACGAGGTCAACGCCCAGGCCGGCCGCGGCTTCGTCGCCAAGGAGGAGCAGGTTCAAGGTGCGCCACCGGAACAGGAGCAGCGCCGACGCGCCGAGGACCAGGGGAGCCGCGACCGCGAGCTCGGGGTAGCCCGCACCCCCCAGCGAGCCGAGCAGCCAACCCACGACCGACGCGAGCGCCCGTCCCGAGCTGACCAGGAGCAGCGCGACCACGGCCGCCACGAGCGACGACACGGCGTACCCGGTCAGGAGGAGGGTCACCATGTTCGAGCGTCCGCCCTGGCGCGCGATGACGAGCACCAGCGCCACGGCGCCCAACCCGCCGGCGAACGCCAGCACTTGGGCCAGGCCGATCCCCAGCCAGGCCGTGCCGGCTCCCAGGGCCAGGGCAGGCACCAGGACGGGCGCGGTGATGGCCAGGACGGCCCCCAGGGAGGCGCCCGCCGCAGTCCCGATCACGTACGGATCGGCCATCGGGTTGCGGAGCAGAGCCTGAAACACGACGCCCGCACCGCCGAGCCCGGCGCCCACCACCGCCCCGGCCAGGACCCGGGGCAGGCGGACCTCGAACAGGATCGTCGGAGCGGTCGAGGCCCAGGTCTCGGTGACCGGCAGGCCCAGTCGTTGACCGATGATCCCTATCGCCTCCGGCAGCCCGACTTCTACGCTGCCCAGGTCCACCGCGACCCCCAGGGACGCGAGGAACACGACCACGGCTCCCCCGATCGCCAGCGTGGCCCGACCCAGGCTGGGTCCCCCAACCAGGGAACGAGTAGCGACCGAGGCGCGCATGGACGGGCTCAGTCGAACCGGTCGGGGTGGATGGCCCGGGCCAGGGCTTCCAGGCCGTCCACGATGCGTGGCCCGGGGCGGGTGATGACCGGGTCCCTAAGCATGACCACGATCTGCCCGTTCTGGACCGCGCTGATCGCCCCCCAACCCTGGCGCGCAGCCACCGCCTCCGGTGTGACCGACGGGTCGTACGCGGCGTCGCCGAGCAGGATGAGCTCCGGATCGGCGACCAGCAGGTCCTCGAGGGCGATCGAGGTCGTCAGCGGGTCGCCGGTGATCGGGTCGCCGCCGGCCACCGTGATCACGCTGGCCAGGAACGAGTCCTCGCCGGCCGTGTAGATGGCCCCCTCGAATACCCCCACCTCATAGAACGTCCGCGGCCGGGTCGCCCCGCCCACCGCCTCGGTAACGGCCTGGATGCGGTCCTCCATGTCAGCCGTGAGCGCAGCGGCCTGGTCCCGGGCGCTGATCGCTTCGCCGATCAGTTCGATGTTCTCGAGCACCTCGTCCAGCGATTCGGGATACAGGACCAGGACCGGGTAGCCGAGATCGGTCAGCTCAGTGATGACCGCGCTCGGTGTCAGCTCGTTCCCGGCGGCAAGAATCAGGTCGGGGTCGGCGTCCACGACGAGCTCGATATCGACCACCGCGAAGATGACGACGTCGGGGATGTCGGCCACCTCGGCCGGGTAATCGTCGAAATCGGTCACCCCCACCAGCCGGTCGCAGGCGTCCAGGGCACACACGATCTCGGTGTTCGAGGGGGCCAGGCTGACGATGCGCCCGGGCTCGGCCGGCAGGGTCACCTGGCGCCCGGCGTCATCGGTCAGGGTCAGCGGGTAGGCCGCTGCGGATGGCGCCGTGGAGGCGGTCGGCGGGCTGGGGCTCGGGGTGGTCGGCTGGCAGGCGAGCGCCAGGATCAGAAGCAGTGGGGCAAATGCCCGAATACGCGGTGCTGGCATCGTGATGTCACTCCCTTTCTCACGAGGGTTGAGACATCGCGCGCGGGCTGGTCGACCTGGCTCCCGGACCGATCAGGCCCGGTTACAGTTGCGGGACAGCGCCGGTTTTGCACCGGCTTCGCCATTCACCCGCCGGCCTTTCGGCGGCGGCACCCCACGCGGTCTTCAGTTGGTGAAACCGATCCTATCAGACCCCGGCGCCAACCTCGGCGTGGCCGTACAGCGGCGTCTCGCGGGAGGCATCGGAGAGCATGGGGTCGAGCATCTTCTGGATCGCCAAGGTGTGCGTGCAGCCACCGGCCTGCTCGAACAGATGACAGTCGCAATGCCACTGCTCACCGTCGAGGGACACCTGGTGGGAACCGTTGTCGCCGGCGAAGGTGGCCTCCAGCCGGCCGATGATCACGCGATCCGGCTCGTGGGCGTAGCGCATCGCCTTTTCGACCTTGCCGATCATGCCCGAATGCACCTTGCAACTCCTCCAGGCGCCCGGGGGCGCCTCTTCATAGGCGCCCGTCAGTCCGACCTGGCGAGCCGCTCCTTGAGCATTGCCAGCAGTGTAACCGGGGTCGGGTCGGTCTGGTAGAGGATGCCGAGGTAAACGCTGACCAGGTCGCCCCACGCGACCCCGGACAGGACGCGGGCCAGCGGAGAGGGGCCTTCGGCCCGCACCGTGGCCCGGTTGGTGGCGCGTTCCCCGAGCAGCTCCTCGACCACGCGATAGCGGGCGGTGATGTCCGGTGCCTCGGCCGGCTCGCGGATGTCGATCACGAAGAGGGCGCCCGCCAATTCACGCGGGTTGAGCGAGCCTTCGATCGCATTGTGGTTGGCCTCCGGCATCGGCTCGTAGGCCGCCCAGGACTTGGCGTTCTCGTTGAACTGCGTCTTCCAACGACGGGCCACCGCGGACATCGGCCCCGCGCCATAGATGACCGGGATACGTCCGAACACGCTCCAGGCCAGCTGTTTGGCGGGGTTGGCATCGGTCTCGACGCCGGGGCCCATCCGCTCCAGCAGCTCGTCCAGGATGGCCACCACCGGTCCCAGCGGGTCGGGATCGGTGATCAGGCCCGCGGCACCCAACAGCTCGTGGAGCAGGCCGACCGACCAACCCAGGGCGGCCCGCGGCTGTCCGGGCTCGTCGTAGCGGAGCCACGGCGTGCCTTCCGCCTCCGCTTGGCGGCCGAGGGCGCCACCTGTGGCGATCACCACCAGGGGCAGGCCCCGCGCCCGCGCCTCGGCGGCCGCGGTCACCGTTTCGATCGTCTCCCCCGAGTGCGAGGCGGCCACGACCAAGGTTCGCTCTCCGATTCCATTCGGCATGTGGTAGTCGCGCTGGACGATGAGTGGGACGCGGAGCCGCTCCCCGGCCGCGGCTGCCACCAGGTCGGCTCCGATCGCTGAGCCGCCCATCCCCAGCACCACTACCACGTCAACCGACCGGTGGCGGTCGGTGAGGGTCAGGCCGGCGGCCGCCTGGCGGGCCTTCGCGAGCTGACGCGGCAAGTCCCGAACCCGGCCCAGCATGTCCTCGCGGTCGATGCGGGACACGACTGCGGGGGAGTCGAGGGTGATGGCCTCATCGAGCGCGGGCGGGGAATCGGGATCAGGGCCATCCTCGTCCTCGGGCCGGCGTCCCGGCTCATCATCGGGACGCTTGTAGCCGAAGAAGTCGCGGGCGTCGCTCATGCGGGGGACGCGGCGGCGGTCGCGATCCGGCGGCCCTCGGCCAGCAGGGCCTCAACGTCCTCCGGCGTTCGAGCCTCGACGTAGATCCGGAGCAGGGCCTCCGTGCCGCTGAACCGGATGAGGAGCCACGACTCGTCGTCGCAATAGAACTTGAATCCGTCCGCCGTTTCGAGTGCCTGGCGGCGGACCACCTCCTGTCCGGCCAGCGCGGACGGCGATTCGTGCTCGAGGCGGGCCAGTGTTTCCTGCCGGATGGTGGGGTACTCGTCGCGCGAGAACCGGACGTCGATGCGGTTGTAATACGACGGCCCGGCCAGGGCCTGGAGCTCGGCCAGGACTTCGCTCGCGCGCTTGGCACGGGACAGCCACAAATCGAGCAGGAACAGGCCGGCCGCCAGCCCGTCGCGCTCGGGAATGTGCATCCCGAAACCGAATCCGCCGGACTCCTCGCCGCCAATCACGGCACCCGTCTCGGCCATCTTGGGACCCACGAACTTGAAGCCGACCCCCGTCTCGTAGGCCTGGGTCCCGAAGCGCTCGGCCAGGCGGCGGACCATGGAGGTGGTGGTGACCGTGTATACCGCCGGGCCAAGCTGGCCGCGGACCTCGAGCAGGTACCAGTACAGAAGGCCGTAGACCTGGAGCTGGTTGACGAACACGCCCTCCTCAGTGGCCATGCCCACCCGGTCGGCATCGCCGTCGAGGGCGATCCCGATGTCGGCGCCCCAGGCTGGGATCTCGGCCAGCCACTCGTCGATGTTGGGGCGAATCGGCTCGGGATTGACCCCGCCGAAATAGGGGTTGCGCTCGGTGTGGAGCTCGCGGACGGTCAGGCTGCCCCCGTCCAGCATGCGGCTCAGCCATCCGGCACCGGAGCCCCACATCGGCTCCACCAGGACCTTGCCGTGCGACTCGCGGATGCGCTCGATGTCCACGATCGAGGCCAGCTGCTCCCGAAACCGCGGGTAGGGGTCGAACACCTCCACCAGGCCGCCGGCGACCGCGTCCTCGTACTCACGCCGCGGCGGCTGCTCGGTCTCGGGGTAGCGCGACATGGTGGTCTCGACGGCTGACAGCATGTCGGGGGCCGCGGCGCCTCCTGTGTCGGCCTTGACCTTGAAGCCGTTGTCGGTCCATGGGTTGTGGCTGGCGGTGATGACGATCCCGGCCCCGGCGCCGAGCTCGCGCGTGAAGAACGACACGACCTGGGTCGGGACCGCCCCCGGCGGGGTCAAGCTCCGGATGCCGTGCGCGGCGAGGACCTCGACGCACGCGCGAGCGAAGTGCTCCGAAGCGAAGCGCCGGTCGTGGGCGACCACCACGCCCCGTTCGGCCGTGCCCTGGTCGTGGAGGAAGTCGGCAACGCCGCGGGCACAGCGGCGGACGTTGTGGAACGTGAAGTCCTCGGCGATGGCCGCACGCCAGCCATCGGTCCCGAAGCGAATCGTGGTCACGGGCAGGCCTATGGTAGCCGCCGCTCGACCGCCGCCGTTACCTCGTCCAGGGCGGACTGGAGTGAAGCGGCGAGCGGGCGGAGCGGAGCGCGAGCATCGACCGCGAGGCGCTTCCCGACCACGAGATCAAGTCGGGAGAAGGGCAGCGGGAGAAGCTGGCGGTCCCACCGGCTCCGGAGGCGGACAGCAGGCCGGGCGCGCACCGCCAGGGGGAGGATCGGCAGACCGGCGTGGCGGGCGACGATGAGGGCTCCCGGCTTGGCGACCCGGTAGGGCCCCCAAGGCCCGTCGGGCGTGACGACCGGCGAATAGCCGGAAGCGCCCAGGTCTCCCAGGCGTTGTGCCAGCGTACGGGCGGCTGCCACATCCCGCTCGTCAGGCAAGGGGAGGATGACGACGGGACCGCGGGCCACGGACTCGAAGATGGTTCGGATCACCGTGCCACGCGGGGTTTCGGTCGTGAAGGACGCGTGGGGGAGGTCACCCCGACGCGCAGACGCCACCACGAACAACGCGAGGTTGTACTCGTGCCAGAAGGTCAGCACTGCCTGCTCGCGGGTGACCGGACCGATGCGCGCCGTGCGCGAGACCAGCCGCAGATACCACGCCAGGAGGCGGCCCGCCAGGCGGGCCCTAGAGGTAGCGGTCGCCGGTGGCCTCGGCAATCTCGTCCAGGATGGGCTTGATCTCCTCCGCCCGATCGCGTGCACAGACCAGGAGCGCGTCGGGGGTGTCGACGATGATGACGTCTCGCAGGCCGACCGTAACCACCAGCCGCTCCCCGCCGTGGACGAGGACCCGGTCCGAGCCGCGGTCCAGGTGCTGCCCGGAGGCGACCAGGCTCTTCCCGCTCTGCCGGCTGAGGGCCTCCAGCAGGGCGGACCATGAGCCGATGTCGGACCAGCCCGCGTCCAGGCCCACGACCGCCATCCGGCCCTCTGCCGCGGCGGGCTCGGCGATCCCGGAGTCGATGTTGATGGCCGGGAGCGGCTCCAGGATCCCGCGTGCATCGGTCTGCCAGCCGGGCGTCCGCGGAATGCGCTCGATCTGGTCCAGCGCCTCGGCCAACGCCGGCTGGAAGCGCTCGAGGGCCTGCCGGAAGGCGTAGCCGCTCCACACGAACACGCCCGCGTTCCACAGCGCGCCAGCCGCGACGAGCTCCTTGGCGGCCTTCGGATTCGGCTTTTCGACGAAACTGGTCACCGCCGCGGTACCGGTGGCAAACAGCTGCTCGCCGCGGGTGACGTAGCCGTAGCCCGTCGCCGGATGGGTCGGGACCACTCCCAGCACCACCAGGTAGCCACGCTCGGCGGTGACGACCGCCTCGCGCAGGGCGTCCACGAATGCGTCGGCATCGGCGACGTGATGGTCGGCCGGAAGGACGAGGGCCACCTCGTCCGCCTGGCGGCGAGCCAGCAGCGAGCCGAGACCGGCCGCCACGGCCGTCGAGCGAGCCAGCGGCTCGCCCAGGATGTTGCCCTCCGGAATCTGGGGCAGCTGGCGCTGGGTGGCGTGGACGTGGGACTCGGCGGTGATGACGTAGATGTCGTGCGGACGGAGCATGGGCTCGAGCCGCGCCACCGTCTGCTGGAGCAGGCTGACGTCTCCGGTCAGCGGCAGCAGCTGCTTGGGTGCCTTGCGGCGGGACAGGGGCCACAGCCGGGTCCCCGATCCGCCGGCCATGACGAGGGCGTACATCGGTTCGCCGGCTCTAGTCGCTGTCGGCCAGGGTCTCGGCCTCCAGCCGCTCGCCCAGCTCAGTTGTGCGCCGATAGGCGGCCCACACCGCGTCGGACAGCACGGTGCGCAGGCGCCCCTTCTCGAGCTCATAGATGGCGGCCGCGCTCGTCCCACCGGGGGACGTCACGGCGTTGCGCAGCTGGGCGGGATGGAGATTCGAGGCGGCGGCGTACTGGCTGGAGCCGACCAGCGTCTCGGCCACCAGGTCGTGCGCCAAGTCACGGGGGAAGCCCAGGTGGACCCCGGCGTCGACCAGCGCCTCCATGACCGCGAACAGGTAGGTCGGTCCCGTCCCGGACAGGGCGGTGGCCATCGCCACGAAGTTCTCGTCCTCGACCTGCCGCTCGTCCCCAAGGGCGCGCAGGACGGCACGCGCCAGGTCGCGCTGCGCCGCGCTGCAGGCCGGCGCCGCCGCCCAGACAGCAATGCCCTTCCGGATCTGGGCGGGGGTGTTGGGCATGGCTCGAACCACCGCCGCGTGGCGTAGCCCGGTGCTCAGGGTCCGCAGCGTGGCGCCGGCCACGATGGACAGCACCACCTGGCCGTCGCGGAGGGCGTCCGCCAGCTCGTGCATCACACCCCTCAGCATCTGGGGCTTCACCGCCAGGACCACGATGTCCGCGTCCGCCGCCGCGTCACGGTTTCGGGCCACCACGTGGATGTGATGCTCGGCTGCCAGGGCCGTCCGGCGCTCACGTCGCGGATGAGACGCCACCAGGGACGATGCGCGGACAGCCCGATCCGCCAGTAGCCCGGTGATCATGGCCTCTGCCATCACCCCGGCCCCGACGATCCCGACCCGCATCTGGCGGCTCGCCTTGGCCTGACGAACCTGACGGCTCGGCCGGCGAACGGTCACGCGTCCTCTGCGCCCGACGCAGCGGCCACCGGCTGTTCGGTGCCTCGCAGCTCACGGGCCGCGGCGATCTCATCGGCCGGGGCACCGGAGCGCTCCAACAGGTCCGTCG
>DATKBC010000157.1:0-12601 GCA_035514415.1 Pleomorphomonadaceae bacterium | reverse complement strand
GACGACGTCATCTACGAGGAGTTCAAGGGCACCGGCAACATGGAGCTCGTGCTCGACCGCAAGCTGAGCGAGAAGCGGATCTTCCCGGCCCTCGACGTCTTGCGCTCCGGCACCCGCCGCGAGGAGCTGCTCCTCGACGAGAACACGCTGAAGATGATCTGGACCATGCGCCGCATGCTGAGCGCGGTCGGTCCCAACGAAGGGATCGAGCTGCTCATGCAGCGCCTGGGCAAGACGAAGAACAACTCCGAGTTCCTGGTTTCCCTGTCGAAGAGCGTCGAGGCTTCCGAGGGCCGATGAGGCCGCTGGGCGGCCTCCGAAACTCCCACCTCCTCCGGGCATCCACAGCCCTCGCTGTCGGCCTGGCCCTGGCCCTGGCAGCCTGCGCCCCAAGTTCGCCGAGCCCACCGGCTTCCGCGCCTGCGTCAGCGAGTGCCTCGGCCGCGCCCGAGCCCAGCACCACCTTCGGCCGGGTGATGCCGGCTCCGGGGTCTGACAGCCGCATCTATGGCCCTAACCCGGCGGCCATCGTGGTGGCCATCGACCCGGGTCACGGGGGCTGCCTGGACTGGGGCGTGCCCAATCCATACGACAACCGGGTGGAGCGCTCCGAGAAGGCCTTGACTCTGGCGATCTCCTTGGCTCTTCGCGACCAGCTGGAGGCGGAGGGCGTCACGGTGGTCATGACCCGCCAGGCCGACGTGGCCCTGGCGGGAGACCTGTACCCCGAGCTGGGCTGCCACGGCGACGCGTTCCGTGACGTCAACGGCGACGGGTACGCGGGCTTTGGGTCCCTGTTTCCCGAGGACACCCGCACCCGCGATGAGCTGGCGGCCCACATCGACCTCGTCAACCTGGCCCGCGCAGACGTCCTGGTCAGCGTTCACATCAACTCGCTGACCCAGGACGGTGACGTACTCGAGATTGCAGCCACCGAGACGTTCTGGACCGACGAGACGCCGTGGGGCGTGCCCCTCTCCGAGCGCCTGGCGACCCTGGTCCAGGACGAGGTCGTGACGGCCCTGAGCGGGGTGGCCCCCTATGTCCGGCAGGACCGCGGGATCGACGCGGTGAACTACTACATCATCGCCCCGGCGACCGAGACCGGCGATCCGCGTGAGCCGCGGCGCGGCATCCTCATGCCGGGCGTGCTGGCCGAGGTTGGGTCGATGTCGCTGGCCGCCGAGGCCGACCTGTTGGCCACCGATGATGCGCAGCAGGCGATCGCCGGGGCGCTGGTCGATGCGCTGGCCGCGTGGTTTGCGGATCGGTCTCTGGCGGTGCGCATGGACCTGCTGGCTCCGGGCGGTCAGGCTGGAATTTCGCCCGAGGTCGAGCGCGGAGATGGACCGATGTTTTGGCCTCTGATCGTGGGCCCCCCACGGGGCGGCATCCGCGTTACCAATACGGGCTCCGATTCGTGGCCTGCCGGCATGCAACTGCTTGTCGGATGGGCTCCCACGGCCGAACCGTATCTCGCCCGGCCGCCGCGGCT
The DNA here is from genome assembly GCA_035514415.1 of Pleomorphomonadaceae bacterium. Lineage (GTDB taxonomy): Bacteria > Chloroflexota > Limnocylindria > QHBO01 > QHBO01 > DASTEQ01. The sequence continues at coordinate 11,106 of DATKBC010000157.1, read as the reverse complement.
GGCGCCCCTTGATGTCGAGGTCCCGGCCCTGGCGCCGGGCGAGTCGGTGGTCCTGGAGCTTCGGCTGCCCGACCCGCCATCGGGAGTCCGGTCGGTCGCGTGGATTACGTTGTGGGCCGGCAACACCGTCCTCTCCGATCTCGGCGTGCCACCGTTGCAGCTGGCGATAGGACCGTCGTAGGGTTGACCCGCCTTTGATCCGCTTGCTAGGATCGGCCGGCACGACGCCGATACCCCGTGTGCCCTTGCGGTCCGCCAGGATCGCCCCTTGGCGTCGAGTTGTTCATTGAGAATACGCGCAGGAGCCAGCGCTATTGGTTGAATCGCCCCGGCAGGTGCGTCGCCGGATCCGCGCCTTTCGTGCCTTCCTGGCTCGCGGCGTCCTCCACCTGCTGGTGGTCGTGCTGGTGGCTGGCAGCGCGACGCTCGGAGCCTTGAGCGCCCAGGGCGCGCTGAACCTGGATGGGAGCACGATCCGGGTGGTAGCCCCGGCCCGGGGCGCCGTCTCGGAGCAAATGGCGGCCACCCAGGACGGGGAGATCACGATCGACATCCAGCCGCCGAGCGTGGCGGCGGGGGCCCCGGATACCATGGATGGCACCCGCGTCCTCATGACCCCGGCGCCCCAGCCGGTTGCCGCCATCCCGCTGCCGGCGCCGCCTCCGGTCCGGTCGGGATCGGCGGGGACCTCGCTGCCGTGGGCCGGTCCTACGGGTTACGTGGATGGCGACGGCACGCTGACCTGGCCGGTGCCGGGCGGCTACGTGTCGCAGTACTTCTGGGGCGGTCACCAGGCTGTCGACATCGCCCACGCCTACGGCGGAGCGGTGCTCGCCGCCGATACCGGCACGGTGGTTTCCGCCGGTTGGCAGAACAACGGCGGCGGCCTGGTCGTCACGATTCAGCATTCCGATGGCCGGGTGACCGGCTACAACCACCTCGGTTCGGTCCTGGTCAGCGCGGGACAGGGCGTGGTGCGGGGTGAGCAGATCGCCACCGTGGGCTGCACCGGCATCTGCACCGGACCACACGTCCACTTCGTGGCCATCGTCAACGGCATCCTCGTCAACCCGCTCCGCTTCCTGTAGCCGAGACCGGCGCCCCTGGCGCCCTCGCTCCGTATGATCGGGGCACGATGTTCGCGGATCGCGTCCGCATCCACGTAACGGCCGGCTCGGGCGGCGATGGCTCACCGTCCATGCGGCGCGAGGCGCACGTCCCGCGCGGCGGCCCCGACGGCGGCGATGGCGGGCGCGGGGGATCGGTCATTCTGACGGCGGAGGCCGGCCTGACCTCCCTCGGGGCGTACCGGCACTCGCCGCATGTGAAGGCCACCAGCGGTGGGCGTGGCGCGCGCCGGCGGGCGCATGGCCGCGACGGCACAGACGCCATGCTCCGCGTGCCGCCCGGGACGGTCGTCCGCCGCGACCCTGACGGCGAGGTGCTGGGCGAGGTGCTCGCACCCGGCGACCGGCTGGTCGTGGCCCGCGGGGGAAGAGGCGGCCAGGGAAACGTCCATTTCGTCACCTCCACGCGCCAGGCGCCCCGCCACTATGAGCGCGGCGATCCCGGCGAGGAGGCCTGGATCGAGCTCGAGCTGAAGCTCATCGCCGAGATCGGGCTGGTGGGTGCCCCAAACGCCGGCAAGTCGACGTTGCTGGCCGCCCTCACCGCCGCTCGGCCCGAGGTCGGCCCCTACCCGTTCACCACCATCTCCCCGAATCTGGGCGTGATCTCAATTGACGCAGGCCCCGATAGCGAGCGCTCGGCGGTCATCGCGGACGTTCCGGGGCTCATCGAAGGCGCGCATCGGGGTCACGGCCTGGGTCACGAGTTCCTGCGCCACGTGGAGCGGTGCCGGGTCCTGCTGGGCGTCGTCAACGGGGCGGCCGACGACGCCGTCGAGGAGTGGCGTGCGGTGGTGGCCGAGCTCCAGCACCACGACCCGACCCTCCTCGAACGGCCGCTGCGGGTGGTGGTCACCAAATACGACTTGCCGGAAGCGCGCACCCGTTGGCGAGCGGTGCGCGCCGCCCTGCGCCAGGACGGCTACGACCCGATAGCCGTCTCGGCCCACGATGGGACCGGGCTGGATGCTCTCCGCGGCGCCCTGGCCGAGGCGCTCCTCGAAGCCGACCGCCGCCAGGCCGAGATCGGGCCCCCGCCAGCGCGCCGCATCCACCGCTTCGACCCAGCCGCGGACGGCTGGGAGGTGGTGGCCGAGGCTGATGGGCTCCGCATCCGCGGCGCGGCCATCGAGCGAACCGCGGCGCGCACTGATTTCGCCAACGAGGAGTCGCGAGAGCGCTTCCAGCGACGCCTCGAGCGGCTGGGCATCGACGCCGAGCTCCGTCGCCACGGCGCACAGAGCGGGACCCTGGTGCGCATCGGCCGCCAGGAGCTCGAATGGGGCGACGAGGAGTGACCGCCAGCCCATCCAGGGCGCGAGCCCGGACCAGGCTGGTGCCGGTTGGGCTGCCCGTGGCAGCCGATGTCGAACGGGTCGGCATCCTGGGAGGGACGTTCGATCCTCCCCACATCGGTCATCTGTGGCTGGCGACTCTCGCCGCGGATGAGCTGGGCCTGTCCCGCGTGCTGCTGATCCCCGCCGCCCATCCGCCGCACAAGCGGGGACGGTCGATCAGCCATGCGGCGGATCGGGTCCTGATGACCCGACTCGCGATCGCCAACGATCCGCGGCTGGACGTGTCGCTGGTCGAGCTCGAGCGGGAAGGGCCGTCCTACACGGTTGACACCCTGGTCGAGCTGCGCCGGCGCCATCCGGATGTCGAGCTGGTGCTGGTCATGGCTGCCGACAGCCTGGCCCAGGTGGACTCGTGGCGCGAGCCGGATCGGCTCCTGGAGCTGGCGTCCTGGGCCGTCGGCCCGCGCAGCGGGACGCCGTTGCCGCCTCGCGCCGACCTGGCCCACCGCTTCGGAAAAGCGGCCGCCCGCATCCACCTCCTGGGCGGGCCGGCGCTGGACATCAGCGCGACCGAGATCCGGCGCCGCGTGGCGGCCGGCCGCGCCATCCGCTACCTTGTGCCGCGGGCCGTCGAGGATCTGATCCTCGAGCGCCGCCTGTACCAGCCATAGCCACCCGGAGCCGGAGGACCGACCTGCAGCAGCCGACCCCGAACGTGACCCCGCTCCACCCGGAGCTCGATCCGGCCCAGCTGGCGCACCGGATCGTGGAGATCGTGTCCGACCACAAGGCCAGCGACGTCGTCATGCTGCGCACCGGGGAGCTCACGTCGCTGGCCGACTTCTTCGTCATCGGCACCGGGAGGTCCGACCGCCAGGTCGCCGCCCTGGCAGGCGCACTGGCCGAGGAGCTGCGAGCGCAGGGCGTCCGGCCGCTCGGAATCGAGGGCCGCGCCGGCGCGCGATGGGTGCTCCTCGACTACGGCAGCGTCATCGTCCACCTGTTCACGCCCGACGAACGCGAGCGCTACGGGCTCGAAAAGCTGTGGAGCGCGGCCCCGGCCGTGGTCCGGCTGGTCTGAGCGGCAGGAGTACGCCCCGGGTACCAGTCGGTGGTGCGCTCATGCACCGGTCGCGGGGCGTGATTCCGCGGTTGCTGTACGGGCTAGGTACCAGGCCGGGGTACGGGGGTCCTATTGAGGTGCTGCGCAGCCCCCTCCATCCTCGGCGTCATGAGCACCTCGCGAAAGCGCGAAACGACCGCGGTCGAAACCTGCCGGTATTGCGGCGGGAGCCTGTTGACCTCGGTCTTCGACACGTCCTTTCGCGACGAGAGCATCGAGGAGCGGTTGTTCTTCGCGCTCCCCGGCGCCCTGTGCCTGCCGTGCAAGCAGCTGTACATCGACCATCAGCTGATCGGGATCCTGGGCCTGTCGAACGCGCGCTGCACGTTCGCGATTGAAAGCGACCGGGTCCTGCGCGCCGGGGCCGCCTAGCCCTTCCCCGGCTGGCCCTGGCTAGCTCCTCACCGCCGCGCTCTTCACCGCGCCCAGCACGTACTCGCCCAGCCACGCGGTGACCGCCGCCTCCGGCTCCGCCCTGCTGGCCTTGATCGCCAGGTCCGCCTCGAACAGGCCGCGCAGCATCTCCTCCAGCTCGTCCGCTGTGTAGCGACGCGCGGCACCGGTCACCCGTTCAGCACCCGACGGGTTCCCGGGACGCAGGCGCTCGGTGATCTCCGCCGCACCCGCGCCGACGGTCAGCAGGTCGCGGGCCACGGCGAGGTCCACCAGGCGCGCCTCGAGGGCGGCCATGATTCGCAGCACCGGCTCGCCCTCCGCCAGCGCTCGACGCAGGGCTTCAGCCGCGCGGTTCGGGTCGCGTCGCTCGACCGCGTTGGCCACCGCGTTGACCGAGGGCGGGCGGGTGTCGAACACCAGGGACTCGACGTCGGCCACCTCGATCGGTCGTTCATCGGCGGCCAGTGCCAGCTTGCGCAGCTCGCCGTCCGCAACCCGCGTCTGCTCGCTGCGCTCGACGTCGTTCTCCCAGACTCCGCCGATCCGTTCGGCCAGGGCTGCCGCGGCCGCCGGTCGGATGGCGATCTCCAGTTCGGCGGCATGGCGGGTGACCCAGCCCCGAAGCTCGTCGCGGCGTGGGGCGAGGCACGCCTCAACGCGACCACCGACGGTCTTGACGGCCGTCTCGAGGCGTTTGAGAAGGGCCGGTGGCCGGCCCACGTCCCGGGAGGGACGCAGCTCAGCCAGGACCAGCGCCGCCCCATCGGGCAGCTGCTCGACCAGGGCCACCAGCCGGTCGGCTGCGCTTCCCGAGGTCCCAGCGGCGCGGAGCGGCTGCCGCAGGACCACGCAGTGCGCCCCGAACAGCCCGACGCTCGCCGCCTCCAGGGCGGCCCGCGCCAGGAGTGCCTCGTCGGGCGCATGGTCCGGCGTCAGCACCACCCGGTTGGTCGCCCCCACCTGTACGGCAAAGGCCGCCACCGCCCGGTCAATCGTGTACGCGTCGTCGCCGTACGCCAGGAGCACCTTGCCGGTCATCGGTCGCCGTTCGCCCAGGCGGCCCGAAGCTGCGATTCAAGCGACGCTCGGCTCAGCCCGGCCGCCTGGGCCAGTTTCGCCTCCAGGGCATCGGCCGGCCCATGTGCAGCCGCGATCTGGCTGGCATATGCCGGGTGGCGGGCCGCCATGTCGGCCAACCGGTCGGCGATCGTCATGAAAGATTGGCCAACCCGGCGGTCTGCGACCGAGACACAGATGGCCGCCCAGCTGCGCGGGGATCGTTCGGTATCGAGCAGGCAGGTGACCGGATGGGAGGCGACCGGGTCGGCCAGCTCCCCATAGCCCAGGGCGGTGAGGCGCTCGGCCCCTGCCAATCCGTGGCGGCCGTTGGCACCCGTGTCCCTCTTGTCGATGTCGTGCAGCCGGGCAGCCGCCTCGACCAGGAGTGGGTCGACCGACACCCCGTTGTGGGCAAGCATCCGCGCCGCCTCGGCTGCCACCCGAGCAACGCCCTCGGAATGGACGACCAGCCAATCGGGTGGGTTATCGGCGGCGAGCACCTGGCGGGCAGTGGAGCGGTCGGGCACGGCCATGGCTCGATCCTACCCGTCCGGACCGTCTCACCGTCTCGCGCCGGCGTCGGGGCGGTTTGGCCGCGGCCGCTGACGACCCAGTAGGCCCGTCCGTCGGTGACGACTTCGACGCCGCCGTCCAGGTCGGTGCGGTAGACCGTCAGTCCGGGCACTTCCTCCAGGTTCTCCAGGGTGGACCGATTGGGGTGACTGTACTGGTTGTCGATGCCGGCCGAAATCATGGCCACGGATGGCTGGACGAGAGACAGGAAGGCATCGGTCGTTCCTGAATCAGACCCATGGTGGCCGACCTTCAGCACGTCCACTTGGCGCAGCAGCCCCCGCGCGGCAAGCAGCGCCTCGACGGGCGCCTCGGCGTCCCCGGTCAGCAGGGCGGAGAAGCCCCCATACCGCAGGAGGGCAACGATCGACGCGTTGTTGATGTCGCCATCCGGCAGTGCGCGGGCGACGTCGTCGGCTGTCGGGAAGAGTATCTCGAGCTGGGCCCCGCGCCCCAGCGGGATGACCTGGCCGGCACTGGCGGCCATCACGCGGGCGCCCGGCTCGTGCTGGGCTGCGGCCAACACGTCGTGATGCGGATCGCTGTGGAGCGGTCGCCCGCCGTCCACGAAGAGGCTGACCTCGTATCGGCGCAAGACCTCGCCCAACCCTCCCAGGTGGTCCTGGTGCGGGTGGGTCAGGATCACAACCTCGATCTGCCGCTCATGGAACGCCAGAGCCTGACCGATCCGCCGCAGGGTCAGATCCGGATCCACGCCGGCGTCGATCAGGGCCGTGCTCCCGTCGGGTGCCTCGATCAGGATTGCGTCTCCCTGGCCGATGTCGAGCGCAGTGAGGTGCAGCCGGCCGTCCGGCCCGGTCAGGAGCGTGGCCCCGGCCAGCACCAGCACCAGGCCGGCCACCGCGCGTCGGGGGCGGGCTACCCAGGTCAGTGCGGTGGCGAACGCCGCCGCCTCGGGAAGCGCCACCTGGGGCAGGCCAAGGCGACCGGCGACCTCCAGCGGCGCCGCGGTTGCCGGGCCTGGATCCGATTGGCGCGAGAGGCGCCGGGCCACCACGGCCAGCAGCGGATACCAGGCCACCGTGAACCACGGGCCTCCGGTCACCGGCAGAGCGGCCAAGGGCAGTTCGGCGGCCGTGGTACCGGCGGTGATGAGGGCGCGCAACGGGAGCCACGCCGCCCCTCCGCCGAACCATCCCGCCGTATCGCTCACTCCGGGGAGCGGCAACGCGGCGGCGAGCCCGCCGACCACCGCGGCCAGGGCTGAGCCGGCCATGACGGCGGGCACGAGCGGGACGACCACCACGTTGGCCACCGGCGCCACCAGGGACACCTGCTCGAACGTGGCCAGCAGGACGGGAAGGGTGGCCAGTTGGGCCGCAACCGTGAGCGCCACCGGCGTCCGGATCCAGACTGGCCATCGTGCCAGCCGCTGTTCGAGAGCTCCCCCCAGCACGATCAGCCCGCCGGTGGCCAGCGCTGATAGCTGGAATCCGACGTCCCACAGGGCTGGCGGCGAAATGACCAGCATGGCGACCACTGCCGCCATCAGCGCCGAGCCGGCATGCGCCGGAGACCCACCCAGGCGGCTGACGAGCAGGGCACCCGCCATGAGAGCGGCCCGCACCACGGCGGGCGAGGCGCCCACCAGGACGACGTACCCGGCGACCGCCACCACGGCCACCATGGCCGGCAGCGCCGGACCAGCCCTGCGTCGCAGGCGGCGGGTCAACGCACCGATGAGCACGACCACGATCGCGACGTTCCAACCGCTGATGGCCACCACATGCGACAGGCCGGCCACGGCAAACGCGTCGCGCACGGCTGGATCGATCCCGGCCCGCACGCCGAGCAGGATGCCGGCGCCCAACGAGGCCTCCGGTTCGGGCACGGTTGTGACCAGCCCGTCCAGAAGCCAGCGTCGGACGGTCCCGAAGCTGTCCGTCAGGGGATCGGACCGATGCCCGATCACGGTGACCTCGAACGCCCGGCCGACCGCCCCGATGCCCTGGCGTCGCAGCCGCTCGCGGTAGGCGGTTCCCTCGACGTCCGACGGATCCGGCGGCCGAAGGCTGACTTCGAGGGCCACCTGGTCGCCGGCCATCACCGACGCGGATCTCGGGACCCGGACGAGCAGCCGCCCGCCGATTGGGTCGTCGGCCAGGCGCAGATCGTCCAGCACCACGTCGATCGCATCGCCGCGGGGCACCGGCTCATCGGCAATGGTCCCGGACACCCGCCAGGTCGTGCCCGTGGCCAGGGTGTCGACGCTCCCAGGGCCGCCAGGTGGAGTGGTCGCCAGTCCTCGGAGGCCGCCCAGCACCATCCCGAGGACGAGCGCGGCGGCCGCGAGCACGGCCGACCCAAGCATGGGGCGAGCCATGACGCGCAGCACAACTCCCCCCACGACGCTACCGACCACGACCGCGAACATGGCCGTGCCCAGCCGTCCCGCGTCCGCGGTCGCGATGCCCGCCATCACCCCGACCAGGAACCCCGGCAGCAGCCAGGCACCCCGTCGGTCCATGCGAACCGCGCTAGGGGACAGTCACGAGGTCCGCGATCTGCTCGAGCTGGCGCGCGGTGAGCACCTCCCGGGTCACCAGCTCGTCCAGCGTCGCGAACGGTCTCTCGGCCCGCGCATCGATGATCTTCTGGGCGGTCACCGGACCGATGCCGGGCAGCGCCTCCAGCTCGGACTGGCTGGCTCGATTGAGGTTCACGAGCCCGCTCCCGGCCCCGTCACCGCCCGTGGCGGGTCCGTCACCCAGCACCGGCACGTAGATCTGCTGCCCATCCACGACCGCGGCGGCCAGGTTCAGGCTGCGCGCCGCGGCCGCCAGGTCCGCGCCCTCGGCGTACCCACCCGCCGCGGCCAGGGCATCGGCAACTCGTGACCCGGCGGGCAGCCGATGGATGCCAGGGGACATGACTCCGCCTTCGATATCCACCACCAGCTCGCCGCCATCGGCTGCGCCCTCTCCGACCGTGGACGCGGGAGTCGCCCACGGGTCCGCGGTGTCCGACGGATTGGCTGGAGCCAGGGCGACGCCGGCCACCAGGGCAAGGCTCGCCGCTCCGGCGAGCACCACCGCGGCAGTCACCGCAGCCACCGTCACCAGGTCGAATCGGGTCATGCGCCTCCGGTTTGGGAGGCGAGCACGAGTTTGGTCTGCGTCCGAAACCCGACGCCCGGGCACTCGACGCCGGGCCTCGGAAGCAGGCCGGCAGGCTAGCCGGCGCCCGGTTATCTCGGTCTTACCGAGCGGTGACCACGTTCACCAGACGCCCGGGGATGTGGACCACGCGGGCCGGCGGCTTCCCGTCGAGGTGCGCCTGCACCCGCACCGATGCGAGCGCCAGCCGCTCAATGTCCGCCTCCGAGGTGTCGGGCGCCACGAGCAGCCGGTCGCGCAGCTTGCCGTCGACCTGGATCGGCAGCTCGATAAGATCCGCGGCCGCCAGGTTCTCGTCCGCCACCGGCCACGCCTGCTGGTGGATCGAGTATGGCCGCCCGCGGTGTGCCCACAGCTCTTCAGTCACGTGCGGCGCCGCCGGCGCCAGCAACAGGAGTAGCGTATCAATCGCCTCCTGGACCGCCTCGTCATCGGCTCCAGCCTCCAGGCCATCACCGATCGCGTTCGACAGTTCCATGAGCTTCGACACCGCGGTGTTGAAGTGCAGCGCCTCGTAATCCTCGGTCACCGCGGTGATCGTCTGGTGGGTGATACGCCGCAGCGCCCGGCTGCTCCCTTCGATGAGGGCCAGCAGGTCGTCGGCCGACGTGCCGCCGCTGCCCGGGATCTCTCCGGCGATGCTGCGCGGGGGCGGCATACCGGGCACGATGGGGGCTGGGACGGTGCGCACCGACCCGGTGATTGGCGGCTGGGCCAGGTTCCAGACCCGCGACAGGAAGCGAAACACGCCTTCGATCCCGGTCGGGGACCACGGCCCGCCCTGGTCCCAGGGTCCGATGAAGAGCAGGAACAGGCGGACGGTGTCGGCTCCGTATCGGGCCACCAGCTCGTCGGGGTTGACGACGTTGCCGCGGCTCTTGCTCATCCGATGGTGGTCGGCGCCCAGGATCTGGCCCTGGTTGCGTAGGGCCATGAACGGTTCGTCGAACTCCAGGTGGCCGAGGTCGCGCAGGGCCTTCACGAAGAAGCGGCTGTACAGAAGATGCAGAACCGCGTGTTCCGCGCCGCCGGTGTACAGGTTGACCGGCATCCAGTGGCGCATAGCTTCCGGATCCCACGGGCCTGCCTCGAACCGCGGGGAGCAGTAGCGCAGGTAGTACCACGACGAGTCGACGAAGGTGTCCATCGTGTCGGTCTCGCGCCGCGCTTGCTCGCCTCCCACCGGGCAGGTGGCGGCCAGGAACCCAGCGTGCGACTGCAGTGGCGACACTCCGGTGGGGGCGAAGTCGACGTCACGGGGCAGGAGCACCGGCAGCTCTAATTCGGGGACCGGCTGCGGCCCATGGACATCGCAATACACGATGGGGATCGGTGCGCCCCAATACCGCTGGCGGCTTACCAGCCAGTCCCGGATCTTGTACGACACGGCCGGCCCGCCCATCCCCTGCTCGGCGACCTGGGCGATGATGGCCCGGATGCCTTCTGCCGCGCTCATCCCGGTGAACGCGCCCGAGTTGATGAGGACTGCGTCGTCGGTATGGGCCACGAACGCGGCGCTCGGGTCCGGCTCCACGCCCCGAGGAGCGACCACGTACCGGATGGGGAGCTCGTAGCGGCGTGCGAAATCGAAGTCGCGCTCGTCGTGCGCGGGCACGCCCATGATCGCCCCGGTTCCGTAGCCGGGCAGGACGTAGTCCGCAATCCAGATCGGGATCCGCTCCCCGCTCAGCGGATTCATGGCGTAGGAGCCGATGAAGATGCCGGACCGTTCCCGCTCCGCGCTCAGGCGCTCGATCTCCGTCTCCCGTCGTGCGGCGGCGACATACGCCTCCACCTCGGCGCGACGATCGTCGATGGTCAGCCGGGCCACCAGTGGATGCTCGGGGGCAAGGACCATGAACGTGGCGCCGAAGATGGTGTCCGGGCGGGTGGTGAAGACCCGGATCGGCGCGACGGCATCGGTATCGGCTCCGTTCGGAGCTACCGGGAAGTCGATCTCCGCGCCTTCGGATCGGCCGATCCAGTTGGTCTGCATGAGGAGGATCGGCTCGGGCCAATCCAGCTGAGAGAAGTCGAGCAGCTCATCCGCGTAGCGGGTGATGCGCAGGAACCACTGCTCCAGGTCGCGCTTGACGACCGGCGTCCCGCAACGCCAACAGGTGCGCTCGGCGCCCAGGACCTGTTCGCGGGCCAGCACGACCATGTCCTTGGGGCACCAGTCGACCGGGGCCATGGCCTTGTATGCCAGGCCGGCGCGGTAGAGCTGCAGGAACAGCCACTGCGTCCAGCGGTAGAACGCCGGATCTGAGGCAATGACCTCGCGCGACCAGTCCCATGAAGCGCCCATGGTCCGGAACTGGGCCCGCATGCGGTCGATGTTGGCGTTGGTCCAGTCCGCCGGATGGATGCCGCGGTCGATGGCCGCGTTCTCG
>DATKBC010000156.1:0-9075 GCA_035514415.1 Pleomorphomonadaceae bacterium | reverse complement strand
TCTCGTGGAGCGGCGCAACCTCGACGAACGTCGACATCTTTCGAAACAGCGTGATGATCACCACCACCGCGAACGACGGCTTCCACACGGACAACATCGACAACAAAGGTGGCGGCAGCTACACCTATCAGGTCTGTAAAGCGGGCACGACCACCTGCTCGAACCAGGTGACCATCACCTTCAACTGACCTGGGAGCGGTTGGCTCGGCGCTGCCCCTGGTAGACGACGCTCAGGCGATGACGCACTCGCACCGAACGGACGTCGGGTGGCAACCAAGATCGCTGACACGATTGCGGTGAAGTTCGGCCTCCAGATCAGCTCCTTCACCTGGCCCGGCGGCGCAGCCGCCATCGGTCCCACCCTGGCGCGGGTGGTGCAGACCGCGGACGAGGTTGGGTTCGACTCGATCTGGGTCATGGACCACTTCTTCCAGATCCGAGGGCTCGGTCCGCCTGAGGCGCCAATGCTCGACGGCCAGACCGCCCTGACCTTCATGGCCGCCCATACCAAGCGGGCACGCCTGGGGCTCATGGTGGGCGGCATCCACTACCGGCCACCTGGCGTCTGGATCAAAGCCACCACCACACTCGACGTGCTGTCCGGCGGCCGAGCCTGGTTCGGGATCGGTGCCGCCTGGAATGAGTACGAGTCCCGGGCGCTGGGTTGGGCGTTTCCGCCGCTGGGCGAGCGGTTCGAGATGCTCGAAGAGACACTCCAGATGGCCCACGCCATGTGGTCCGGGGGCAGCGGCACCCAGGAAAGGCACGATGGGAAGCACTTCACGGCTGCTCGGCTTCTGAACTCGCCCCAATCCATCAGCCGTCCGCGCATCCCGATCATGATCGGCGGGGGCGGCGAGCGGAAGACGCTGCGCCTGGTGGCCCAGTACGCAGACGCCTCGAACGTATTCGGCGACCCCGGCACCCTGCGCCACAAGTACGCGGTCCTGCGCGAGCACTGCGAGCGCGTGGGTCGCCCGTACGACGAGATCGAGCGGAGCGTGCTCAAGGGCGTGGACTGGGAGCGGGACTCGCCCGCTCAGCTGATTGACCGATGGGGTGCGCTTGCCGAAGCCGGCGCCCAGCACGTCATCTTCAGCGTGCGGGGCGTGAACGACACGTCCCACCTGGAGCGGCTCGGGGCCGAGGTCTTCCCCCAGCTGCGCGCCGTCTAGGAGGCGCCGGCGACGAGCTCGGCTTCCACCTCGGCCACTGGCCGGACCGCGCGTTCCCCGCTGGCGCGATCGGTGACCTCCACGCCGCCGGCGGCCAGTGACCGGGTCGAGGCGGTCAGGATGGTGGGCATGCCCAGCAGCTCGGCATCGGTGAATTTCACGCCGGGTGACTCGTCACGGTCGTCGTACAGGATCTCCACCCCGGCATCGGTCAGGCGCTGATACAGGCCCTCGGCGGCCTCGCCCACGGCTGGGTCCTTGCCGGCCCCCAGCGCGACCAGGTGCGCCGGGTAGGGCGCCACCTCGCGTGGCCACACGATCCCCTTGTCGTCGTGGTGCTCTTCCACGATGCAGGCCACGTTGCGCCCCAGGCCGATCCCGTAGCTGCCCATGATCACCAGTTGACGGCTGCCGTCCTCCGCCAGGTAGGTAGCGCCCAGGGCCTTGGTGAAGTCGGTGCCCAACTTGAAGATGTTGCCGACCTCGATGCCCTGGCGCAGGACCACCGGCTTGCCGCAATTCGGGCAGGGGTCTCCCGCCTGCGCGTTGGTGATGTCCACCACCAGGTCCGCGGTGAAGTCACGGCCGTGGTTCGCGTTCAGCAGGTGGTACCCATGCTTATTGGCGCCCGCCACCAGGTTCGGGGAGCGGGCCGCCAGCTCGTCAACCACGACCACCGTGTCGTGGGCGCCGATCGGCGAGGCGTAGCCGGGCTCCATGCCGGCGGCCCGGATCTCTTCGACGTGTGCCGGCCGCATGCCACCCACGGCCTTCACGGCATTGGTCAGCTTCGTCTCGTTGACCTCGAAGTCGCCCCGAACGATGGCGGTCACCAGCCGGCCATCGCCGGTGACGTAGAACATGGCCTTGGCCGTGCGGTCGGTCCCGATCCCCAGCTGCTCGGCCAACGACGCAATGGTGTCGGCGGCAGGGGTCGCCACCTCCTCGGCGGCCAGCGGTTCCTCCGCGGGGGGGTCCGGCCGGGCCACGACTGCGATCTGCTGGTTGGCGGCGTACCCGCACGCCTCGCAGATGACCAGGGTGTCCTCCCCGCGCTCGTTGAGGACCATGAACTCGTGGGCCAGGCTGCCGCCCATGATCCCCACGTCGGCTCCCACGATCACCGTCGGCAGCCCCAGGCGCTGAAAGATCTTCACGTACGCCTCTCGGTGGAGCTCGTAGCCGCGATCGAGCCCGGCTTCATCGGCATCGAGGGTGTAGCTGTCCTTCATCACGAACTCGCGGACCCGGATGAGCCCGCCGCGCGACCGGGGCTCGTCGCGAAACTTGGTCTGGAAGTGATACACGATGGACGGCAGCTGGCGGTAGCTGTGCACGAAGTCGCGGACGAGATCGGCGACCACCTCCTCGTGGGTCATGGCCAGCACCATGTCCCGGCCGGCGCGGTCCTTGAAGCGCAGCAGCTCTGGACCGATCTTCTGGTAGCGTCCCGTCTCCTTCCACAGGTCGGCCGGGTGGACCACCGGCATCTCCATTTCCTGGCCGCCGATGGCATTCATCTCCTCGCGGATGACCTGCTCCACGCGCTGCGTGACCCGGAAGCCGAGGGGCAGCAGGGTGTAGATCCCGGAGCCCAGCTGCCGGACGTACCCGGCGCGCACGAGGAGTCGGTGGGAGACCATTTCGGCATCCGCGGGATCCTCGCGCAGGGTTGTGAAGAAGAGCCGGGAGAGGCGCATTGGGCGCCTAGGATAGCGAGTCCCCGCCGCCCAACCCCTCAGCCGCCGCTGCCGGATGTGTGGGCATGTGATGCTCCGCCGCGCGCAGCTGTCCGAGCGGGATGAGCGCCACGACGAGCAGGCCGCCGCTGGCGATGAGCAGCCCGTCGATGCCTGCCAATTCGGCAGCGACGCCGGCCACGATGGAGCCGATGATCTGGCCCAGGGCCAGGAACACCGAGTACAGGCCCATGATCACGCCCCGGCGGCCGGGGAACGACTCGCTGACGTCGGAGAGGAAGCCCACCGCCGCCGGAGTGGCGCCGGCCAGGACGAAGAGGCCGGCGGCGGCCACGACCAGGGCGCCGACTACGAGCCAGAACGAGAGGCTGTCCGAATGGTTGACGGCCAGGAGGGCGGCCACGAAGACGCCGCCGCCGGCCAGCCCGATCCCGATGATCGTCGTCCGCCGCAGACCCGCGAACCGATTGCCCCAATACAAGAGTCCACTGAACAGGACCAGCAGACCGACACTCAATCCGACGCCGGCTTGCCACGGCTCGAAGCCGCGCATCAGGACCTGGTCCGGGAACCGAACCGACGGATCCTGGGCCAGCTGGAACAACGCTTGCGACCCCCACGAGCCGAGGAGGGCGTTGAGCGCGATCCAGGTCGGGGCCAATAGCCAGACCGGCCGACTGCGGAGCACATCTCGGTAGCGCCCAAGGTGGAACAGGGAGGCCGGTACGGTCTCCTCGCCGGGCGGGGTGGGCACGCGGTCGGGCAGGTCCTCGACCCCGTAGCGCAGGATGAGCAGCGTGATCCCATAGATCACGGCGTTGAGGTAGAAGGCCGTCGGGCCCATCGCGGAGTACAGGAATCCGGCTGCCGCCGCCCCGATGCCCACCCCACCCAGGGTGGCCACCTCGAACCGGGCAACCACGCGGCCGCGCAGCGCCTGGCTGCTGGACGTGGCGATGGCGATGTAGCCCAGCGCGGCGGGGACGCTGGCCGCGGCGGCCGCTCCCTCCAGGAAGCGCAACCCCGCCAGCAGCGGGACGCTGGTGGTCAGCGCGGTGGCGATGACCGCCACGCCACCCATGATCGGGCCCGGCTGCATGAGGCGGTGCGTGCCGAACCGATCGGCCGCCATCCCGAAGAACGGGGACAGGATCAGCTCGGCGGCGAAGTACAGCGCCCCCAGCACGCCCGCCGTGAATGCCGACACGGCGACGATGTCCGGGTCGAACTTCGGCAGGTCCGTCAGGTAGAACAACAGCAGCGCACCGGTCAGCCCGGTCGAGAAGCGGAGGGTGAAGCTGCCCAGCAGGACGGCCTTGATCGATCCGGTCACGAAGGTGAACGAGTCTACGGGAGGCGGGAGTAGGAGAATCGAACCCGCCACCCGCCGGGCATTGGGTGGCTGGCCTATGCCACCGACACCGAGGGCAACCCGTTCGGGATGATGCAGGACGACGGGTCGGCGGCCTAGCCCGCCTAATCCTCCGGGTCCGAGGCTTGATCCGGCGCTTCGTCTCCTGGCGCTTCGTCTTCCCCCGCTGATTCGGTTGGCGGGCCGCGCCGACCGCGACGTCGCCAGACGAACGCCGCCCCGCTCCCCACGACCAACAGGACGCCACCGCTCGCCGCCAGCCGCTCGGCGCCGCGGTCGTCGGCCTCGTCCAGGGTGACCAGGACCGAGCCAGCCCCGGACGCGGCTGCCTGGCTGTCACCTTCCTCCCACGCTTCGCGGGCGATCGCCAGCTCGACGCTGGGATCCGAGAACAGGAGGCCGACCCAGGCCACGAAGCCGGGATCCGCGGCCAGCGCGGTCGTGGCTTCCCTGATGTCCTGGACCGCGGTCAGCTCGGATTCCCCCTCATCCAGGGCGGATTCCAACCCATCGTTGCCTTCGAACGCCGCTTGCAGCTTGTCCGGCGGCGTGAGGTCCAGGTCGGCCGCCAGATCTGCGATCGCATCCGCCTTGGCCAGCACCTGATCGGCCAGTTCGAGCTCGGCGACGACGTCCTCGAATTGCCAGCTGCTCAGGTCATATCGGATCAGCTCGGGCAGCTCCCAGTCTCCAGCCGCTGCCACCCCCTCGAAGTAGAGCGCCCGCGTCTCGGCGCGCTCGGTCAGCAGCGCTTGCTCCGCGTCGTTCAGCACCCACTCGGACCACAGATCGTCGTACGCGGCTCCGGTTCGCTCCTCGAGCAGGTCCAGCAGCCGCTGCCAGCCTTCCTGGGTGAGGGCCACGCCGGTCCGCGGCGCCGCCGTGGCGTGGAGCGGCTGGTAGGCCATCTCGGCGTCATTGGCGGCGCGCCACACGGCCCGAAGGCCGTCCAGATCGGTCCGTTCGAAGATGAGCCCAGCCAGGTGGTACGAAGCGGCATAGGCGAACGCCTCGACATCGGGTCCCTCCGTCCCGATGCCCCCCCAGTCGTTGAGCGGGATCTGGGCCGCCAGCAGGTCATCGGTCAGGGTGAAGGTCTCGCCGCTGACCCCGATCACGGCAGCGGACTGGACCGCGTAGAACTCGGCCCACGCCTCGCCGATCCATCGGTCGCGGAACAGGTCGCCGTTGAACCAGATATGGGCGGCTTCGTGCAGGGTCACCGTGGCATCGGCGTCGTAGCGGACGTTGATCTTCTCGGTCAACTTGTTGTAGATCCCGGCGTAGTCGCCCAGCCGGTTGGCGGACTCCTCGACCTTGAGGTCCCCGAACACCGCCCATGGCAGGCCGATCAGCTCGGCCAGTGCCGGCAGGCCATCGGTCAGCAGGTCCTGTGTCCGGGCGGCCCATTCCGGATCGTCGTCCCAGGCGCGAATGATCACGCTGGCCTCCGCTTCGCCCACGGTCAGCGTGAATGGGATGCTCGTGAACAGGCCGGGCCCCTCGGCGGTGACGTAGGCGAACCAGATCGATGCATCGCTCACGTTGGCCGCAAGCCGAACCGATCCGTCGCCCTGGATGGTCTCGCTCAGCGGTCCGCCATACACGCTGGGGATGAAGGTCGGCGGAAGCAGGACCGCCACGCTGTTGCCTGAGGCCCCATCGCTGCCGAAGGCCCAGACGGGGAAGGCGGCCACGCTGTGACCGATCCGAAAGTCGCGGTCCGCTGTCCCGCCCGGGTCGGCCATGTCGAAGGTGATTCGATATCCGTAGCTCTGCCCGTAGAAGACCGCCGTCCCGAATTCGATCTCGATCCGCGTGACGTCGGCCGTGGCGGAGGCGCTTGCCCGGAGCGAAGACCCACCCGAGGAGGCGGCCACGTTGCTCACCCCGGGCGGCACCGAGATCGTGATGCCGGAGTAGTAGATCTGCCCTTCCGCCGTGTCCGCCTCGTAGGAGGTCGACACTGCGTCGATCGTCACGTGGACCTTCGCCAGGTCGGGTTGGACCAGGTACGTCGCGTCGGTGACGGTGACCAGGCCTCCGCCGGCTCGAACGTCGGCTGAGCCGATGGGAACGGCCGCGGCCAGCGCGGCGAGGACGAGGGCCAGAATCGCGGCCCGCGCGGCCCGCGGTGTGCCTCGGGTCAATGCCCGCATGCAGTGAGCATACAGAGCGCCCGGGCGGCGGCCCGGGCGCTGGTAGGGCGGGATTACGCGCTGAGCCTTACGCCGAGGCGGCCAGGCTGTCCAGGCCGAACGCGGACTCGAGGGCAGCCATGGGTCGGAACCCGACCGCGGCCTTGGGTGGCTGACCCTTTTGGAAGTAGGCGACGGTGGGGATGCTCATGATCCCAAAGTGGGACGCCATATGCGGGTTGGCGTCGACGTCGAGCTTGTAGACGTCGACCTGGCCGGCGTACTTCTCGGCGATCTTGTCGATCTCGGGTGCGACCAGGCGACAGGGACCGCACCAGGCGGCCCAGAAGTCGACGATGACCGGACGCTCGCTCTGGGTCACCAGCTCGTCGAAGGTGGCATCGGTGACCTCGGGGACGTTGGACGACATTGGTTCAGTGGTTCCTTTCGTGGACTGTTGGTGGGGCGCCGTTCAGCCGGCGACCCTGTGCAGGGCGCCGACCAGGTCCAGGACGCTGCGATCGGCGATGCGGTACAGGATGGTGCTGCCGTCACGCCGGCTGGCGACGATGCCCGCCGTCCGCAGGATGGCGAGGTGTTGGCTCATGTTCGGCACCTGACACCCGACGCATCGGGACAGGTCGCCGACGGAGCGCTCGCCGCCATCGGCGAGATACTCGAGAACGCACAACCGCTTCGGGTCGGCCAAGGCGCGGGCCAAGGCGGCCGAGCGGTCGCGCCGTGCATCGGTCGGCAAGGCTGTGGCGATCACGAGCGGACTGTATCAGTATTTGCGCAATCGCGCAAGTGATGGAAAGGCACCTCCGGCGGGTCGTTCCCAACCTTCCGGCGATTCGCGACAGCAGAGGTGTCGCGGGGGGCGCGGACACTCCTGGCATGACCATTCACCTCATCTGCCCCTGGTGCGAGGACGAGGTCGCCTTCGAGGTCGACCGAAATTCCGACGAGCTGCTGTGCAGCGCCTGTGGAACGAGCTTCGACTTCGCGCCCGACCCGGCCGTCACCTACGCGCTCCTGTACGAGGCCGCCTGAACCGCGACGAATCGGCTAGGGCTTCGGCTCCTCGCTGATCTCGATGCGCTCGATGCGGTCCCCGGGGGCCGTGTCGCGGGATGGATCGCGCTCTCGAAGGGAGAGCAGCACGTCCATGCCGTCGGTCACCCGGCCGAACACCGAGTGCTTCCCATCCAGGTGCGGCGTCGGCGCGAACGTGATGAAGAATTGGCTGCCATTCGTGTTCGGGCCAGCGTTGGCCATTGACAGCACGCCCGCCGCATCGTGGCGCAGCCGTGGACTGAACTCATCGCCGAACTGGTAGCCGGGGCCACCGCGGCCTGTCCCCGTCGGGTCCCCGCCCTGGGCCATGAAGCCGGGGATGACCCGATGGAACGTGGTCCCGTCGTAGAAGCCCGCTCGCGCCAAGTTCACGAAATTCTCCACGCTGAGCGGCGCGTCGGCGGCAAACAGCTCACACGAGATCTCGCCGCGCTCGGTGACGAACCGAGCCGTGTACGCCTTCGAACTATCGAGGGCGCCGGTCGGGGGTTTCCGCTCAGTGCTCAAGATCGATCACAACCCGGCTCGGGTCGCTGAGGACGAAGGCGCGCAGGCACCCCTCGCCGGCCATCCCCACGTACCAGTTATTGATCGACTCGAAGTCGCCCCGCTCGATGAGGTCCACCAGCTGGTCGAAGCCCGGTCCGAACTCGGTGGGACCGGTGTAGGTGGGACTCCCGTCGTCGCCGACCTTCGTGCCGCCGTTGAAAACGATCTGCAGGAACGCCGACCCGTTGACCGCCATCGGCATACCGCTTGGATCCATGATGAACGGCGGCTCAGCGGCTTCGATCCGGAACTCCGGTGTCCCGTCCTCCATGAACTCGAAGACGATGCGGTCATACCCGGCGTGGGTGCCCACCCGCACGTCGGCGAGGTGAGCTAGCCCGATGCTGGCCGCACCGGTGATCGGCAGATCGCAGACGAAGGCGGGCAGTCCACCGCTCGGCGTCTCGGAATCAGCTGGCTCGCCTGAACCCGATGCTGATGGTTCACCAGAGGGGGCCCCCGACGCCGAAGGCGGGGACCCTGACGCAGCGGGGATGGGGCTGGACGCCGATGGCATGCAGGCCGTCAGGACCAGGAGCGTGGCAGTCAGGAGGCGCCAGGACCGGGACATGGGCGTGAAATGGTACACGGCTCGCCACGGCACAATGCGCCGGTGACCCGGCCCGATCAGCGTCCCGCATCGCCCTGGGCCGTGGCTGGTGCGCTCCTGATCGTGTACGTGGTGTGGGGCTCCACCTATCTCGGAATCGCGATCATGATCCAGACCCTACCGCCTCTGGTTGCGGCTGGCGTTCGCTACACCGCCGCCGGTGTCTTGCTGCTCGGCGGCATTGCGATCTGGGGTCGTCTTCGCGGCAAGCCGAGTGAGCGTCCGAGCCGAGCGCATTGGCGTTCCGCGATCATCATCGGCACGCTCCTCCTGCTGGGTGGCAATGGGGGAGTCGTCCTCGCCGAGCAGCGGATCCCGTCCGGGATTGCAGCTCTCATCGTCGCCACGACGCCGATCTGGATGGCGATCTTCGAGGCCCTCGTCGCCGGCCAGCGGCCCAGCCGGCTGGCGATCGCCGGCCTGGTGGCGGGCGCGGTGGGCGTGGCCATCCTGG
>DATKBC010000155.1:0-14498 GCA_035514415.1 Pleomorphomonadaceae bacterium | reverse complement strand
GTCGGTCAGGCGCGCGGCCCGCACCTCGCCGGCATCGTTGGCCACGCTGGTCATGCCCGCGTCTCGACCCCGATGAGGTCGACCAGCGCGCGGTGGAAGCGCCGATCGCCGGTCAGCTCGGGATGAAATGCGGTGGCCAGCAGGCGTCCCTGGCGGACCGCCACCGTGCGGCCCATCGGATCGGTGGCCAGGACCTCGACCCCCGGTCCCACGTCGGTTACCACCGGCGCGCGGATGAAGACCGCGTGGAGCGGCTCGTCCCCAAGCGCCGGAACCGCCAGGTCGGCCTCGAACGAGTCCAGCTGGCGGCCGTAGGCGTTGCGCCGGACCTCGATGTCGAGCAGCGGCAGGATCGGCTCGTCGCCATCGGTGATCCGCCGGGCCATCAGGATCATGCCCGCGCAGGTACCCCACATCGGCGCCCCCGAGGCCGCGAGGCTGAGGATCGGCTCGGCCAGGCCGTAGGCGTCGATCAGGCGCCGCATGGTCGTGCTCTCGCCGCCCGGCAGGATGAGGGCTTCAACCCCGGCCAGGTCGCGTGGAAGGCGGACCTCCACTGGCTCGGCGCCGACCTCGCGCAGGGCGGCGGCGTGCTCTCGCACATCCCCCTGCAGCGCCAGGATGCCGACCCGTGGCCGGCGCTCTGCGTCTACCAACCCCGGGTGGCCAGCCGCTCCTCGGCAGGGATCTCGGCCAGCTCCAGCCCATGCATCGGCTCACCCAGGCCGGCGCTGACCTCGGCCAGGATTTCCGCGTTGTCGTAGTGGGTGGTGGCCTTGACGATGGCGCGGGCGACTTTCTCGGGGTGCTCGGCCTTGAAGATGCCACTTCCCACGAAGACCGCTTCTGCGCCGAGCTGGCGCATGAGGGCCGCGTCGGCCGGCGTGGCGACCCCGCCGGCCGAGAAGTTGGGGACCGGCAGCTCGCCCAGTTCCGCCACTTGCCGGACCACCTCCAGCGGGGCGCGCAGCTCCTTGGCGGCGGCGAACAGCTCGTCCGACCGCATGGTGCGCAGCTGGGCGATGCCCGACCGCACCGCGCGCATGTGGCGCACCGCCTCGACCACGTTGCCGGTACCGGCCTCGCCCTTGGTCCGGATCATGGCCGCGCCCTCGCCGATCCGGCGCAGGGCCTCGCCGAGGTCGCGGCAGCCACACACGAACGGCACGTCGAAGCGGTGCTTGTCGATGTGGTGCGCCTCGTCGGCCGGGGTCAGGACCTCCGACTCGTCGATGTAGTCGACCTCCAGCGCCTGGAGGATCTGGGCCTCCACGAAGTGGCCGATCCGGCACTTGGCCATGACCGGGATGGTCACCGCGCGCTTGATGTCCTCGATGAGCTTGGGGTCGCTCATGCGGGCCACGCCGCCGTGCTTGCGGATGTCGGACGGGACCCGCTCCAGGGCCATGACCGCCACCGCCCCCGCCTCCTCGGCAATCCGGGCGTGATCGGCGGTGACGACGTCCATGATCACCCCGCCGGCGAGCATGCGGGCCAGCCCGACCTTGGTCGCCCAGGTCGAGGTTTGGGTGCCGTCGTGGGTGGTGGGCTCGGTGGTCGTCATCAGGCCCGCATTGTACTCGCGGCCCCTCGAGAGCCCTCTTGGGCCGGCCTGCTCCCGGAACCCGTTGGCGGCTCCGCTATCATCGCGCCCACGGAGGCTCGGATTGCTCAACGCACCGGTGCTGGTTCTCAACCAGAATTACGAGGCCCTCAACGTCTGCGACATCAGGCGCGCCTTCCGGCTGCTCGGCGCCGAGAAGGCGGAGCTGATCGCCCGCAACCACCAGGTGATCCATACCGTCAGCCGCGCTTTTGACGCGCCGTCGGTCATTCGTCTGGTGTACCTGGTGCGCCGGCCCCAGCCGCGGGTCAAGCTTTCGCGGCGCGAGGTGTTCGCCCGGGACCGCCATACCTGCCAGTACTGCGGCACCGCCACCCACGACCTGACCATCGACCACGTCGTCCCGCGGCACCGCGGCGGCCGCCACGAGTGGGAGAACCTGGTCGCGGCCTGCCGGCGCTGCAACCACCGCAAGGGCTCCAAGACGCTGGCCGAGGCGCGGATGACTCTGCGCCGCGAGCCGCGCGCCCCGCGCGCCGACGCGCGCTACCTGTATGGCTCCTACCTGACCGACGAGCGGAACGACGCCTGGCGCACGTTCCTGTTCCTGGACGAGCCCAAGCCACGGAACTGAGGCTCCCCGCCCCGGTCACCGCCATCCTGGGTGACCTGGCCGCCGCCGGTCACGAGGCCGCGCTGGTCGGGGGCTGCGTGCGCGACCTGGTGCGCGGAGAGGAGCCCGACGACTGGGACGTGGCCACCTCTGCTCCCCCGGACGTGGTGGCTGCGCTGTTCCCGGACTCCACCTGGGTCAACCCGTACGGGACCGTCACCGTCCGCTCCGGACCGATGGAGGTGGAGGTGACGACCTACCGCACCGAAACCGGCTACCGCGACGCGCGCCACCCTTCGGAAGTGCGGTGGGGGACGCGGCTCGAGGACGACCTGGAACGGCGCGACTTCACGATCAATGCCATGGCCTGGGTCCCCGATGACCTCCGGGCCGGGCGCGGCCATCTGGTCGACCCGTACGGCGGCCAGGCGGACCTGGCGGCCGGCGTCCTGCGCGCGGTGGGGGACCCGGAGCAGCGCTTCACCGAGGACGCGCTGCGCCTCCTGCGGGCCGTGCGCTTCGCGACCACCCTGGGCTTGACGCTGGACCCCGGGACCGAGGCCGCGGTCACGCGTCTTGCGCCCGCCGCGGAGCGGCTCTCCGGGGAACGGGTGCGCGACGAGCTGCTGCGGCTCCTGGCCGCCGAGGAGCCTTCGCGCGGGTTCTCCCTGATGGAGCGGCTGGGGCTCTTGCGCGTGGTGGTTCCCGAGCTGGCCGCCCTGAGGGGCGTGGAGCAGGGCAAGGTCCTGGGCGGCGACGCGCTGGACCACTCGCTGCGGACCGTGGACGCGCTGCCGGCCGCAGACCCGGTCCTGCGCCTGGCGGGGCTGCTCCACGACGTGGGCAAGGCGCCCACCGCAGCCGGCGGCCACTTCATCGGTCACGAGTCTGCCGGCGCGGATCTCGTCGAGCATCGCATGCGGGACCTCGCCTTCCCCCGCGCCGACATCGATCGGGTCAGCCACCTCGTGCGTCACCACCTCATCCACTACACGTCCGACTGGACCGATGCCGCCGTGCGCCGCTTCCTGCGCCGCATCGGCGCCGGCCAGCCGCTGGACGATCTGCTGGCGTTGCGCCGCGCGGACACCGCCGCGTCGGCAGGCCCGGGAGTCGGCGACGCCGCCGCGGACGAGCTGGAGCGACGCCTGGCCGCACTCCGGGGAGCCGCGGTCCTCTCGGTCCGCGATCTGGCAGTGGGCGGAGACGACCTCATCGCGGAGCTGGGCCTCGCGCCCGGCCCCGAAATCGGCCGCCTGCTGGACGGTCTGCTGCAGGCCGTCCTGGACGACCCGGCGCTCAACAATCGGGACACCCTTCTGCGCCTGGCCCGCGAGGCGGGCGCCTCGGAATCGGGCTAGGCCACTGCTACAATCGGCGACCCGGACCCATGGTGAGGAGCCCTTCCCCGCATGAGCGTCAGTGCCCGACGGGCTGCCCTGCCCGTTCATCGGTCTGTCAGCTAGGTTGATCGCGTGCGGATCCTGGTCGTCGGTGGTGCCGGCTACGTGGGCTCGACCAGCGTCGAGACCTTCGTCGACGCCGGTCACGACGTCACCGTCTATGACAACCTGAAGTTCGGGCACCGCGATGCGGTGATCCGCGACGTTCGCCTGGTGGTGGGCAGCCTGAGCGATCAGAACCGGGTCGAGCGCGTCCTGCGCGAGCATCGGATCCAGGCCGTCCTCCATTGTGCCGCGCGGTCCTTGGTCAGCGAGTCGATGGAGAAGCCGGAGCTGTACTACCGCGAGAACGTCGCGAACGGCGTGAAGCTGCTCGAGGCCCTCCGCGAGCGGCGCGTGAACCGGATCGTGTTCTCGTCGACGGCGGCGGTGTACGGGGAGCCCAAGCGGGTGCCGATCGCGGAGGCGGACCGGACCGAGCCGATCAACCCGTATGGCGAGACGAAGCTGGCGTTCGAGGGCGCCATGCGGTGGTACGCCGCCTGCCATGGCTTTCGCGCCATCAGCCTGCGCTACTTCAACTGCGCCGGAGCCACCGAGCGCAACGGGGAGGACCACGACCCGGAGACGCACCTCATCCCGCTGGTTCTCAAGGTGGCCGCCGGTGAGCTGCCCGACGTGCGGATCTTCGGCCAGGACTACAACACCCCCGACGGGACGTGCATTCGCGACTTCATCCACGTTCGCGATCTGGCCTCCGCCCACCTGCTGGCCCTCGAGGCCACCGGCGAGGCGGAGCCGTCGTTCGAGGTCTACAACCTCGGCTCGGCAGCCGGGTTCTCGGTCCGCGAAGTGATCGAGGCCGCCCGCAAGGTGACCGGGCGAGCGATCCCGGCCCGCGTCGTCAAGCGCCGCCTCGGCGACCCTCCGCGGCTGGTGGCCTCATCCCGTCGTGCCCGCCGCGACCTGGGCTGGCAGCCGCGAGAGTCGTCGCTGGAGCAGATGCTGGCCGATGCCTGGGCCTGGAAGCTGTCCCATCCGACCGGCTACGTGAAGCGCAAGCCACGCGCCGCGCGCCATCGCGGGCGGGGAGGTTCGGAACAGACGACCGACGGCGTGGCGGCCGCGGACGCCGGGCCGACGGCTGCCGTCGAGCGTGTGGCGAGCAGGGTCGGCTAGGCTGGCGTCCCAGCAACCACGTTTGCTTCGGCCGCGGCCTCAGCCTCGGCCGCCTCGGCGGCGCATCGGCGGCAGACTCCGTAGAAGTCCATTCTCGCGTCCTCGATCTCGAACCCCAGCTCGCGTCGCGCGCGCCGGCTGATCTCGGCCACCAGCTCCTCCCCGACCTCTTCCACGGTCCCGCACACCCGGCACGCGAGGTGATGGTGATGGGCCGGCCGGCAGGCGACGTAGGCGTAGACGTGCCCGTCACGCTCCAACCGCCGGGCCAGACCCGCCTCGGTCAGGGCCTCCAGGGTCCGGAAAACCGTCGCCCGACCCAGGTTGCGATGCCGCGGACGCATTCGTTCCCACAGCTCCTGGGCCGTTACCTGGTGGTTGGCGGATGACAGGGCGGCGGCCACGGCCAGCCGCTGGGTGGTGACGCGTTGGCCGGCCCGCCGCAACCGGCGCGCGGTGGCGGCACTCACAGTTGCGCCTCCAATCCCCAGGTCATGGCCATGATCGCCGCCACTCCGACCAGGGTGGCCACGATCACCCAGCGCGAGCCCTCGTTGCGGTGCGCTTCGGGCAGGAGCTCGGCAGCACCCACGTACAGGAAGAAGCCGGCGAAGGTGGCCAGCAGGGCGCCCAGAATCGGATCGGGGATCGGGATGATCGCGGTCACCGCGGCTCCCAGGACCGGTGCCAGGCTGACCACGAAGACCCAGCGCATGGTCGACGACTGCGGTACGCGGCTGGCGAGGAGCAGGCTCACGATGCCGATCCCGTCGCTGAATCGATGGATGACGACGACCAGGCTGACAACGAGGCCGAGCTCCGCGCTGGCCTGGAAGGCGGCCGCCATGGCCACCCCGTCGAGCAGGCTATTGACCGACATCGCGCCGGCCCCGATGAGCCCCACGTGGCGGTGGGCCGTGTCCTCGTGGTCGAGCTCGGTCGCCGTCTCGTGGCCGACGTGCAGGAGCGTCACCTTCTCAATCACGTAGAACGCGAGGAAGCCGACTGCCGCGAACAACATGGCCAGGTCGGTGGCCCCGGCCATCAATTCCACCGATTCGGGCAGCAGGTCGAAGAACGCGGCTCCGATCCGGATCCCGGCCCCGACCGCGATGACGTAGCCCACCTGCCGGACGAGCCGCAACGCCATGACCCCGCCGCCCAGGGCAGACAGGACCGCGGTGGCCGACATGGCGACCAGGAGGGGAGTCATACCTGAGACGCAGTATCAACGCGCGGTGGGGCCGCCGTCAAGGCCCGAGAACCCCCCGTGCTACGATCCGAGCGACCGATCAACAACCTGCCGGAGCCACTGCTTGCCGCCAACCCCGACCACGCCCCGTCGCCGAACGCGTCGCCGCGCGCCGGTCCCGCCGGCGCACACCGACGGCCGCCAGCCCACCGCCGAACCGACTGTTGAACCCCATTCCGCGCTGACCGCGGCCGTGATGGCCGCTGCGGCCGGGTATCGGTTCGGGGACATCGAAGTCCCGGTCACCATCGCCCGCGCCCTGGAGCAGATGGGCTACGTCACCCCCACCGAGGTCCAGGCAAGGTCGATCCCGCCCCTCCGGGCGGGCCACGATCTCATCGGTCAGGCCCAGACCGGGACCGGCAAGACGGCCGCGTTCGGGATCCCCATCGTCGAACAGGTGGACCCCGGCTCGAAAGCCGTCCAGGCCCTGGTCCTGACCCCCACCCGGGAGCTGTGCCAGCAGGTCACCGCCGAGATTGCCCGCATCGGGCGATTCCGCAACGTCAGGACGGTGGCCATCTACGGCGGGGCGGCCATGGACCGCCAGATCACCGCCCTCCAGCGCGGGGCGCAGGTCGTCATCGGCACTCCGGGACGCGTCCTGGACCTCATCCGTCGCGGGGACCTGCGCCTCGAGTCGGTGCGGATCGTGATCCTCGACGAGGCCGACCGGATGCTGGACATGGGATTCATCGTGGACGTGGAGACGATCCTGGCCCGCTGCCCCCGCCAGCGCCAGACGGCGCTGTTCAGCGCCACCATGCCGTACGCCATCCTTCGCATCTGCGATCGGTTCATGCGCCGCGACGCAGACCACATCGCGGTCCGGCCGGAGCTGAAGATGGTCGAGACCGTCCGCCAGGTGGTCTATTTCGTGGCCGAGCAGGACAAGGTGGCGGCCCTGGTTGAGCTGGCCGATGGGTTCGGGTTCGATCGGCTCCTCATCTTCCGCCATACCCAGATCGGCGTGGATCGGCTGACCGCCTCGCTCAAGCGGCGGGGCAGGAACGCGGCCGCCCTCCACGGCGGCCTGTCCCAGCGGGAGCGTGAGAAGACGCTGGCCGCCTTCAAGTCGGGCGAGATCCAGTTCCTGGTGGCCACCAACGTCGCCAGCCGCGGGCTGGACATCACCGACCTGCCGTATGTCCTGAGCTACGACATCCCCGAGGACGCAGACACTTACGTCCACCGGGTGGGCCGCACGGCGCGGATGGGACGCACCGGCACCGCCATCACCTTCGTCGCCGAGTGGGACCTCGACGCGTGGCAGGCCATCCGGTCCGAGGTGGGGATGGAGGTCGAAGAGGGGGAGCTCGGCCTGTACCGATGACCGATCAGCCGCTGGGCGACGAGCCGATCCGTCCCCAGCTCGCCACCGAGGCGAGCGTCGCGATCAACAGCCCCCATTGGTCCTTCGAACCGTACTGGATCGGCGAACGGCTGCTCGCCCACGTGGCGGGCGGCGAGATTCGACTGACCGATGCCGGCGGGCACGCCGTCAACGAGTTCTACACTGACCTGGCCGAGGTGCTGCGTGCCTCGGTCGACGCCGACCAGGCGGTGCTGGATGGGATCTGGACCTCACAGCCGTTCCTGGGTCGTGGATCGGCTGCCGAACGCTGGTCCGAGGCACTGGCCGACGAGGCCGGCGATCTGCCCGAGGACGGACCCGATCCCGCCGAGCTGGAGAAGCGCCGCGCGTTCGTGGTCGTCGACCTCATCGAGCTGGACGGGCAGTTCCTGGGGGATTACCCGTACCAGGAGCGCCGCCGCCTCCTGTCGGGGGTGGTCAGCGAGAGTGTCCGGCTGCGGGTCACGCCCTCGATCAAGATGCCGCTCCGGTCGTGGTTCCACGCCTGGCAGGAGAACGGGTTCAGCCGCGCGGTGGCAAAGCACGCCAACTCGCGCTACCAGCCGGGGACGTCGAACGAGGACTGGATGATCATCACCATCGACCCGGACCGGCACCCCGGCGTGACCGGCCTGTTCTGGAAGGGACGCAAGAAGCGCGAGATCACCCGGTGAGCGTCGCCTCCGCCCTCGATGCGCGCGGTCGAGCCGCGGTGCGGGGGATCGGCCAGGCGGACCTCATGGTCGGGATCCCCAGCTTCGGCAACGCCGAGACGATCGGCTACGTCGTCCGCGCCGCGATGGCCGGCATGGTCCAGTACTTCCCCGAGCTGAAGCCGGTCCTGGTCAACGCCGACGGCGGGTCGCCCGACGACACCCCACGGGTCGCGGTCAGCACCGAGAGCCCCGCCTATCTCGAGAAGATGATCCTTGTCCGGCCGCCCCATCGGCTGCGACGGGTCGCGGTCACCTACGTAGGGCCGAGCGGCAAGGGATCCGCCGTCCGGGCGCTGCTGGAGGTCGCGCGCGAGCTGAAGGTCGAGGCCCTTGTCCTGGTCGACTCCGACCTGCGGAGCATCGTGCCCGAGTGGATCGAGCTGCTGGCCGGCCCGATCCTGAAGGGCGGTTACGACTACGTGGCCCCGCTCTACGCGCGCCACAAGTTCGACGGGACCATCACCAACCAGATCGCCTACCCCCTGACGCGGACCCTGTACGGGCGGCGGATGCGCCAGCCGATCGGAGGCGAGTTCGCCTTCAGCCGCGACCTGGTCAACGCCCTGCTGGAGCTCGACGACTGGGACGAGGCAACGGCGAAGTTCGGGATCGACATCTGGATGACCCACCACGCCCTGGCCGCCGGGTTTGCGGTGTGCCAGACCCGGCTGGGGGCCAAGATCCACGACCCCAAGGATCCCGCATCGGACCTGGGACCCATGTTCCGGCAGGTGGTCGGCACCCTGTTCCGGCTGGCCGGCTCGATGTCCGAGGCGTGGCGCCCCATTCGCGGCTCGCAACCGGTCCCCGAGTACGGCTTCGAGCGGGTGGTGTTGCCGGAGCCGATATCGGTCAACCAGGCGAAGCTGGTCGACGCCTTCGAGACTGCGCGCCTGGCCCAGCGCCAGGTGTGGAAGCGGACCCTGGCCGGCGAGCAGCTGGAACGGGTGCTGGGGCTGCCTGCCGAGGACCCCGCGGCGTTCGCCTTTCCCTCGGAGCTTTGGATCCGCTGCCTGTATGACGCGCTGCTCGCCTTCCAGCGGCCTGGCATGGACCGCGAAGCGCTGCTGGCCGGGCTCACCGGGCTGTACTTCGGGCGCACCGCAGGCTTCTTCAACGAGGCACGCGAGATGACCGACGAGCAGGCCGAGCGGGTGGTCGAGAGCCAGGCCCGCGAGTTCGAGGACCTCAAGCCGTGGCTGGTCCGCGCCTGGCAGGCGCAGACCGCCGGGCCGGCCGAAGGGCGCGGCTGATGGCCCGCCGGCGCGGACCGTATCGGGTCCTCATGCCGCTCGCCAACCCGCGTACGGCACGCGACCTGATCCGGATCGGCTCACACCTCGCCCACCGGCGGCCGACCGAAATCACCGCGCTGGGCATCGTCGAGGTCCCCGAGGGCGTGTCCCTGGCCGAGGGCGCCAGCCGCGCCCGCGAGGCCCGCCGGCTGCTCCAGCGGGTGCCCGACTTCCGGGACGACGAATCGGTCGAGGTCCGAACCGCGGTCCGCATCGGCCGCCAGGCGTCGGAGGGCATCGTGGAGGCGGTCGCCGAGATCGGGGCCGACCTCGTGGTCTTCGGCTGGGGCGGCCCGCAGCCGACCGGCATGCGGCACGCGGTCTTCTCGACCACCATCGACCAGGTCGTCCGGGAGGCCCCGTGCGACATCGCCGTCATCAAGCAGCGCGCGCTGGGAACCGTTCGCTCCATCCTGGTCCCGGTTCGGGGCGGCCCGAATGCCGAGCTGGCGCTCTCGCTGGCCACCGACCTGGCGCGCGGCTTTGGAGCGGAGCTGGTCGTCCTGCACGTGGTCCCGCCCGAAGGGGGCTCCGCTGCGCTCGAAGACGAGCGGGCGGCCCTCGGCCGCCTGGTCAGGCGCAACACCCGAGGCGTCAAGGTCCGCCAGCTGCTGGTGGAGGCGCCAACCGTCCGGGGCGCCATCCTGCAGGAGGCCGCGAACCACGACCTGGTGGTGGTCGGGGCCTCGGCCCAGCCGACCGGAGCCGGATCGGGCCGGCGCCTGTTCGGGCGGCTGGCGGAGACCGTCGCCAGCCGTGCCAAGCCGACGGTGATGGTGGTCAAGACCCGCGAACCGTTCACCGCGGTCACCTTCGAGCATCTGCGGGCCGAGGTGGGCACCTTGCCCGCCGCGGACGCGGCGATCGAGCAGACCCGCAGCCTGCCGAGCGTCGTCGACCGCTGGTTTGCCGAGAACACGTTCGACACCAGCGAATTCCGGGACCTCAAGCGCCTGGTGGACCTCAAGGAGCGCCAGGGCCTGACGATCAGCGTGGGACTGCCGACCCTCAACGAGGAGAAGACCATCGGGCTGGTCATCCGCCGCATTCGCAATGCGCTCATGGAACGCGTGCCGTTGGTGGACGAGCTGCTCGTCATCGACTCGGCCTCCACCGACCGGACGGTGGAGATTGCCCTCGAGCTGGGGGCCCCGGTCCGCCAGCACCACACCATCCTCCCCGAGCTGGGGAGCCATGTCGGCAAGGGCGAGGCGCTGTGGAAGAGCCTGTACGAGCTGCGCGGGGACATCGTGGTCTGGGTCGACACAGACATCCGCAACATCCAGCCTCGCTTCGTATACGGCCTGCTGGGCCCGCTCCTGCGCGAGTCGCGGATCCACTACGTGAAGGCCTTCTATCAACGGCCCCTGACGGCCGGCGGGCGGCGCCAGCCCGACGAGGGCGGACGGGTGACGGAGCTGACCGCTCGCCCGCTCATCAACCTGTTCTTCCCCGAGCTGTCCGGGATCATCCAGCCCCTGGCCGGCGAGTACGCCGGGCGGCGGGAGCTGCTCGAGTCGGTGCCGTTCTTCACCGGCTACGCGGTCGAGATCGGGCTGCTCATCGACATCCTGGACCGCGTTGGCCTGTCCGGAATCGGCCAGGTGGACCTCGAGCGCCGCATCCACCGCAACCAGTCGCTGGTGGACCTGTCGCGGATGGCCTTTGTCATCCTCAAGGCCGGGATCACCAAGCTTGAGGAGCGTCAGCGAATTGAGCTGCTGACCGAGATGGGGGAGCGCATGAAGCAGATCCGAAAGGAGGGTGACAAGTTCAGCCTGGACGTCCGCGAGGTGGGCGACGAGATTCGGCCGCCGATGAACACCATCCCCGCCTACCTCGCGAGGCGCAAGGAGCTGTCCCGATGAGCCGGGGGCTGCGCGTGGTCGTGGCGCCCGATTCGTTCGGGGGTGCGCTTGACTCGGTGGCGGCCGCCGAGGCCATCGCCCGCGGCTGGGCCTCGGAGCGGCCCGACGACGTGGTGGTGCAGATCCCGATGGCGGACGGGGGCGAGGGGACGCTGGCCGCGATTGCCGCGGCCCAGGGAGGCGCGGCGACCCGGAACGAGGTGGCGGCGACGGACCCGTTGGGCCGGCCGATCCAGGCCGAATGGCTGGCACTCGATGGCGGCGCAACGGGGTTCGTGGAGATGGCCGCCGCCAGCGGACTCGCCCTGCTGGGAAGCGCCGAACGCACGCCGGCCAGTGCGCGCGAGGCCACGACCAGGGGCACCGGAAGTCTCATCCAGGCGGCGCTGAATGCCGGAGTGGGGCGGATCGTGGTCGGCCTGGGCGGATCGGCGACCACCGATGGCGGGGCGGGCCTGCTGGCCGAGATGGGGCTCCGCCTCCTGAACGCCCGCGGGGACGACGTGCCGGACGGCGGCGCCGCCCTGGCCACCCTGGACCACGTCGACGCCGACGGGCTCGATCCGCGACTGTCCGAGGTCGAGATCGTGATTGCCTCTGACGTCACCAACCCGCTGACCGGACCGAACGGCGCGGCCGCGAGCTACGGACCTCAGAAGGGCGCGGACCCCGACGCCATCGCCGAGCTGGACGCGGCCCTGGTCCGCTGGGGAGCCGAGATCCGACGGGCCACCGGCCGCGACGTGGCCGACGCGCGTGGCGCCGGTGC
Source organism: Pleomorphomonadaceae bacterium (assembly GCA_035514415.1). Taxonomy (GTDB): domain Bacteria; phylum Chloroflexota; class Limnocylindria; order QHBO01; family QHBO01; genus DASTEQ01. The sequence goes on along the minus strand of DATKBC010000155.1, from coordinate 2,485 downwards.
TGCGGGCGGGACGACGGCCGGCCTGCTGGGCTTCACGGCCGCCGAGCTGCGGCCCGGCGTCGAAGTCGTGGCCGACCTGGTGGGCCTGGCCGCGGCCTGCAAGGGGGCGGACCTGGTCATCACCGGGGAGGGGCGGGCCGACGAGCAGACCCTGGCCGGCAAGGCGGCGCTGGGGGTCGCTCATCATGCCGGCAATGCCCCGGTCGTCCTGCTGTGCGGCGGCCTGGGCCCGGGTGCCGAGATCGTCGAGGAGTCGGGGGCGTTCGCGGTGGTGCAGCCCATCATCGATCGACCACTTGGCCTGGAAACCGCGATGGCCGACACCGAACGCCTGCTGGCCAACGCGGCCGCTCGGCTGGCGCGCAGCATCGGCATCGGTCTGAGGCTGGGGGCCAGAGGCTGACCGTGGACCTCATCGACGACCAGGTTCGGCACACCGCATTCGCCCTCCTGGTTCGCGATGGCCGCCCCGTCTCGGTGGACCGGCTGGCAGCGGCCCACCCCGGCGAGCTGTCCCGGCCTGCGCTGAACGAGGCCCTGGACCGGCTGGTCGCTGATGGGCACCTCGATCGTGACCCGTCCGGAGCGGTGGTCGGCGCTGGGGGCCTGACGCTGGGCGACGCGCCGCACCGGCTCCTGCTGCGGGGGCGGGACTATCGAACCTGGTGCGCGTATGACGCCATCGGCATCCCGGCTGCCCTGGGCGAGGAGGGAGCGATCTCCACCCGCTGCGGCGTGTGCGGCCGGGCGATTGCGATTCGGGTTCCGATCGAGCCTGACGTCGAGCGGCCCGAGCGTCTGTGGCTTGCCGCCGGCGGAACGGACTTGCGGGCCGAGTTCTGCACCCCGACCGTGCTCCTCTGCTCACCCGACCACGCCGAGGTCTGGGCCACACGCCAGGATGGTCGGGGACGAATCATCGACCTGGGCCTGGCATCGCGACTGGGTGCCGGAGCGTGGGCGACGTATGCCCAAGAGGCAGGGCGGCTGGGAGTCGTGTGACCGCCGCAGCACGACCTCGCGCCGCACGACCCCGTGCCGCGCGATCGCGGGTCAACCGCCGTCGCCTGGCTGCGCTGCGCCGCGTGCGGCGCGCGCACATCGGTCCCATCCTGGAGCGCCTGGCTGACCGATATGGAATGCCGGTCTGGTCCGGTCCCCGGCTGGACCCCGTCGCGGAGCTGGTCCTCACCGTGCTGGCTCAAAACACAGCCGATACGAACTCGCACCGCGCCTTCGTCGCCCTGCGGGCCGCCTACCCCTCGTGGGACGCGGTGCTGGCGGCGCCGACCGACGAGCTGGCGGACGTCATTCGTCCCGGCGGGCTGGCCCCGACCAAGTCACGTCGCATCCAGCTCGTGCTGGCCGAGGTGCATGACGCGACGAAGGGCACGTGGGACCTCGGGTACCTGGGGCAGTGGACGCTGGAGCAGGCGCGCGAATGGCTGGTGAGCCTACCCGGGATCGGACGCAAGACGGCGTCGATCGTGCTCCTGTTCGCATTCGGGCGGCCCGCGCTGCCGGTCGACACCCACGTCTATCGGGTCGCCTCCCGGTTGGGCCTGCTCCCGCCCCGGACGGACCTGACCAAGGCCCACGACCTGCTGGAAGAGGTGGTGCCGCCGGATGCCATGTACGCCGCCCACGTCCTTCTCATCCGCCACGGGCGCGAGGTGTGCCGCGCACCGCGCCCCATTTGCGGCCTGTGCCCGCTCACCGACCTGTGCCCGTACTACGCCCTCGTCCAGCGCGGAAAGGCGCGGATGGCCCCCATTCCGCACAACCTGGAGCGCGGACCGCGCTACCACGACGAGCTGATCCACGGCTGGGCGCCGCCCGAGGCGGGTGCCGGGAGCGGCGAAGGAGAGGCGCTAAAATCGCCCGGCGATCGGGCCGAAGTAGCTCAGGGGTAGAGCAACGGTTTCGTAAACCGTCGGTCGTGGGTTCGAATCCCACCTTCGGCTCCAGGCCTCTATCGGCCGGCGCGTCCCGATCAGATGTCGGCGCTGAACGTGTCGCAGTCGTTCGGATCGCCGCTGTCGAGCCCGACCCGGAACCAAGCTTGACGCTGCTCAGATGAGCCGTGCGTCCACGTTTCGGGGTTCACCTGTCCCTGCGTCTGCTCCTGGATCCGATCGTCGCCAATGGCTTCGGCTGCGTCCAGGGCCTGGGCGACCTGCTCTGGTGTAATCGGCTCCAGATAGCCGGTCTCCACCGCGTGGTTGGCCCATATGCCCGCGTAGCAGTCGGCCTGGAGCTCGGTGCGCACCGCATGGCTCTCGGCACCGGTACCGCCGCCAGGCTGGAGGTCGCCGAGCAGGTTCTGGACGTGGTGGCCGTACTCGTGCGCGATGACGTATGCCTCGGCGAAGGGTCCACCTTCAGCGCCGAAGCGGGTCTCCAGCGCGTCGAAGAAACCGAGGTCGATGTAGATGCCTTGATCGGGCGGGCAGTAGAAGGGACCGACCGCGCTCGAGGCCGCGCC
>DATKBC010000154.1:0-9569 GCA_035514415.1 Pleomorphomonadaceae bacterium | reverse complement strand
CCCCATCAGCCGCGGCACCTCCCAGCAGGACCGCCTGCGAACCACGGGTATGGCCGCCGGTGCGGGCCACGGTCACCCCCTCTACAAGCTCGACATCGCCGTGGACCTCGGCCAGCTGCCCGGCGGCCTGGATCACGTCCAGCTGGTCGCGCTCCATGAGACCGGCCAGGCGCAGCTCGTCACCGTGCGCCGCTCGCGCCTCGTCGCGCTGGACGACATACCGGGCATTCCGAAAGGCGGGCTGCCCATCGGCCCCGACCATGCCCCCCGCGTGGTCATAGTGGAGGTGGCTGACCACCACGAAATCGATGAGATCCGGTTCCTCGCCAACCGCCTCCAGGGCGGCGACCGGGTCTCCGCCCTCGACGCCCTTTATGTCGCGGTCGCGCGCGGTCATCTGGAGCCCGGTACCGGTCTCGACCAGGATCCGCTTCCCGCCGGCTTCGACCAGCAGGAGGTTGAGCCGGCATAGGATCCGGCCGCGCTCATCGGTCTGCGCGAAGCGGGACCACAGGGGTTGGGGCACGACCCCGAAGAAGCCGCCCGCGTCGGGTCGGAACCAGCCGGCGCGCACGACCCGGACGCGGACCCCGCCGGCAAAAGGCCGCGCCTCGGCGGGCGGCGTGATCTGGTACAGCGGCTCGGTCACGCCGCGTTCGGGTCCCCTCAGTCCCGGTTTGCGCGTCGGGCGCGACCGCGCTCGAAATCGGCGAAGTAGCGGCTGGCGGTGGGATCGGTCTGGCCGCGATAGCGCGAGCCGAGGGCCGGGTCGCCGTACGCCCGATCAACCGGGCTGCTGAGGCGCTGGAAGCTGATCTGGCCGATCTTCATGCCGTCCAACAGGGTGATCGGCAGGTTGGCCACGTTGGACAGCTCCAAGGTCAGATGCCCGTCCCAGCCCGGGTCGACGTAGCCAGCGGTGGAATGGATGAGGAGCCCCAGCCGGCCCAGGCTGGACTTGCCCTCCAGGCGGGCGACCAGGTCGTCGGGCAGGGCAACGCGCTCGAAGGTCGAGCCCAGGACGAACTCACCGGGATGCAGGATGAACGGCTCGTCACCGCTGATCGTGACCAACTCAGTAAGGTCCGGCTGCTCCTCGCGGACGTCGATGAACGGGTAGCGGGTGTTGCGGAACACCCGAAACGAGCGATCCAGGTGCAGGTCCACGCTCGAGGGTTGGACCGCGTCGGAGTCGAACGGGTCGATGACGATCCGGCCGGCCGCCAGCTCCGCCCGGATGTCCCGGTCGGACAGGATCACTCGCTGGGCCCGCTCCGCTGACGGATGAGGCGGTCCACTTCACGCTTGAGCGTCCCGATGTCCTCGTAGCTGTGATAGACCGAGGCGAACCGGATGTAGGCCAGCTGGTCGATCCCACGCAACGCCTCGGTGGCCAGCTTGCCGACGTCCTTGGAGCTGACCTCGCCGTCGCCACGCTCGCGGAGGCGAGCTTCGATCTCATCGGCCGCCGTTTCCAGGCGAGCCAGGGTCACCGGTCGCTTCTCGCAGGCCTTCATGAGACCGGCCAGCACCTTGGCGCGCTCGAACTCCTCGCGCGACCCGTCGCGCTTGACGACGATCAGCCGCGCCCCCTCGGGACGCTCGTAGGTCGTGAACCGAAACGCGCACGTCTCGCATTCGCGGCGGCGACGGATGCTGCTGCCGTTCTCCAGGTCGCGAGAGTCGATGACGCGCGTTCCCGACTCGTTGCAGCGCGGGCAGCGCATATGGCTCCTCTCCGGCTCAACTACACCACGGGTGGTACCGATGGGTACCATACCACAAGATGTGGCGCTCTTGACCGGCCGTCAGGCTCCGACCTGGTGAACGCGGGCCGCGACCGAGGCCGCGGCCGGGGCACCCGCCTTCCACGCGAACAGGACCTCGGCGATCTCGCGCATCCGCATCTGGGCGTGGATGACGTTGAGGTAGCCGCGCTTCCAGTAGGCCTGCGGCCCCTCGTCGTAGATCGTGGCGTGCGGCAGCCGGGTCAGTCCGCAACCACGCTCGATGGTCACCACGCCGCGCAGGGCGCGCTCCAGGTTGGCGTCGAACTCGGCGTGCAACGCCCGGAGCGGCTCGGGGGCCAGGAACTCGGCAATCGACAGCGCGATCTCGTCCAGCTCCGTCTCGGCCTTGGCCAGGCGCTCGGCGATCTCGTCCGGCTCGCGGCTCCGGCGCCGCAGGTCGTCGGCGATCTCGCTCGACGTGTCGCACAAGACCTCGATGCGCTCGATGTGCGGACCCATGGCCTTCCGATACGAGGACAGTTGCCCGGCATCCACGTGGTCCGAGGAGCGCCGACGGAACATCGCCACGCTCATGTCCCCTTCCGCCGTTCGATCTCCGCCGTCAGGCGCGGCACGATCTCGAACAGGTCGCCCACGACGAACAGGTCCGCGAACTCGCCGATGGGGGCATCGGGGTCACGGTTGATGGCCACCACGTGCTCAGCAGCCTGCATCCCCACCCGGTGCTGGATGGCGCCGCTGATGCCGACGGCCAGGTAGAGGGCCGGTTTCACAACTTTTCCAGTCTGACCGATCTGCAGTTGGTACGGTACCCATCCCGCATCAGCCGCTGCTCGGCTGGCGCCCACCGCCCCGCCCAGCGCGGCCGCCAGCTGGTTCAGCGCTTCGAAGCCGGCCTCGCTGCCCACACCTCTTCCGCCGGCCACGATGATCTCCGCCTCCTCGAGAGCGGCGATGGCGGCAGCTTCGGCGGCGGTCTCCACAATATGGACCTTGGCCTGCGGGCTGTCCGCGGCGGGGGCCTGGCTGACAGCCGCCTTCCCGCTGCCGCCCTCAGCCGGAACGTACGTCCCCGCGCTGACCAGCACAACGGACGTAGCCGGCGCCGAGGGCGCCGGTAGGGACGCAGTGATCATTGCACCCTGAAGCGTGGACATCTCGCACCGCACTGCGCCACCCTCCATTTGTACTGCCCGAACCGGCCCAAAGGCAGGGAGGCCCAGGGACCCGACCAGGACCGCCGCGAGGTCGCGGCCGTTGGGCGTGGCGGGGGCAAGTACCGCGGCGGGGGCCGCCGCGCGGACCGCTTCGACAAGGGGGCCTGCGACGGTGACCGCCGGCGCCGCCGCCGAGTCGAGGATTACGACTCGGGCCGCACCCGCGGCGCCGAGGCCCGCCGCGCCATCCGCGGCGCCGGGTCCGTAGGCCAAACCCACCGCCTCTCCCCCGGCGGCAGCGGCAAGCTCCGCTGCACCGGCCGCCAGCTCGAGGGCAGACCGCGTGGGATGACCATCGGCGAATTCGGCCAGGAACGCGATGTCGGCCATCAGGCGATGAGCTTCCGTTCGGCCAGCCAGTCGGCGATCCGCGTCGCCGCGTCCTCGGGTCCCACGCCGGAGATGACCTCGGCGGGCGGCTTGGCTGGCGGTGGGTCCGCGGCCACGACCTGGGTCAGGGGCGCCAAATCGGCAGGGTCGAGCCCGAGATCTGCCACGGACCAGGTCGTGAGCTCCATCCGACGAGCGGCCATGATCCCCTTCAGGCTGGCATATCGCGGCTCCCCCACCTGGTCGGTGACGCTGGCCACGACCGGCAATGGAGCTTCCAGGATGTCGAAACCGGTCGGGCTCAGACGGCGGATCTGCGCGGCGCCATCGGCCAGGCGCAGCTCGGAACCGTAGGCCAGCAGCGGCACGCCGCGGATGGCGGCCACCGCGCCGGGGACCAGCGAGCCGCGCGCGTCGTCGGAGGCCATGCCCATAAGGGAGACCTCGGGTGCCAGCTTGTCCAGCGCGGCGGCCAGGACTCGGGCGGTCACCCACTCGTCGGCGCCGGCCAGCGCAGGGTCCGTGACCATCACGCCCCCGTCGCCACCCATGGCCAGGGACCGGCGAAGAGCCTCGGACGCCGAATCGGGGCCCATTGACAGGTACACGACCTCGTCCACCACCGATCCCTCCTTCAGGCGCAGGGCCTGCTCGATGGCGTACTCGTCGAGAGGGTTGATGACCGCCTCGGTCGCCCCGCGGTCCAACCTGAGTTCCGAGGTATAGCGCTTCTCGGCGGTGGTGGCCGGCACCTGTTTGACGCAGACCACGATCTTCATTTGTCGACCCCGGCCCGCGCCAGCAGGCGACGCGCGATGACCAGGCGCTGGATCTGCTGGGTGCCCTCGTAGAGCTGGGTGATCTTGGCGTCTCGCATCATCCGCTCCACCGGGTACTCGGTGATGTATCCGTACCCGCCGAAGATCTGGACCGCATCGGTGGTCGCCCGCATGGCCGTGTCGCCCGCGATGAGCTTGGCCGCGCTGGTCCAGTAGGCGAGATTCGGATCCTCGTCGTCGACGCGAGCACAGGCGGCATACGTCAGCTGACGGGCGGCCTCGGTCTGGGACGCCATGTCGGCCAGCATGAACTGGATGGCCTGGAAGTCGACGATCCGCTCGCCGAACTGGCGTCGCTCGGCGGCGTAGGCCAGGGCCGCATCGGTGGCGCCCTGGGCGATCCCGACCGCCTGCGAGGCGATCGCCAGGCGAGATCGGTCAAGGGTCGACATCGCGATCTTGAAGCCGTCGCCATCCTCGCCCAGCCGGTTGGCGGCCGGGACCCGGACCTCGTCGAAGGTCAGCTCCGCGGTTGGCGAGCCACGGATGCCCATCTTGTGCTCGACGCGTGCCACCGAGAACCCGGGAGTATCGGTCTCGACGATGAATCCGCTCATCCCCTTCCGTCCTCCGGCGTCGGGATCGGTCAGGGCGAACACGGTAAGGACGTTGGCCACCGAGCCGTGGGTGATGAAGCGCTTGGTACCGGACAGAAGGTAGTCGTCCCCGTCGCGGCGGGCGCGCATCCGAACGGAGGCCACGTCGCTCCCCGCTCCGGCCTCGGTCAGGGCGAATGCCGGAAGCCACTCCCCGGATGCCAGGCGCGGGAAGTAGCGGTCCTTCTGTTCCTCGCTCCCGGCCAGCATGATCGGCAGCGCGCCGAGCTTCTGGATGATGGGGATCAGGCTTGTCGTCGCGTCGGCGCGGGCCACCTCTTCGACCACGATCGCCTGCCCGATACCGTCCAGCGCCGTCCCCCCGTGCCTCTCCTCGAAGCCCGTCCCCAGCAGGTCGTGCTCGGCGAGCAGCTGCTTGAGGTCCCACGGGAATTCGGCCTTGTGGTCGATCTCCGCGGCCCGGGGCGCAATCCGCTCCTCGGCCAGCTGCCGAACAAGGGCACGCAGCTCATCGTGCTCACGGCTGAGCCGATACCCGGTCTCCGAGGACTGGCTCTGAGTGGACGTGGGTGAGGCCAAAGTGGCGCGAGTCTACCGGACGAGGGGTCCGGAAACCTCGACCTGGCCGTTCGCGACACGTGCTCGATAGGCCACCTGCTGGGTCGTGGCCGGGCCGTGACGCACCGCCCCGTCGCTCAGGCGAAAGGCCGACGCGTGCCACGGGCAAACGATGGTGTCGCCCTCCAGCTTTCCTTCGGCCAGCGGACCGCCGGCGTGCGAGCAGGTCGCCTTCAGCGCGTAGGCGAGGTCTCCGCGCCGCACCACGACCAGCGCGGTGGAGCCGAGCATGGCCTTGACCGGGGTGGCCTCGGGCACATCGGCCACCGGCATCACGGGCGTGTACTCCTTCGCGCGCTGCCCGCGGGCGAAGGCGTTGCGGTTGACCATGTAGCCGTACTTGAAGACCAGGTGCCCTCCGACGTAGGCACCAGCGGCCAGGATCAGGGCACCGGCGAGCGACAGCCAGCGCCCCGCATCCACGGCGCCTCCCACGCGCACGCCAAACGAGGCGAGGTAGGCAACCGTGGCGACGATGTTGACCACGCCGTGCAGGATGGCCACGTTGCGCTCGTCGCCCTTGGCCGTGTCCTTGAAGTCGGTCAGGCCGGTGACGACCGCCGACAGGGCCGACAACGCGGTGATCGCCACTACCACCAGAGCGGCCGTGTCCAGATCGGTGGCCCCGAACAGCATCGCGGCCAGGTCGAAGACGACCAACACGGTCGCTCCGCCAACCACGACGTCGGTCACCACTGGATGGGTCGGATGGCCGAGCCACGAGCCATTGAGGAAGTCCTGGAGCCACTTCCCGGGCCGGCCGAGAACTCGATAGAAACCGTCCATGACGCGGGCGACCCAGTCCCCGAATCGTCCGAACGGGGCCCCCAGCCGCTCCAGCACGGTCAGTCCCTCAACCGCTCAGCCCGCTCAGCTCGCGCGCGAAATCGCGGAAGACCTCGACATGGCGATCGATGTCGGCATCGCTGTGCGCAACCGACAGGGTCCACTGCTCGTCGGGTCCCGGTGGCAGCAGGATGCCGCGATTGGCGAGGAAAAAGTAGAACGCGGTCCACAGCTCCTCGTCGAGGCCGATGAAGTCGCGGTAGTTCGTCACCCGCTTGGGACTGAACAGGACCGCGCCCTTGGCGCCGACGTTGATCGCGTAACCGGGCAGGTGGTACTCCTCGAGGATCGCCTGGCAGTCGGACCGAAGCCGATCGCCCAGCCGCTCCAGCTCCGGGTAGACGTCCGGAGTCAAGACCCGGGTCAGAGTCGCCACTGTGGCCGCCATGGAAACCGGGTTGCCGTTGTAGGTGCCCTGGTGGGCCACGTGATCGGCGGCGCCCAGGGTGGTCGAGCTCGCGCCTCCCTCCACGACGCGCATGACCGCCTCTCGCCCGGCGATGGCCGCCACCGGCAGGCCGCCGCCGATGCTCTTGGCCAGGCACACCATGTCGGGCTGGACCCCGAAGCGCTGCGTGCCGCCGCCGTAGGCGATCACGACCCCCGTCTTGACCTCGTCGAAGATGAGGATCGCACCGTGAGCGGTGGCCAGATCGCGGACGCGCTCCAGGAACCCGGGGAGCGGCGGGACGACCCCGATGTTGTACTGGATAGGCTCGACGATGATGGCCGCGATCTCGCCCCGGTGGCGCTCGAGGATGGCCTCCAGCGCGTCCGCGTTGTTGAACGGCGCGACCACCGTGTCCTCGAGCCGCGACCGCGGGATGCCCGCCGAGGCGGGCACCGAGTTGGGAGCGTCGACCGGGCCCATGAGCTCGGCCGGGGGCAGGATGCTGATCAGGACGTCATCGTGATGGCCGTGATATCCGCCCTCGAACTTCACGATCTTGTCGCGGCCGGTGAACCCGCGCGCGATGCGCAGGGCGTCCATCGTGACCTCGGTCCCCGAGTTGCCAAAGCGGACCAGGTCCATCCCGAAGCGGCGACGGATCTCCTCCGCGGCCACCGCTCCCTCCTCGGACGGGAAGGTGAAGATCGTGCCCCGACCGACGCGCTCGCGGACGGCCTCCACGACTTCGGGATGGCTGTGGCCGGCGGCGAGGACCCCGAACGCCATGTCGAAGTCGATGTACTCGTTGCCGTCCGCGTCCCAGATCCGTGACCCGCGGGCCTCGCTCATGAACGTCGGATACGGGTCGTAGACCTGGAACGAGCTGGCCACGCCCATCGGGAGCGACAGCTTGGCCCGCTCCAGCAGGGCCCGGCTCTTCGCGGTTCGCTCGCGGTAGGACGCCTGCTCGCGCGTGGCGAGCTGGGCCAGGCGCTGGCGGTTGATCCGGCTCGTCTGGGTCAGTGCCATGCGGTTCGTTGCTCGTGCGGTCGGCGCGAGGATACTCTGCCGGTCAGGTCAGGCGGGCGGCATCAGCCGGGCCAGCCGCGTCCCGGATCCAGACCCCGGTCGCGTCCGCCAGCAGCTCGGCCACGTCACGTACCGGCACGTCCTCGCGCCCGAGGTCGTTGGTCCCGTCGCGAAGCATGACCAGGCAGAACGGGCACGCGGTCGCGATGGCCGCCGCCCCGGTGCCCAGCGCCTGCTCGGTGCGGACGTGGTTGATCCGCCGACCCTCGCGCTCCTCCATCCACATCCGGGCCCCGCCCGCGCCGCAGCACATCCCGCGCCGATGGTGGAGGTCCATCTCGACCACCTCGTTGCCCGGCACGCCCTCGACGACCCGTCGCCCGGGCTCGTACACGTCGTTGTACCGGCCCAGGTAGCACGCGTCGTGGTACGCGATCGCGCGGTGACTGACGCCGAAAACCGGCTTCAGCCGCCCGTCGCCGAGCAGGGTTTCGAGGAGCTGGGTGTGGTGGATGACCTCGATCCCGCTCAGCCCGAACTGCGGGTATTCGTTGCGAATCGTGTTGAAGCAGTGCGGGCAGGACGCAACCACGGTCCGAATCCCATGCTCGTCGTGAGCCCGGGTCAGGGACGTCACGTTCTCCTCGGCCAGGATCTGGAACAGGTACTCGTTGCCGGCCCGACGAGCGGGATCACCGCTGCACGTCTCGCCCGAACCGAGCACCGAGAACGGGATGCCGGCCTGCCGCAGCAGGGCGGCCATGGCACGTACGACCTTGCGGTTCCGTTCATCGAATGCCCCGGCGCAGCCGACCCAGTACAGGACCCCTTTCGGAGCCGATGCGGAATCAGTTGCTGCCTCCCCATCGGTCTGTCCATTCGCTTGGCCGTTGGACTGGCCCAGGACCGAAACGTCCAGCCCCTTGGCCCAGTCCAGCCGCGCGGATCGGGGCTGACCCCACGGGTTGCCGGCGGTCTCCATGTTCCGGAACGCGGCCTGCAGCTCACGCGGGAAGCGGCTCTCCTCGAGGACGAGGTTGCGTCGGATCTGGACGATGGTGTCGACGTGCTCGATGAGGACCGGGCAGCCCTCCACGCACCACCCGCAGGTCGTGCACTGCCAGACGGCCTCCTCGGGGATGGCGTTGTCGACCAGGGGCAGGCTCATCGCCTCGAGCGCGCGCTGGCGAGCGAGCGAGAGGCCAACCTCGGACGCCTCGGCACCCCCGTTGGCGCCGCCCTTGGCGGCCCGCTGCGCACCGGCGGCCGCCACCAGCGCCGTCTCGGCGGCCACGATCTGGTCACGCAGGCCCTCCATCAGGTGCTTGGGCGACAGCGTCTTGCCGGTGAACGAGGCCGGGCAGAACTCCATGCAGCGCCCGCACTCGGTGCAGGCCAGCGGATCGAGCAGGTGGCGCCAGGTCAGGTCGCGCAGGGCAGCCGCGCCGAAGGTCGCTCCCCCGCCAGGCGGCGCATCGGCCTCGAGGTCCATCTTCCGCAGCGCGCCGCGCGGCTCGAGGTTGAGGAAGTACGAATTGGGCTCGCTGGTGATGATGTGGAGGTGCTTGCTGTACGGCAGGTACGTCCCGAAGACCATGACCGCCAGCACGTGGGCCCACGCGAATACGCCGAAGCCGACCGCCGCGACAAGCCCAGGCAGCGCTGGTGGGGCGTCATCCGCTACGTCATCGCCCAGGAACGCCTGCTCCGCGACCCGGTTCCGGGGCTCATGCACGCCTTCGTGTTCTGGGGCTTTCTCGTCCTCTTGGTCACGACCGGTAACTACCTGGTAAACGGCTGGGTCGAGCGCATCGTCACCGCCATCCCGCTTATCGGCGGCTTATTGTGGGTTCTGGCCATCTTCGGGGCCAACGTCTTCATCGGCTTGGTGCTGGTCGGCATCGGCTACTCGACCATCCGACGCATCGCCATTCGTCCGGCCCGCCTGGCGCTCAGTCGCGACGCGTTCGTGATTCTGGGCCTCATCGGCC
>DATKBC010000153.1:0-9281 GCA_035514415.1 Pleomorphomonadaceae bacterium | reverse complement strand
CCCATGCCGGGCGGCCAGGGCCAGGGCGCCGGTGACGGTGGTCTCGCCCTCGGCCACGCCGCCCAGCTCCCCGGCAACGTCGGCCCAGGCCATGTTCGAGGCCAACAGCTCCCCTGCCCGCCGGTTGCGCGACAGCTGGCTCATGCAGGTGGCGATCAGGTCGCCCACGCCCGCCAATCCGGCGAAGGTGCGGGGGTCGGCGCCGGCTGCGACGCCCAGCCGCGTGATCTCGGCCAGGCCGCGGGTCACGATGGCCGCCTTGCCGCTGTCCCCCATCCGCAGGCCATCAGCCATGCCTGCCGCCAGGGCGATGACGTTCTTCAGGGCACCGCCCAGCTCCACGCCCACCATGTCGGGATTGGTGTAGACCCGAAACTGGTCCGACCCGAACGTCGCGGCGACCTCGGCCGCCAGCGCGGGATCAGACGATGCGACAACGGTCCCAGCCGGGAGGCCGGAGGCTATCTCACCGGCCAGGTTCGGGCCCGACAGCACCGCCACGGCCCGCCCCGGCGCCTCCTGCCCGATCACGTCGCTCATCCGGGCCTGGGTCTCGGCCTCGATCCCCTTCACCACAGACAGGAATGGTGTCGTCGGTGCGAGCTCCCCGGCGACTTGGCGCAGGGTCTCGCGGGCGTGGGCAGACGGCACGGCGAGCACGTACAACCGATGCGGATTCGTCAGCTCCGCGGCGTCGCCGGTCACCAGGAGGCCCGGCGGGAAGGAACGTCCCGGAAGGTAGCGGCGATTCTCACCGTCGCGCGCCATCTCCTCCGCGGCCTCCGGCCGGTGGACCCACAGCGTGACGGGGTGACCGGCCGCAGCCAGCATGCGAGCCAGGGTCGTCCCCCACGCCCCGGCCCCGATGACCGCGATCCGCTCCGCCATGCGGGCGAGGATAGCGCCGGCCTAGCGAGCGGCAGCTCGGGTTCTGCGGGCCTATGGGCTGTGACAGGTCCCGAGCGGACACCGAGCGGGCCGTACACTGTTCCGATGGGGGCCCGATTGAGCGTGCTCGTGCTTCTCGCGGTCGTCCTGGCGGCCTGTGCCGAGCCACCCACGACCTCACCCTCGCCTTCCGGGACGCCGAGCTGGTCGCCGCCACCGGCCTCCGCTTCGCCTACCCCTGTCGCCACGCCACCGGACCTGTCGGCCAGACCGCTCATCTGGTTCGCGCCGCTGCCACCGTTGTTCTCGTTCACCGGCTCGGAGGACTTCATCGACCTCTTCGAGACAGACGCGGACTGGCAGTTGGCTGCATCGCGGATCGGCGTTTTCAAACTCTACGGCGGGTGGGTGGTTAACGAGGCCACCGATCAAGAACTCCGAACGGTGGTGCACGAGATCGCACGCCGCGGCATGGTCCTGGCGGTCGAGATGGGCCCGCTGGATCCCTCGGCCACCTGCGGTTCAGGCGTGGAGAGCTTCGCGGGAATCGACGAGGGTCTGCGCATCTCTCGCCGCATCCAGCAGGCAGGGGGGACGATCCAGATCATCGCCATGGACGAGCCGTACTACTACGCGCACCTGTACAGCGGCCCGAACGCCTGCCACTGGCCGCTCGACCGGGTCGCCACCGCCGTGGTCGGCTTCCGGGATGCGATGCGCGCAGAGTGGCCGGGCATCATTCTCGGCGACATAGAGCCGATGCCGGCACCGGTCAGCCCGGATGGCCTGGCGGCTTGGCTCGACGCCTACGAAGCGGCCGGCGGCGAGCCGCTGCCTTTCCTCCACATGGACATGGACTGGGCACGGAGCAACTGGCCGGCGCTCGGGGTAGCAGTGGAGAACGCCGGATCCTCACGGGGTGTGCCCATCGGCATCATCTACAACGGCGGAGCCGCGACCTCGGATGCCCTTTGGCTGGCCATGGCCGGCCGGCGCGTGATCGCCTACGAGGCCGATGCCGGCGGACGGCCCGACCACGTTATTTTCCAGTCGTGGATGGACAAGCCGGATCACGTGTTGCCAGAGTCGGATCCCGCCACCTTCACGTCGCTGGTCAACCGATATTTCGATGACCGAGCATCGCTGGGCGAGCTGGCGGCCGACACCGGCAACCTGGCCCTGGAGAAGCCCGCGACCGCGTCCTCCGCCTACGGAGATGCAACGGCCGATCGAACGGTCGACGGCGACGCGGACACCCTTTGGAATGCGGGGGGGTTTGCGCCCGCGTGGATCGAAATCGACCTCGGGTCCGCTCAGCCTGTGGCCGCGATCCGACTCCTGGTGCAACAGACCCCGTCGGGCACGACGCACCACCGCGTCACCTGCGCCCCGGCACCGGACATGGCCGCTACGCTTCTCAGCGACGTAGTGGGCGAGACCGCGTCGCTCCAGGTGTTGACGGTCACGCTGGATCCTGCCGTTTCGTGCCGGATCATCCGCATAGAAACTGTTTCGAGCCCATCCTGGGTGGCCTGGCGCGAGATCGAGGTGATCGGGGTCCCCTAGTCGATCTGATTCGCCGGCCTAGCGAGCGCCGGTCCGGGTTCTGGCGGTCCGGGTTCTGCGGGCGCGGGGCCTCTCCCCGGCGGCGCGGGCACGGAAGCGCAGCCGGATTGGGGTCCCGGCGAAGCCGAACGCGTCCCGCAGCTGGTTCTCGAGATAGCGCCGGTACGAAAAGTGGAACAGCTCCGGGTCGTTGACGAAGATCACGAACGTCGGAGGCGCCACCCCCACCTGGGTCGCGTACAGGATCTTCGCCCGCCGGCCGCGGGCCACCGGGGGCGTGTGCGCCGCCACCGCCTCACCCACGACGCGGTTGACGTCGGCCGTCGGAACCCGGCGGTACCGCTCTTCGGCCACGCGCCGGGCCTGGCGCAGGATGCGGTCCACTCGCTGGCCGGTCATGCCCGAGGCGAACACGATATCGGCCCATTGGAGGTATGGGGCATCCCGGCGCAGGTCATGGAGCCAGTCGTCGGCGGTCTTGTCGTCCTTCTCGATGGCGTCCCACTTGTTGATGACCAGCACCAGGCCCTTGCCGGCCTCCAGGACGTGGCCTACGACGTGGGCATCCTGGGCCGTGAAGCCTTCGACCGCATCGGTCAGGACGACGGCCACGTCGGCTCGGTCGATGGCCTTCAGGCTGCGCAGCACGCTGTAGTGCTCGGTGCCGCGCTGAATCGAGCCCCGGCGTCGGATGCCGGCCGTGTCGATCAGGATCATCGGCTCGCCGTCCACCGTCACTTCGGCGTCGACCGCGTCACGGGTGGTGCCCGGCGTCTCGCTGACGATCATCCGCTCCGTGCCCAGCACTCGGTTGACGAGGGTTGACTTGCCCGTGTTGGGGCGGCCCACGATCGCCACCCGAGGTGGACCGATCTCGGTCGCGGCCAGCTCGTCCAGCTCGGCGTCGGTCGGGAGGTCCTCCTCATCGGTGACCGATGCAGCCGCGGCGGCCTCGGGCCCATCCGACGCGGGCGGGAGGTGCTCGACGATGAGATCGGCCAGGTCCCCGGTATTCCGGCCATGTGCCGCGCTGATGGTGATGGCCGGATCGAAGCCCAGGGCGTAGAACTCGGCGCCCTCGGCCTCGCGGCGGACGTTGTCGGCCTTGTTGATGACCAGGATGGTGGGCCGATGCGCCTTGCGGAGCCGATCCGCCACCTCGTGATCCAGTGGCGCCAGGCCAGCGGCGGCGTCAACCACGAACAGGACCAGGTCGGCCTCGTCGATGGCCACCCGCGCCTGATCCTGGACGCGTTCCTCGATGCTGCTCCCAGGCTCCAGCTCGAGACCTCCGGTGTCGACCATGATGAAGCGGCGGCCATTCCAGTCCGTCTCGCCGTACACGCGGTCGCGGGTCGTGCCGGCGGTGTCCTCGACGATGGCTGCCCGCTCGCCCACCATCCGGTTGAAGAGCGTGCTCTTTCCGACGTTCGGGCGCCCCACGATGGCCACGACTGGCAGCGATGACATGCCGCTGAGTGTATCGGCCCGTCCCCGGTCCGCTAGGATCAGCCACCGTGCGGATCGGTATCGTTGCCACCCGGTTGGCCGGCGTCGACGGCGTCACGTTCGAGACCGCCAAGTGGGAGGCGGTCCTCGGGCGCATGGGCCACGAGGTCCGGCTGTGCGCCGGGGAAGTCGACGCGCTCCGCTACAGCGCTCGGCTGGTTCCGGCCATGCATTTCCGGCATCCGCCCGCCGCGCGCGTGACCTCGGGTGCGTTTGATCCCGACAGCGACCCGCAGGCCGTCCGCACCGAAATCCAGCGCCTGGCCGGCCAGCTGCTGCCGGTCCTTGCCGCGTGGGTGGAAACGGAGCGGCTCGACCTCCTGATCGTCGAAAACGCGTGGGCCATTCCCATGCAGCTGCCGCTCGCGGTCGCTCTCCACACCCTGGTCGAGGAGACGGGCCTGCCGGCGATCGGGCACCACCACGACTTGTGGTGGGAACGTGAGCGCTTCGCCCGATGCGTGGTCCCGGAAATCCTGGAGGCGACCTTCCCTCCGGACCTGCCCATGATTCGGCACGTTGGCATCAACTCCCTGGCGGCGGCCGGTCTCATGGAGCATCGCGGCCTGGCTTCGACCGTGATCCCCAACGTGTTCGACTTCCATGACAAGCGACCGCCGCCCCGGCCGGACATTCGACGACAGCTTCGCACCGAGCTGGGCATGGGCGAGGAGGGGTACCTCATCGTGCAACCTACCCGGGTGGTGCCGCGCAAGGGGATCGAGCTGGCCATCGACCTGGTCGGCCGGCTCGGCGACCCGCACGCCGTCCTTCTGATCACCAGCCCGGCCGGCGACGAGGGGCTCGACTACCTGATCTCGCTGGAGCGGCGGGCCGAGCGGGCGAAGGTCAACTTGCGCTACGCGGCCGACCGCTTCGCCCCCGACCTCGAGGGGCGGCCGCTGGGTCCGGCCCACTCGCTGACCGATGCGTACCTGGCGGCAGACCTCATCAGCTACCCCAGCCTGTATGAAGGCTTCGGAAACGCCTTGCTCGAGGCCGTCTATTACGGGAAGCCGGTCGTCGTCAACCGTTACCCGGTCTACGACGCGGATATCCGGCCGCTCGGGTTCCGGTTCGTGGAGATCAACGGCGCCATCACCGACGACACAGTGCGGGCGGTCCGTTCCATCCTCGCCGACCCGGCCGGGCAGGCGGCCGACGCCGAGCACAACTTCGCGATCGGCCACAAGCACCTCGGCTACGACCGGCTCGAGCGCGCCCTGGGTGAGCTGATGGGGGCGCTGACCTAGTCGTCAGACCTATTCGACGATCACCAGCATTTGCATCGTGGGGTGCGGCACGCATCCCACCTCGTAGGTGCCCGGGTCGTCGAACGTGTAGCTGCCACTCGCTTCTGGCGGCAGCTCGAGATCAAACCGGGCGTCCGGCTTGCTGAACCCGTTGAGGTACTCCGTGGCGGTGTGGTCGATGGCGTCCCGGTTGGTCCAGGTCACGGTGGTGCCGACCGGGACGGTCAACGCCGGCACGCCGTCGATAGCCGCGCCGCCTGGCGGGACGAAGGTGCTGTCCTCAAGGATCACCGTGACCGGTGGGGGCGCGCTTGGGGTCGGAGTGGCTGACGGGGTGCCGGTGCAGCCGGCCGCGATTACGACGAGGAGTATGCCGATCGGAATCCCCCTCGCTCGGGTCCGTCCCACTCGCTGACCGCTGATCATTTCGCCTCCCCACCGATCATTGACCTGATCGAGCCCAAGGTCAAGGGCCGGTGGTGGAGCCCGTGGTTTCGCTCGCGTGCGCGGCGACGAGGGCCTCGGCCTCGGCGATCTCGATAGGTGCCTTCAGCTGCCGGAACGTCGTCAGCGCCGCCTGCGCAGTCTGCGCTGCGTGCCCTACTCTGCTAGCAGCCACGTACGCCCGCGCGAGCGACAGCTCGGTCCGCGCCCGGTCCCACGGCGCCTCGAGGCTGCTGAACGTGTCGCGGGCCCGCTCGAGCAGCACGACGGCGCGGTCAGGTTCACCCGCCACCAGCCCCGCTTGTCCATCCAATCTGTCGGCGACGGCGGGCAGGAAGAGCAATCCGGTGCGGGCTGCCCACCCGCGAGCGTCGGCCACGATGGCAGAGGCCTCGGCCCACGCGCCCTCGGCCGCGATGAGTTCTGCCCAGGCCTCGAAGTCCAGGTCTCGGTTCTGAATACCGCGCACCGGGTCCTCGATCGCGAGCCAGCGGCGCGCCTCGTCGAATGCCCGACGGCGAGCCAGAACCGAGACGATCCACATCCGTGCCCCGGAAGCACCCACGCCGGCCTGCGCGGCCTGTGATTCGTTAAGCCGCTCGATGAGCCGATCGGCCTCCGCGGAGTCGCCGGCCACCTCCTGAATAAGGGCGTTTGTGCCGAACAGGCGGTAGATGTGGTAGCGGAGCGGTCTCCCGGGATCGACAAAGGCCTGGACGGCGGAGAAGGTGGCAAGAACCGCGTCCCACTCGCCGAGCCTGTACTGCGAGACGCCAAGGAAGGCGTGGGGCCCGAAGTTGTGGACCTGGAACGCGGTGGCGAGCTCCGCGCCCCGCCTGGCAAGGTCGGCCGCCCGTCGGAACTGTCCGATGTGGGCGAGGCTCCAGGCGGTGGTCGAGTAGATGTCGATCACCTCGAACTTGTCGTCGAGGCGTGGAATCAGGTCGAGGCGCTCCTCTTGGACCTCCGCCACGGCGCCATACCCCTCCAGCAACGCCGCGGTTGCCCCCAGGGCGTCCAGGGCCGCCGATAGCAGGTCCACGCGGTCCATACGGCGGGCCATGGCGACGGCATCCATCGCCGCCGCTCGATCCGCGGCGATTCGGCCCGGGTCCGTCTCCGCTGCAGCAAAGCCCCAACACCAGGCGCCCCGAACCGTCAAGAGGCGAAGACGTTCCTCGCTGTCGCCGTCGTCAGCCATGGCGAAGCCGAGCTCGAGGTACGGCGCAGATTCCTCGCGCGTGGGCAGGTGGCGCATGAGCCCGGGCCAGCGGGTCGGCATCGCGAGCAGGGTGCCGGCCAGGCGGGCGATGGCACGACGTTCCTCAGGGGTCTTCGAATTCGCGCCGATGCGCAGGTCAATCGCCTCGCGCGCGGACCGCCACGCGGCGTCACCGTTATCTGCCCACAGGTCGAGCCGCACCAGGATCTCCAGGCCGGTGGCGCGCTCGATCGGCCCCGCGGCCAGTTGGAGGCCCACGTCGACCCGTTCGCGCGCGCGCTCCGTGGACAGGTGCAACGCGGCTTCCCGGGCCGCTTCGAACAACAGCCCCACGGCTCGCGCTCGGATCTGCTCCTTCTCAGAGGGTTCGACCTTCGCCCATCCGACCGCCCGCTGTGCCTCGGTGTAATGGTGGGCCAGCAGCTCCACGACCTCGATGCGGCGCTCGCCGACTGCCTCCTCGATCCAGTCCGCCACCCGTAGGTGAGCCGCCGCGCGCTCTCGCCGCGGGATGCTCTCGTAGGCCACGTCTCGCACGAGGGCGTGCTTGAAGATGTACTCGGGCTGGCCGGCCATGGTCGAGGCCAGGCGCGACAGGATCAGGTCCCTCGCCTCGAGCTCCCGCAGGTGCTGAACCAGGGCGCCGGCTGCCCCGTTCAGGAAACGGGCGACTGGGGCTGGCCAGAAGATCCGTCCAACAACCGCGGCGGCCTGCAGCGTCCGCTTCTGGTCGCTCCCCAAAAGGTCGATCCGCGCCGCCAGCACGGCTTGGACGGTGTCCGGGATCTCGACATCTGACACGTCGGGAGCGGCCCGCCAGCCGTCACCGCTCCGTACGATTCGCCCCTCGTCGATGAGCTGACGAAGGATCTCCTCCACGAAGAAGGGGTTGCCGTCGGCCCGTTCCACGATGCGAGCCCGCAGAGCCGGCGGGAGCTCCGCGACCTGGAGGAGTTGGTCGACCAGCTCCGTGGTGGCCGCGGGGGGAAGCGGGTCGAGGAAGACGCTTGAAAAGCTCCGTCGGCCGCCGCCCCAGCCGGGCCGCCCGTCGGTCAGGTCGGGCCGGGATGGACATAGGAAGTACACGCTTCCCTCGACTCTCTCGCTGACGTCCTCGATCAAGTCGAGAAGGGCTCCGTCGGCCCAGTGGATGTCGTCAATGACGACCACCAGCGGCCCGTCCATGGCGGCCAGGGCCGAGAAGAAGGACCGCCATGCGCCGTGGATCTCCACGCGCAGCTGCTCCGGCTCGAGGCGCTCAAACTCGTATCCAGGCACCGCGATCCCCACCGTGTAGCCCAGGAGAGCCGTGGCGCGCGGCGGATCCTGTGCGACCCCTGTGGTGAGGACGCGCTCCCCAACGTTGGTGACCTTGCGCACCACGGCGTCCGGCGGGTCGCTGTCGAGGATGCCTGCTTGCGACTTGAGGATCTCGGCCAGTGGCCAGAACGTGACTCCCGATCCGTATGAGAGGCACCGGCCGCGAACGACCTGGGGCGGCTGCGAGCGCTTTCCCAGCGTGGCGAGAAGCTCGACCGTCAGTCGGCTCTTCCCCACACCGGGCTCGCCGTACAGAGTCACCAGGTGCGGCCGGCCTTCGGCGGCCACCCGGTCATAGAGCGACACGAGGAGGTCGAGCTCCGCGTCGCGGCCGACGAGCGGTGAACGCAGGCCATGGACCCCTCGTGAGCCAACGCCCGCGGCCTCGCCGACCAGCTCGCGCACGGCGACCGGGGATGCCTTGCCACGCAGTCGGTGCGCGCCGAGGTCGCGGAATGTGAACGTCGGAGCGGCAGCGGCCGTGCGCTCCCCAACCACGATCTGGCCCGGCTCGGCTTCCTGCTGGATCCGAGCCGCGACGTTTACAGCGTCGCCGGTCACCATCCCCTCTCCCGGACGCGGACGGGTGGTTGCCACGACCTCACCGGTGTTCACGCCGATGCGGACTTGCAGCTGAGGCCCGCCTTCGGAACGGCGCCCCTCGTTCAGGGCTACGAGGCGTGATCGAATCGCAAGTCCAGCCTGCAATGCGCGCGATGGGTCATCCTCATGGGTGACCGGGACGCCGAAGACGGCCATCACCGCGTCGCCAATGAACTTTTCGACCGTTCCGCCCCGGGCTTCAATTTCCTCCCGCGCCAGGGCGAAGTACTCGCCCATCAGATCGCGAACGACCTCCGCATCGAGTGCCTCGGCCAGTTTGGTAGAGCCGGTAACGTCCGCGAACAGGAGGGTGACGAGCTTGCGCTCCTCGCCCGCCGTCGGAGCGGCCTCGACGGCCGCGCCACAATGTGGGCAGAACGCAGACCCGGCCGCGACGTCGCGGCCGCAGGACGGGCAGGGGGCCACGTCGAGAGTCTACGCGGCGGTCAGGGCGTAGATCCGGTCGCGGACCTCCT
>DATKBC010000152.1:0-8682 GCA_035514415.1 Pleomorphomonadaceae bacterium | reverse complement strand
CCTGACCTCGCGCCACCCAAGGGTCAGGTCGTCGAGAAACGCGCGCCGCTCTGGCGCGACCAGCCCCGGCAGGCGTAGGGCCAGCAGGGAGCCAGTACTGACCGCGAAGCTGACCGCGTCGATGGCAAACACCCAGCCCGGCCCGCCGGTAGCGACGATGAGGCCCGACAGAGTCGGTCCCAGGACCCACGTCACGCCCTGCGACAGATTCATCAGGGCGTTGGCCTGCTGGAGGCGCGGCCGGCTGACGACCTGCGGGATGACGCCGTTGGCGGCGGGGATGAAGAACGCCGACGCCGCCCCGTTCAGCGCCGCCGCGACACCCAGGTGCCACAGCTCCGCGGTGCCGGTCAGGAACAGGATGGCGAGCGCCGCCTGGAGCAGGCCGCGGACGATGTCGCAGCCGACCATCACCAGCTGGCGCGGCAGCCGGTCGGCCCACACGCCCCCGACCAGGAGCAGGATGACCCGCGGCAGCGCATTGGCGGCCAGGACCAGGCCGAGGTCGATGGCGCTGCCGGTGAGCGCCAGGACCGCGAAGACCAGCGCCACATAGACCAGCGTGTCGCCCAGGCCGGAGGTGGTCTGGCCGATCCACAGCAGGCGGAAGTTCCGCTCTTCGAGCGCGTCGACGCTTCCCCGCAGGAATCCGGCCAAGCGGCGGATCATCGCCGCGCAGTGTGGCCGATCAGGGCTGCTTGAGGGGGACCGCACCGCCTTCCGTAGGGTCTCCAACAGAGGGGTCGAAATCCGGGCGGCGCATATTCGGCACGCTCCGCACCCGACGGACACCGCCGCCGGGGCCAGCTCTTTGACATCCCCGTCTGAGTAAGTATAGGCTAACGGTTAGTGGCTACTAACCAACTGGATGTCCTCGGTGCGCTGGGGGACCCGACCCGGCGTCGCATCTTCGAGCGGCTGCTGTCCGGCCCGATGGCCGTGCATCAGATCGCGGACGGGATGCCCGTGACCCGCCCAGCGGTCTCGCAGCACCTCCGGGTGCTGATGGATGCCGGGCTGGTATCGGTCCGGCCGAACGGGACGCGCAGGGTGTACGCCGTCAGCGCGGATGGGCTGGGTGCGCTCCGCACCTGGATGGAGGAGTTCTGGGGCCAGGCCCTGGAGGAGTACCGGGTTGCCTCGGAGGCAGCAGCGAAGGAGTAGGCGATGGACACACAAACAGACGCGGTGGTCCGCAAGAGCGTGAAGGTGTCGCTGTCGCAGGAGGCAGCGTACCGCCTGTTCACGGATGGGATCGGGTCCTGGTGGCCGGGCGTCACGTATTCGGTCGCGGAGTCAGCTGCCGTAGAGGTCGTCTTGGAAGGCGGCCTCGGCGGTCGCATCTTTGAGCGGACCCCGGATGGGACCGTAATCTGGGGAACGATCACCGCCTGGGATCCACCGCGCAGCTTCTCGACGACGTGGCACCCCGGGTACGACGCGGCCCTGGCAACGCAGCTCTCGATCCGGTTTGTGGCCGAGGGCCCAAACGCGACGCGGGTCGAGCTCGACCATCGCGGCTGGGCGGTCCACGGAGTTGAGGGCGCGGACCAGCTTGCCGGCTACGACGCCGGCTGGGACACGGTCCTGGGGCGGTTCGTGGAGCGCGGCGGCGGCTGAACCCGAATCCCGAGGGACGCGCCGCCGGCGGCTCTGCGGCCTACCTCAGGGAGCGGCGGCCGCCCATTCCGCGGCGGCGGCCGGGTCGTAGACCAGCGAGTAGCCACACGTCCAGGCGTAGATGTCGTCGCCGGAAACGAGATACCGCTCGCCGATCACGAGGAGGGGCCCGCCGTCCAGCGCGACCCCCTGCTCCGAGATCATGCCGATCCCGGCAGTCAAGGTGATCGACGTGGCCTCGACGCCCCAGAACGCGGTGTTCACCGCGAACGTGGCCTGGTCGCCATTGAGAGCGGTCACCGTTCCATCGAATGCGAAGTCGCGGACGCTCAGCTCCTCGATGCTGTACTGAATGCACATCCCGGCGGCGTCGCCTCCGCCAACCCCATCGGTCGGATCTGGCGATGCTGCGGGCGCGGCGCCACTGAGCTGGATCGCCGCGACGGCGACGACGGCGACCGCGACGCCGGACAGTGCGATTGCCCAGCGCGGGATGCTTGGTTGGGTGTTCTCGGACATGCGTGTCTCCTCGGTCCGGGCCCAGGTGCGGGCCGGCGTATGAGGCTCAGACGCCGCGCGACGGCTCCAGGTTCCGGCCGTACCGCCCCATGACCGCGGTCAACCGGTCATGGGGCAGAGCATGGGCCGTGATGCCGTCGCGACCGACCATCGTCTCGGCGGCGACCAGGGCGTTGACGATGGCCTCCTCGACCGCTTCCACGGTGGCCAGCAGGAGTGGCGTGATGGCCGCGTCGACGACCAGCCGAGCGGTCGAGGTGAGGTGTTCCCCAGCCGTTCCCCCGGCCGTCGCGGACAGGTTCCGGTTGCCGGTCGCGAACGCGGCGAAGATGTCGCCCGACCCGTGGGAGGCGTAACCGCCCACCCGGGCCACGCCGATCGCGGCCCGTTTCGCGAGCCGCTCGCACTGGTGCGGGAGCAACGGCGCGTCGGTGGCCACGATTCCGATGATTGAGCCACCCTCCGAGCCGGCGCGCGCCGATGCGGACATCAACGGGCTGCGAGTCGCGTCCCACGGGCTGGGCACCTCGTCGGCGCCGATCGCCTCACCGACCGGCACGCCGTCGATCCGGAGCTGGTCGCGGTCACCGTAGTTTGCCTGCACCAGGGCCCCCACCGTCCAGCCGCCGGCCTCGGTCGGCAGCGCGCGGGAGGCCGATCCGATCCCGCCCTTGAACTCGTGGCAGATCATCCCGGTCCCGCCCCCCACGTTGCCCTCGGCCACCGCACCGTCGCGGGCCGCTTCCAGCGCCGCGTGCAAGTGCTCGGCGCGGACATGGAAGCCGTTGATGTCGTTCAGCTGGCCGTCCCACGTCTCGCCCACCACGGGGAGGGTCCAGAACTCCGCCCCGGGTGGGGAGCCCGATACGGCCTGTGCAATCAGGGCGTCGTGCACGATGCCCACGCTGTGGGTGTTGGTGAGCCCGATCGCGCCTCCCAGGAAGCCGGACTCGCGCATCCACTCCAGGCCGGTCAGCTCCCCGTTGCCGTTGAGCGTGAAACTGCCTGCGAAGACCGGCTCGCGCCAGAAGTCCCCGTCGTGAGGGACGATCACCGTGACGCCGGTGCGGACCGGTCCCTGGCCGACCACCAGCGGACCGTCGCCGGAAACGAGGGTCGTGTGGCCCACCCGCACTCCTGCCACGTCGGTGATCGCGTTGTGAGGCCCGGGTTGTCCGTGCCCGATGCGGATCCCAAGGTCACGCGCGCGAGGCATCGGTCCCCAGGTCGCGCGCGTAGGTGGCCAGGAGGTCGGCCGGGATCCGTGTCGGTCGCTGCTCAGGCACCTTGAGGCACACCCATTGGGTCGTGATCTCGGCCAGCAGCTCCCCGTCAGCCTCGCGCCGGATGGTCGTGTACCGGACGGCCCGCACCCCGCCCAGGGACTGCACGCGAGTCGTCAGCTGCAGCAGATCCCGGTACACCGCCGGGCGGTGGTACACCACGTGATGCTCACGCACCGCCCACGCCACCTGGTGGCGGTCAGCCCACTCGCGCCCGAACCCCAGCGCCTCGGCGTGGTCGACTGCCACCTGCTCGGCGTAGTTCAGGTAGACGGCGTTGTTGACGTGCCCGTTGGAGTCCAGCTCGAAGGTCCGGACCCGCCACTCCTCCGAATGCTCCAGCCGATCCACGCCCACGCCGGTCAGGATACCGATCCGCCCGCGACCCGGAACGGTGGGCCGTGGCCCGGGACCACGACGTCGGCCAGGGCCAGGACGCGGGCCCGGCTCGCGTCCAGCGCCGCCTGGTCATCGGCCACGGGATCGAACTGCGGCGTTCGGTCGGCGTGCCACCACAGGTGGGTGCAGGCCACCACCCCGTCATCGGTCTTGACCAGGAGCGTCGCGTCCTCGTTGGTGTGGCCTGGCGTCAGGATCAGCGACGCGTGCGGGGAGACGCGATGGCCGTCGCCCTGGTGATCGGTCCAGTCAGCTCCGCGGTAGGTGGCCCAGAAGTCGACCACCGCCGCGTTCGGGAACAGGGCGGCATTGACCGCGTGATCCGGGTGGTGGTGGGTCAGGAAGACGTGGGTCACGTCCTCCGGGGCCAGGCCACGGCTCTTCAGCGGTCCGATGATCTGCGCTCGGTCCGCCACCATCCCGGGGTCGACAACGATCCGGGCGTCTCCGTCGAGGACCAGGCTGACCGTGGCCCCGACGCCGCGCTCATCGACGTATCCGGTATGGAGGACGTGATGCGTGGCAGCCACGCTCCGCAGGCTACCCGACCGGACTACGCCGTTTCTTCGGTCGGCTCCTTCATGTAGTACTCGGTGAAGTCCGAGCAGCGCCCGTCATCGGCCAGGTTCACGAGCCAGATGTTGTGGTAGACCCGCTCCGGGCCGCGGGCGGTGGCCCGGTAGCGCGTCACGCAGCGGGCCACGCCCAGCTCGCCGTTGACGGCCAGCGGCTCGCACTCGAGCGTCCAGTCGTCCGGATCGTCGGGCTGCTCGAGCCAGGCCTCGGCGATCTCCTCGCTGCCATCCGCACCGTCGGCGGGCTCCTCCCAGGGGTGCCAGCGGTAGACCGCATCGTCGGTGAACAGCGCGCGAATCTGGGCGGCGTCGTTGTTGCGCCACGCCTGCTCGTATCGGTCCAGCCAGTCTGCCAGCGCCGCCACGGTCGTCATGCAACTTAGTATGGACCCGTGATCCGCGAGCGGCCAGACCGATGAATTCCCGCCAGCTGGCCGCCTGCTGCGCCACGCGCCGTGGGGACTTCTTCCAGCCGCCGGGGACGGTGCGGGTCCATGTCACAGGCAGGTTATCAGCGCCGCGTCGAGATGTGGAGAACCTGTGGACGAGCTCGCAATTACGCTGGAAAGTGGTGGATAACCCCTATTGTGGTGATGTTAGGTGGGGACCTATGATTCTCGAGTCCCGAAGGGGCAGCACGATCCGGGTCTGAGATTGCATCAAGGTCCTGGTGACGGCTCCGGAGATTGCATCAAAGGGTCGGGTGCCGTTCCTTCGGGACATTCGTTTTGCCCGGAATTCGGCGCACCTCGAAGCGCTCCACCTGGTCGGGGGTGTTGAGCACCACCACGGCGTCGTATCCCTCCTCCCCAAGTCGCGGCAACGACGCCCTCAGAAACCGATCCTGGCGTCGAACCGCGGAGGGCGGGACGCGCCGATCGGCCCGCGCCGCGTTGCGAGCCAGGCTGATCTCGAGCGGGAGGGCCAGCGCGAGGGCGACCGCCGGGCGACGATGACGCGCGGCCGCGGCCAGGAGCCGACGGCGCGCCCATCCCTGGACGTTGGTCGCATCGATCACGGTCAGCTGGCCGGCGGCCATCCGGCGCTCGAGGTCGGCATGCAGGCGGTCGAATGCCTCGTCGGTCACCGACTGGTCGGCCGCGTCGCCTGAGACGGCCGCCCGGTAGTCGTCCGAGGCGAGGACCTCGGCCGAGGAGAAGTGTCGAGCTGCCAGGGTCGACTTCCCGCTCCCCGCCGCGCCGATCAACACGACCAGCGACCCCGGCTGCAGGCCGAGGGCCGTCACCCGATGGGTGCCAGGAGCTCGGCCCCGTCGTTGCGGACGCTGTTCACGGCAGCCGAGACGGGGTAGGCGTCCAGGGCCTGGGACGGAAACGGGAACAGGAGCGCTCGCAGCTCGGCGAGGCGCGCGTCTTCCGACAGCCACACGTCCCAGTCGGCCGGATCCAGGATCACCGGCATCCGGTTGTGGATAGGCGAAACGAGGTCGTTGGGGACCGTGGTCAGGATCGAGCATGTGTACAGCCGCTCCCCGGTGTCCGCGTCCCGCCAGATGGCCCACACTCCGGCCAGGGCCAGTGGCTCCCCATCCCGGCGCCGCACGGCGAACGGCTCGCGTCGGCCATCGGCCCGCTGCCACTCGTAGAACGCGGCGGCCGGGACGATGAGGCGGCGCTTGGCGAACGAGGTCCGGAAGGCCGGAGAGCGCTCCACCGTCTCGGCCCGCGCGTTGATCAGCCGTGCGGCTCCCTTCCGGTCCTCCGCGTACCACGGGACCAGGCCCCACCGAAAGGGCTCGATGACCCGCTCCCCGTGGTGCTCGACGACGCCCGCCACCTCGTCGGTGGGCGCCACGTTGTACCGCTCGCCGGGGAGTTCGACCGTCGGCCGGGCCCGGAAGATGCGGGCCAGCTCTTCCGCGGAATGGGGCTGGGCGAATCGGCCGCACATGGATCAGTCGCGCTCCAGGCGGTAGCCCTCCGGCAGCGCGTCGCGCGCCGTATTCAGCGCTGCCTCGAGGTCCGAGCCATCCGGCCCGCGGAGGGTCAGCGGGATGCCCGGCGGAAGCACCGGGCCGCCCTCGCTCTCCCAGACGGCCTCCTCGGCCGGGATCGGCTCCGGCACCGCCGCGGCCGGCTCCGGCACCGCCGCGGCCGGCTCAGGCTCGGCTACGCCGGGTTCAGGCTTGGGTGGCAGCGCCGCGGCGAGGTCCCGGCGCAACGCCAGACCGTGATACAGCCCGGCCACCAGGGCGACGAGCAGGATGCCGGCCGGGGTGCTCAGCTCGCCGACCGCGTCCCCGCTCAACCCGGCGCCGAGCAGGAACCCGAAGAGCCGATACAGGATCAGCGCCAGGCTGGAAAGCCCGCCGATGACCGCGACGGCCAGCACGATGAGCAGCCCAGCCCGCCGGACCGTCGACGCCGCCTCGACCTGGGGAAATGCCTGGTGTCGCCGCTCCATGGGCGCCCAGGCCCAGATCCAGACCGCCGCGCCGAGGATCGCCAGCGGAAGGTCGAGGGCCAATTCGCCGACCGGGCTGCTGAGCTCTGGATGGGCGCCGAGAGCCGCGTCCAGCGTGATCGCGATCAGGCGGGCGCTGCCGGCTGCCGCAAACGCCAGCCCGGTCAGGCCGACCGCCACGTGCTCCAACCGCCACGCCAGCCCCGGCCGATCCGGATCGACCTCGGCCGTGGCTTCTCGCCGCAGGGTCCGCGCGTGCAGCAACCAACCCCCGAGCGCAAACGGTAGGGCGGCGATCGCGCCGGTCGCCATGGCTGGGACGATCTGGTCCGGCGCTCGACCCGCCCCCACCAGGGCCGCCAGCCCAGGCTCGAACGCGGCTGACACGAGGGCGAGGGTGCCGGTCACCCCGACCACGGTCAGGGCCACCAGGTATCCGAGCCGCAGCCTCGCTGCCCGCTCGCTGGCGCCGCGCCACCCGGGATCGGACCGAAGGCGGCTGGCGTACCACGCATGCCCGACCCAGATTGCTGCCCCGACGATGGTTGGTCCGACTGAGCCGATCCACGCATCCGGCTCGACGGAGTTGCCAACGGCGGCCCGGACCGCGGCGTCGATCAGCGGGACCAGGCTCGTCCAGGACCACACCGCCCCGCCAAACGCGGCCCCATACAGGTAAGCCCGCGGCAACCACACGGCCGCGCGATGCAGCTCCCCGGCGGACATGTCGCGCCGGCGCAGCAACGCGTGGTACCCCCAGGCGGCGCCACCCACCAGCGCCGTTGCGAGCGCCGCGGCGGGAGTCGAACCGTAATACGTGTCTGGGGCCAGAAGGAGATCGGCCAGCAGCCCGAATACGAGGTCGCTCACCGCGAACGCTGAGACGGCCAGCAGGATCGCGAGGACCAACGCGAAGTACAGGGCACGCATGGCGGACTGGCGCTCGGCGTCGGATGGGTCGTGCTCGGGACGGATGCTGCGCTCGGCGAACCACCAGTGGAGGAGCCACACTGGGGTGCCAACCCCGATCAGGGCCAGCGCCCCGCTCAGCTGCTGGCTGGCGTCGACCTGACCCGACAGGACGTCCGCACGCATGCCGAATGTTTCGAGCAGGACCCGGACCAGCGACTGGAGCCCGAACAGGACGAAGCCGAGCGACACCCCCGACAGGAGGTAGACGTACAGCCGTCGGGCGGCTTGCATCGGTATGGCCTCTAGTCGGCGGGAGCGGGTGCAGGAACCGGCGCGGGGTCGAGATGGACCAGTGCCTGATCGATACGCCAGGCCCCATCCTCGCGCACCATGCGGACCTCTGCCGGGTATGAGTATCGGTCCGCGAAGAGCACGCCGCCGTAGCTGACCTCCACCGTCAGCCGCAGCGTCGCCCGTTCGTCACCATTTGTCTCCATTCCGTCGTACAGGACGCGCCGCGACTCGGTGGCGTACAGGTGGTAGTCGGTAGCCGCACGCACAAAGTCCTCGAGGCTCATCTGATCTTGTACGTTGGCCGAAAACGACGCGTACGCGGCCTCGTAATCCTCGTCCTCGAAGGCCTGGAGATACGCCTGCAGGGCAGCCTGGGGCGAGTCAGCCGGAAACTGGTCCGGGTCTCGGGCGGCCGACAAGCCCACCGCCACCACGGCCAGGATCGCCACCACCCCGATGCCCACCCCGATCGCGATCAGACCGCGCACCGGTTACACCACGTTCAGCTCGCGGAGGGGCTGCCCCCGCGCGATGCGCTCGTAGCCGAGCGGGGTCAGGTCAATCGTCCGATACGCTCCGTGAATGATCAGCTCGGCCAGGCCGCGGCCGACGGCCGGCGCCTGCTGGAGACCGTGCCCCGAGAAGCCATTGGCGAA
>DATKBC010000151.1:0-3098 GCA_035514415.1 Pleomorphomonadaceae bacterium | reverse complement strand
CGAGGGCCCTGGCCGTCTTGTGCGTGTCGGGGTGCTGGCCGAGTGGGCTTCCGCCCACGAGGTACATCGCCCGCGGCCTGGCCGGATATGGTTCCTGCCGCCCTTCGGCGGGCGCCGAATGAGCGGATTCGTCGGCGGTCTCGTAGCCGCGCAGCACGCAATCCACCCAACGGAAGATGGGTATGGTCGGCTTGAACGGGTTGCTGGGGACCGGCAGTTGCGCCGCCCCGCCCGGCCCGGGCCCACGATTGATGCCCGCCGCCCCGCCGCCAGGCACGCCCACGTTCCCCGCGAAGCACGCCAGGGCGGCCGCGGCGCGGTGGAACTGCTCACCCTGGCGGCTGCGCTGCGGGGCCCAGCCCGGCATCAGTGCGGCCGGCCGGCGAGTCCCGTATTCCCGCGCCAGCCAGCGCGCCGTCTCAGCCGGCACGCCCGTGATCGGTTCCTGCCACTCGACCGTCTTGGGTACGCCATCCTCGGTGCCGCTCAGGTACGCCAGGTAGGCCTGCCAGCCCACCGTGTGCTGCTGCAGGAAAGTCTCGTCGTGCTGATCGTTACGCACCAGCTCATAGGCCAGCGCGTTGAGCAGCGCGACGTCCGAGCCCGGCCGGATGGGGATCCAGCGGTCGGCGTAGGCCGCGGTGGCGGTCCGTCGCGGGTCCACGACGATGGTGGGATACCCTGCCGCTTCGCCTCGCGCAGCGCCCAGGTGGTGTGCGAGCCGATGACCGTCACCACCGGGTCCCAGCCCCAGATCAGCAGCAGCTTGCTACGCAGCCAGTCGCCGCGGCTGTTGCCGGTCTCCTCTGTGCCGTAGGTGTAGAGGCTGGCGGGGCCGGCCGCGCCATTGCTGTAGTTGCCGGTGGTGCCCAGGAAGCCTCCGGCCAGGCTCATGAAGCGCTGCGTGACCAGCCTGGTGGCGTGCAGGCAGGCGGTGAACGACCCGCTCCGGCCCATAGCCAGAAAGGCGCCCGGCCCGCCCGCTTCCCGGATCTCGGTCAGTCGCCCGGCCACCAGCGCCAGCGCCTCATCCCAGGACGCTTCGCGAAATTCCCCCTGTCCTCGCGGCCCCGTGCGAATGAGCGGGTTGGTCAGCCGGTCGGGATGGTGGACCCGCCGCTCGTACACCAGCCCACGGACGCACGGCTCGATGTGGTAGCGGCGCAGCGCCTCCTGGTGGGCGGTCACCCGCGTGACGCGGCCGTCCACCACGTGCGCGACCAGCAGGCACTTGCCCCCGCAATCGTGCGCGCATCCCGTCAGAACTTGCTTCGTCTCGACAGCCAATGCTGCCTCCCCGCACAGCCAGGACCCCGGCACCGGCTTAGAATCTGGGCGCTCATGTCATGGTACGTCCCGAGTCATCGGCGGTCTTGAGCAGCGGTCTGAAACGTCCTTTCGCGTGATGAAACGCCGGCGGCTTGGACCCGCCGCGCCCGGGTGCGAATCTCGGGCCCCGCCGAGAGACCGACGCGTGCGCGAATCTCCGGCCCGCCGAACGACCCACGAGGAGGCAAGCAGGATGCCAAAGGACCTTCGGTCGTACCTGGCCGAGCTGTCGGAGCTGGGTCCGAGCCAGTGCGTGGAGGTCGACCGCGAGGTCGACCGGATCTTCCAGCTGCCGGGGATCGCCCGGGCACTCCAGGAAGAGGGCCGCTACCCCGCGGTCCTCTACAACAAGGTGAAGGGCTCGCCGATGCGGGCGGTGACCAACCTCGTCGCCAACCGCCGGCAGCTGGCACTGGCCCTGGGCACCACCGAGGAGCAGATGCTCCCGGACTACCTCGAGCGCGAGGACGCCCGGGAGCCGGTCAAGGTCGTCCCGACGGGCCCGGTGAAGGACGTGAGGATGATCGGCGACGAGGTCGATCTCGACGTCGTGCCGATTGTGTGGAACTGCGAGCTGGACTCCGGGCCGTTCATCAGCGGCTCGCAGGTGGTCGTCAAGGATCCCGACACGGGCGTCTACAACGTCGGCATCTTCCGGATGATGGTCCACTCGAAGAACCAGCTGGGCATCGCGTTCGAGAAGCACGCCGACACGCACCACATCCTCCGGAAGGCCGAGGCTCGCAACCAGCCGCTCGAGGTCATCGTCTTCGTCGGCCACCACCCGGCCACGCTGCTCGGGAGCCAGACGAAGACGCCGATGGACGTCGACTCCTACGAGGTCATCGGCGGCCTGCTGCAGGAGCCCTTCGAGGTCACCCCTGCCGAGACCGTCGATCTCATGGTCCCCGCCTGGGCCGAGGTGGTCATCGAGGGCAAGATCCCGCCCCACGTCCGAAAGACCGAGGCGCCGTACGGCGAGTACACCTGGTACTACGGCCTCGACCGGGAAAGCCCGGTGGTGGACGTCTCGGCGATCACGTACCGCAAGGACGCGATCTATCACCACCTGTTCGCCGCCCATCCAGAGCACAACCTGTGCGCGGTCCTCGGTCGCGAGGCGAAGGTCTGGAAGACCGTCAAGCCGCTGGTCCCGTCGCTCAAGGCGGTGAACATGCCGATCTCCGGCCTCTGCCGCTTCACGGCCTACGTGGCGATCAAGAAGGAGTTCGACGGCCAGGGCAAGACGGCCGCGCTGGCGACGCTCGCGTCGGACCCGTTCATCAAGCTGGCCGTGATCGTCGATGACGACGTGGACGTGTCCAGCGACCGGGCGGTGCTCTGGGCGATCGCGACCCGGACCCAGGCTGACAAGGCGACCTTCTTCGTCCAGGACGCCGTCGTCTCACGGCTCGACGCGGCGGCCTATTCCATCTGGAATCGCGTGGAGAAGGACAGCCTGAACACGAAGTGGGCGATCGACGCAACTCGCCCGGTCGAAGCGCCGTTCGAGGAGTGGGCGGACGTTCCCGAGCATGCGTGGCGGGATCTCGATCTCGGCCAGTGGGTGAAAGGGTGGGCGGACTGATGACGGCCGACGAGCGCATCGCCCGCCTGGAGGCGGCCGCCCGGGGCCAGGCCCTGGAGCTGCTCAAGACCCGCCTCGAGCTGAACCTCTACAAGGCCCTCATCGCCACCCGGCGGTGGGGCAGCCCGGGCGGCAACGACAAGGCCATCGAGGCCCTGGACGCTGCGCTGGCGGATCTCGA
>DATKBC010000150.1:0-6691 GCA_035514415.1 Pleomorphomonadaceae bacterium | reverse complement strand
TCGAGCAGGGAACGAAACTCCATCAGGAATTCGTTCAGCTCCGGCTGGTCCTTGTTGTGCAGGTGTCGCTGCCGATCCCATCTCCGTACCCCGCCCCTCCAGTGCCGCGGATTGGACGTCAGGTCGCGGTCCTTGAAGAAGACGTTGAACACGTCGAGCCGGAACCCGTCAACGCCGAGGTTGAGCCAGAAGCCGATCATGTCCAGCATTGCCGCCCGCACGTCAGGGCTGCGCCAGTTCAGGTCCGGCTGCTGGGGCAGGAAGGTATGCAGGTAGAACTGGCCGCGGCCCGGATCCCAGGTCCAGGCCCGTCCCCCGAAGAACGAGACCCAGTTGTTCGGAGGGCGGCGCCGTCCGCGCCAGCCCCGCCGGATCGGATCGCGCCACAGGTACCAATCGGCGTAGGGCCCGGTCTGGCTTTCACGCGAGGCGACGAACCACGGGTGGAGATGGCTGGTGTGGTTCATGACCAGGTCCACGATCACCGCGGTGCCCCGACGGTGCGCCGCATCCAGGAGGGTCGTGAAGTCGTCCATCGTGCCGAACGCGGGGTCGATGGCGCGGTAGTCCGAGACGTCGTAGCCAACGTCGAATCCCGGCGAGGGGTACATCGGCGAGAGGAGGATGGCGTCCACGCCCAGGGAGCCGGGCGTGCCGTCATTGAGATGATCCAGGTGCGCAATGACACCCGGCAGGTCGCCGACGCCGTCCCCATCGCTGTCGGCGAAACTGCGCAGGTACAGCTGGTATACAACCCCGCGCTGCCACCAATCCGGGTTCACGCCTAGTCGGTGTCCCCGGAATACATGTCCGCACTTGGGGGGTGGAGGCGGTCGCGCGCCGGCATGAGCAGACGCCCGTATAGGCCGGGGCGCCGGTCGTTGATGGTGTCCCACTCATGCTCGCCCGGGATGCGGCGGTGATGGGTCTGGCGCGCCAGGTCCGGGTCGACCTCACCGAACAGGATCGCCTCCTCG
This sequence comes from Pleomorphomonadaceae bacterium, assembly GCA_035514415.1. Taxonomy (GTDB): domain Bacteria; phylum Chloroflexota; class Limnocylindria; order QHBO01; family QHBO01; genus DASTEQ01. The sequence goes on along the minus strand of DATKBC010000150.1, from coordinate 5,714 downwards.
GTGTCGCTGGCCACTGCCAGCTCCTTCCCGTTGCAGTCGAGCAGGATGGAACGCCCGATGAACGTGGTCCCGCGCTCCTCGCCCACCCGGTCGCAGGCGAGCAGGTAGACGTGGTTCTCGGCCGCGCGGGCCGGGGCGAAGATGCCCGGGTGGAACTGGACCCCGACCGGCCAGTTGGTCGGCAGCGCCACCAGGTCGGCACCCTCCAGGGCGCAGATCCGGGCCGCCTCCGGGAAGCGGAGGTCATAGCAGATCAGGACCCCGACCCGCATCCCGGCCAAGTCGTAGACCTCGGGCGCGTCCGGTCCAGGGGTGGCGAAGCGGTCGACGCCGAGGTAAGGCAGGTGCATCTTCCGGTAGCGGAAGCGCCGGCCATCACCGGAGAAGATGAGCGCGGTGTTGAAGACCTCGCGCGCCTCGGCCTGGAGGGTGCCCACGATGAGCGCCACGCCGGCCATCACCGCCGCGTCCGCGAGCCGCTGCTCGGCCACGGCGACGGCCCGCTGGGCCACGGTCAGCGCCTCGTCCAGGTTCTCGAACACGTACCCCGTGACGGCGGCCTCGGGCAGGACGACGAGCTTGGCGCCGGCAGTCGCGGCCTCCGCCACCACCCGTTCGATGTGCTCGAGGTTGCGGTCGACCTCGCCCAGCTGGGGGTCGATCTGACAGGCCGCCACCCGAATCGTCATCCGTCCACCGCTCTGATAGGCTGCCGCGCGTGCTGAACCGCGCGTCCGAAGGCCGCTGGCTCTTGCCGGCGGCCTTCATCTTACTGGGCCTGATCTGGGGTTCCTCGTTCGCCTGGATCAAGGTCGCCGTGGCCGAGCTCCCGCCGGCCACTCTGGTGGCGGAGCGCATGACTCTGGCCGCGCTGGCGATGCTCATCTTCCTGCTCTTCACGCGCCCCCCGCGCCCGACCCGGGGCCAGGTCGGCCACCTTGCGGTCATGGGGGCCGTGAACGCCGGACTGCCGATCTTCCTCATCAGCTGGGGCGAGCAGTACATCGACTCGGGCACAGCTGCGGTCCTCAACTCGCTGGTGCCGATCTTCTCGCTGCTCGTGGCCGGGCTGGTGCTGCGGACCGAGACCTGGTCGCTGCTGCGCGTCATCGGGATCACGACCGGCTTCGCCGGGGCCGCCGTCCTGGCCAGCCGCGAGTTCGCGTTCCACCCCGGCCCGGCGGCCATCGGAGGGGCGGTAGCGGTTGCTGCGGCTTCGCTCAGCTACGCCATCGGGGCCAGCTATGCAAAGCACCGGATCCAGAGCACGGACCGATACGTCGTCGCCGCCGGAACGCTGGTGTTCGCGGCCCTGTACGTCTCGATCCTGGCCTTCGCGGTGGATGGGAACCTGGCGCTGCCGACCCAGCCGTTGACGATCGTCGCTGTGCTGTGGCTGGGGCTGCTGGGGTCGTTCGTCGCCTACCTGCTGTACTTCTACCTGCTGGCCAACCTGGGCGCCACGGTCTCGACCATGGTCACCTACCTGTTCCCGGTTGTAGGGGTCAGCATCGGGGTGATCGCGCTGAATGAGGTTCTCGACCTGCGTCTCCTGTTGGGCACCGGGCTGGTCGTGCTCGGGATCGCCATCGTGGGCCTCCGATATGATGCGATGGTGAGTCTCGCAACCCGCGTGGCGCGGCGGTGAGCGGGATCGGGCCAGGGCAGGACGTCGGGGCCGAGCCCCCCTGGGACCTCAAGCTCGATGGCAATCGCCGCCGGCCCACGACTGCCGAGCAGGCCGTGCCATGGCTCATCGGCCTGGTGCTGGCCCTGGCCGGCATGCTGATCGTGATGCTGGCCCTGATCTTCTCGAGCACCGACGGGCTGCTGCCGGCCTTCGGCTCAGCATCGCCCGAGCCGTCCCCCTCGCCGACTCCGCGGCCCACCCGCCCGCCGCGCCAGACCCCCGAGCCAAGCGTTACCCCGGAACCGACTCCCTCGCCAGAATCGACGCCGGCATTTCCGACCCTCGAGATCGTCTTCATGCAGCGGACCTCGACATCGGGCCCGGTCCACCTCTTCTCGCACGACTTTGCCGGTCAGGAGACCCCTGAGCCACTGGCCCGCGACGACCGAGGAGTCGACCAGTACGCCTGGTCGCCGAACGGGGCGTGGGGGATTGCCCTGGTCGAGGGTGACCCGCTGGCCCTGAACCCGGGCAACTCGGCCCGCGACCTGGGCGATGGATTCGACGGGATCACCTTCGCCCCGAACTCCGGGACGGCGTATGCCGTTCGGGCCACCCTCGCCGGTTCGAACGATCGGGCCGAGCTGCTGGGCATTGACATGGCCAGCGGATCGGTCACGTCACTCGCAATCTGGACCTACCCCCACCCCGTCACCTTCCAGCAGGGCGCGGTTCAGGAAGCGCAGTTCGCCGACGACGGCGGATTCAACCGGGTGTTCGTCCTGGACGACGGCCGGGTCGTGGTCTGGATCCTCGGTGCGCCTCAGATCTACACCTTTGACCCTGCCACGGGTGCCGCCGGCACGACGGACCGGGTGCCCATCCTGTGGTCGCCCAATGGTCAGCTCCGGATCGAGGTCACCGAATCTGGGGGCAATAGCACGATTACCGTCCGCGGCCTGGCCAATGAGGCACGGGCCGCCGCCGGGGTCTCGGGCTACGTCAGCCACGTCCGCTGGTCGTCGTTGAACAACCAGATCGTGTTCACCCTCAGCCAGGCGACGACGGGCGGAGGCGTTTCACAGGACCTGTACCTGTGGGACACGAGGACCGGGTCCAACGCGGTGCGCCTGACCCAGGACATGCGGTCCCTGGGGGGCATGTTCCGTGGCGTACAGGAACGCTGGAAGCCGTGATCAGCGACATCGTCAACCCCATCGCGGTCGAGCTGGACGAGACGGCGCGCCTGATGCGAATCCGGTGGGACGACGGCCACCTGGGGGTCTGGGGCTGGACGGAGCTCCGTCGCGCCTGCCCGTGCGCGCTGTGCGCGGGCGAGGGCAACCTGCCGGGGGTGGTGACGCTGGAAACGGTGTTCCCCCCGGCGGCGGTGACCGTGGAGCGCGTGAAATGGATTGGCCGATACGCCCTGGCACCCATCTGGGCGGACGGCCACGACACCGGCCTGTTCACGTACACCAAGCTCCGATCCATGTGCGCCTGCGGCGAGCACGCCACGCCGTGAGCCGATCCGCTCCGCCGCGTCCCATGTTGCCGGCATCCGGCTTCAGCCTGGCCCTGGGCGGGGGAGGCGCGCGGGGATTCGCGCATCTCGGGGTGGCCGAAGCGCTCGCCGAGCGCGGCCTGGTGCCGGGGCGCATCCTCGGCACCTCCATGGGCTCGGTCATCGGAGCCGGGCTCGCGGCAGGGCTGACCGCGGCGCGAATGGTGGAACTGGCCTCGCGCTTCGACCCGTGGCGGATGGCGCGCCGGCCGGCGCGGCTGGGCATCTTCGACCATCGGCCGCTGATGGAGCGGGTGGTGGCCGAGCTCGGCCATCCGCGGATCGAGGACCTGCCCATCCCGTTCGGGGCGGCGACGTACGACCTGGTGAGCGGGCGGCAGGAGCTGATCACCAGCGGGCCGGTGTCCGAAGCGCTGATCCGCAGCTGTGCGTTGTCGGTCGTCTTTGCGCCGGTGGCGCAGGGCGACGCCATCTGGGCCGACGCCGGGGTGTGGGAGCCGGTGCCCATCTCGCTCGCCCGCCTCCTCTCGTCCGACCCGGTGGTCGGGGTCCAGGTCATCGCGGCCAAGCCCGGCTGGTTCGCGACATCGCCGATCGCGTGGTCGCTGCGCGCGGGCGCGCGGATGCTGGGGACGGGGGCGCGCGGGGAGCGGCTGGGTGCGCGCCGCTACACCGCGCTGCTCGCGGCGCGAATCACAGACCCGGTGGTGGACGCCAGGGCCGACCTGCTGATCGTGCCCAACCTGGGCGGGGTGAGCTGGGTGCGATTCGGCGACGTAGAGACGCCCCGCCGGCGCGGATACCAGGCCGCCCGACGGGCACTGGCCGGGACGCCGACCGCCAGCCCCGCGCCCGCGGAGGTAGCCGAACCCGCCGAACAGGTCGCTCCGGCGTGACTGATTCCGGACCGGACGGCGGGCTGCTCCTGGTCCATGCCCACCCCGACGACGAGGTGATGTCCACCGGCGGGACGATCGCCCGGACCGTGGCCGAGGGCCGGCGAGTGGACCTCGTGGTGTGCACCGGCGGCGAGGAGGGGGAGATCCACGACCCGGACCTCGACCCTACCGAGGCGCAGCCCCGGCTGCGCGAGATCCGCGAGGCCGAATTGCGCTGCTCGCTGGCTGCCCTCGGCGCGGCGGCCGCCAAATCGGGAGGGATCCTGCAGGAGCATCTGCTCGGGTATCGCGACAGCGGGATGATGGGCACGCCGCCCAACGAACGCCCGGACAGCTTCTGGCAAGCCGACCTGGACGCGGCGGTCGCGGGAACCGTCCGCTTCATCCGGACCGTCCGACCATCGGTCCTGGTTCACTACGACGAGCGCGGCGGCTACGGGCATCCCGACCACATCCAGGCTCACCGCCTGGCGATGGCGGCCTACACCGCGGCCGCCGACCCGGATCGGTATCCCGAAGCGGGGCTGCCGCATCGGATCCGCAAGCGCTACCAGACCGCCTTCAGCCGGGAGCGCTGGCTGGGGCTGATGGTCGCCATGAACGCCCGGGGCATCGGTCTGCCGTGGAACTTCGAGGACGAAGTGGTCCGGCTGGCCGCCGGTCGGCCCCTGGAGGACCTGTATCCCGCCGACGTCGAGGCCCTGCGCCAGGTCGGGGAGGCGCTGGCCGAGGGAGAGCCGGCTGAGGGCTTCGGGACGTCGGAGTCGGCCCTCACCACCCACGTCGACGTGAGCGGCTGGCTGGACGCCAAGCGCGCGGCCATGGCCTGCCACCGCACCCAGCGCCAGGACCTGGGCTGGGCCCTCGAGCTGCCCGAGGACCTGCAGACCGCGGCCCTGGGCCTGGAGGTGTATGTCCTGCGCGAGTTTGACGGGGCGCCGCCGCCGAACGGATTGGCCGAGACCACCCTGTTCGCAGGGGTCTAGTTTGCGTTCGGCCAGGTATTCCGCAGCGGTGGCTGCGCGCGCTACAGTTGGCGGACCGATCGGGGACCCACCGTGAACTGTGCCAACTGCGGAACTCCCAACGAGCCCGGCCGCAAGTTCTGTGGCGAATGCGGCACGCGCCTGAGCGCGGCCTGTCCGTCGTGCGGCGTGGCCAACCCGCCCGGCACCAAGTTCTGCGGCGAATGCGGGACCGCCCTCGCCGGTGAGGCCAGTGCGGCGGGGCCTGCCTCCACTTCGCCGCCGACCCCATCACCCGCGAGCGCCTCGGCATCCGGGGCCGAACGGCGCCTGGTATCGATCCTGTTTGCCGACCTTGTGGGGTCCACCACCCTGGCCGAGGACCGCGACCCGGAGGAATCCCGGGACCTGCTGTCGCGCTACTTCGACATCGCCTCGGAGCTGATTGGCCGCTACGGCGGCACAATCGAGAAGTTCATCGGGGACGCGGTCATGGCGGTGTGGGGCGTACCCACCGCCCACGAGGATGACGCCGAGCGGGCGGTCCGGGCCGCGTTGGACCTCGTCTCTGCGGTGGGCAACATGACCGATGCCGGCCAGTCACTCCAGCTCCGGGCCGCGGTGCTGACCGGAGAGGCGGCGGCGACCATCGGCGCCAGTGGACAGGGGATGGTGGCCGGCGACCTGGTGAACAC
>DATKBC010000149.1:0-2946 GCA_035514415.1 Pleomorphomonadaceae bacterium | reverse complement strand
GAAGCCGGCAGCCTTGTCCTGCATCGAGAGTCCACCGATCTGGGGAGCCTGCTCCCCGAGGTGGCCGCCGGCTACCGAAGCCAGGCCGAGCAGGCCGGGGTCCAGATCAGTGTGTCGGTCGCCGAGGACCTGCCTGCGTTGGAGGTCGACCCCGCTCGCCTCCGGGGGGTGGTCGCGAACCTGCTGGCCGACGCCCTTCGCCACACGCCATCCGGCGGCTCAGTCCACCTGGCCGCGAGCGCGGCTGTCAAGGAAGTCGTGGTCACCGTTCGGGACACGGGTAGCAGGATGAGACCTGACGTCCTGGCTCGGATCTTTGACCGCTCACCCGACTCCCCGGGGAGCGGCCTCGGCCTGTCATTGCCCGCGACCTGGTGCAGGCGCACGGCGGAACGATGACGGCCACCTCAGAAGTCGGCCACGGGACCACGGTCCGCTTCACCCTGCCGCCCACCCCAACGGCCTAGCTCGCTGCAGGACCGGGCTATCCGACGCTGCCCGGGGTCAGGGCGGCCGTGGCCGGCCCCGCAGCGCGTTGCGCCAGCCGCGCCAGGGGGTGGCCGCGGGCGCCATCACGTCACCCGTCTGTATCGGTCCAGATCGGTCAGCGACAGCTCAGTCCGCGATCTTGGCCATCACGTGCTTGACGACCGTGTAGTCCTCGATGCTGTAGCCCGACATGTCCTTGCCGTAGCCGGACTGCTTGAAGCCCCCGTGCGGCATCTCGGACACGAGCGTCAGGTGGTCGTTGATCCAGACGGTGCCGAACCGCAGACGCCGAGCGGCGTTCAGGGCGCGTTTGATGTCGTGCGTCCAGACCGATGCCGCGAGCCCGAACGGCACGCCGTTGGCCCAGCGGATCCCCTCCTCGTCGTCGGCGAAGTGCTGGACCGTGACGACCGGGCCAAAGACCTCCTTCTGGATGATCTCGCTGTCCTGGCTGATGCCGGTGACCAGGCTGGGCCGATAGAAGTAGCCCGGCCCGTCCATGGCTGAGCCGCCGGCCACGACCTCGGCGCCGTTGCCACGGGCCCGGTCCACGAAGCCGATGACCCGCTCCTGCTGGGCCTGGCTGACCATCGGCCCCATGTCGACATCGGCTTCCTTGTAGTCCTCCACCGATGCCGGGTCGCCCACCTTGAGCGAATCGACCGCCGGCACGAGGCGCTCCAGCAACCCGTCGTAGGAGTTGCGGGACGCGATGACCCGGGTCGCGGCCGTGCAGTCCTGGCCGGAGTTGAAGAACCCGGCCAGCTTGACCGCCTCGGTGACCGCATCCAGGTCTGCGTCGTCGAACACCAGGACCGGGGCCTTGCCACCCAGCTCCAGGTGGACGCGCTTGACAGTCTGTGCGGCGGCTGCGGCGATCTCACGGCCCGTGGCCGTGTCACCGGTGAGCGAGACCATGTCCACGTCGGGATGAGAAATGAGGTGCGCGCCGACGGTCTTGCCCGGGCCGACGACCACGTTGATGACGCCCTTGGGGAAGATGTCGGCCGCCAGCTCCGCGAGCTTGATGGCGGTCAGCGGCGTCCACGACGAGGGCTTGAGGACGACCGTGTTGCCGGCGGCCAGGGCAGGCCCGAGCTTCCAGATGGCCATCATCAGCGGGTAGTTCCAGGGGGCCACCTGGCCGATGACCCCAACTGGCTCGCGGCGGATCATGCTGGTGTGGGTGGCGACGTACTCCCCGGCCGCCTTTCCCTCCACGACCCGGGCCGCGCCGGCGAAGAACCGGAGGTTGTCGACGCTGAACTCGACGTCGAACGCGGCCACGGACATCGGCTTCCCGACGTTGGCCGATTCGACCTGCGCCAGCTCGTCCGCATGCGACTCAATCGCGTCGGCGAACTTGTGGAGCATGCCGCTGCGCTCGGCCGGCGTGGTCAGCGACCAGGTTTCGAACGCGTCGCGGGCGGCGGCCACCGCCGCGTCCACGTCCGCCGTCGTGCCCTTCGGGACGTCGGCGATCTTCTGCTCGGTGGCGGGGTTGATGACCTCGGACGTCTCGCCGGCGGCGGCGTCACGCCACTCCCCGGCAATGAACATCTGGTAGCGGGATGCGGTGAGCGTCATCCGGATCTCCTCGGGCATCGGGGCAGAATTTCGGGCGACGCGATTCTACGCGTCGCCTCGGACAGGGCGGAAGCCCCCATCCGCCACCCGGGCCATCACGAACAGCAGGTCCGCGAGGCGGTTGAGGTAGCGCCCGACGTGCGAGTCAGGCAGGTCACCACCCTCGGCCAGGACCACCACTCGTCGTTCCGCGCGTCGGGTCACAGAGCGCGCCAGGTCCAGTGCGGCGCCCGGCTGGGATTCTCCCGGCAGGACGAACTCCACCGGCATTGGGTGTGCCGTGGTCAGGGCGTCAATCTCCTGCTCGAGCGCCGTCACCATCGCTTCGGTCACGAGGCTCGTCCCCGGGGTCAGTCGTGCCCGCCGAGCCCGGTGCGTGGCGACCTCGGCCCCCACCACGAAAAGCTCCTTCTGGAGCCGGATGAGGAGGACGCTCAGAGGATCGTCAGCTCTCAGCCAGGCGCGGGCCAGGCCCAGGGAGGCGACGGCCTCGTCAACGGTGCCGGCTGCTTCGATCCGGGGGCTGGCCTTGCCGACCCGAGCACCGCCGAACAGGAGCCCGGTGTCGCCGCCATCCCCTTTTCGGGTGTAGATCTTCATGCCAGCCCGATCCTACCGCCGAGCCGGGCTAGAAGAGGCCGGGGGGCGGCTCCCAACGATCGGCCAGCAGGGTCACCTTGACCGGTGGACCTACCACGTCCTCGGTCTTCTGCTTGATCTCCTGGATCAGGTCTCCCGCCCACGGGCAGAACGGCGTGGTCAGGACCATCTTGATCTCGGTCGGGGCGCCATCGGCTCCGATCTCGACGTTCTTGATCAGGTCGAGATCAACGATGCTCATCCCGATCTCCGGATCGTGGATCTCATACA
>DATKBC010000148.1:0-20760 GCA_035514415.1 Pleomorphomonadaceae bacterium | reverse complement strand
GTGGATCTCGGAGCCGGTGACCCCGCTCTTCGAGTCGTGGCTCTTGTCAGCCATGGAGGTCCGTCTCCACGGCCTCCTCAAGCGCTGGTTGGGGCAGCGCGCGCCACAGCCCCACCACGTGGTGGTGAACGGCTGGTACTTCTACTCGCTGAACTGGTTCTCCCCCGGGTCGCTGCTCCGCAGCCTGCCGAGCATCCTGGCCCATATCGTGCGCGATCCGCGCCGCGCGGCCGGTGTCCTGCCACAGACAGTCCGCTTCGTCGTCCCGATGATGGAGCGCGAGTGGCGCGAGGACGTTCAACCCCGCTACCGGGCGGCGGTCGCGGCCGCCGAGGAGCGGGTCGAGGAGCTGCCGGTGAGCGAACTCCCCGAGGTTATCGACGAGCTGGCCGACCTCGCCGGGGAGTACTTCACATGGGTGGCCGGGCTGACCGGCGCCGCCTACAAACTGGAGCTCAACCTGGCCCAGTTCTACCGCAAGCACCTGGCCCCGGCGCTGGGTGGCAGCCACCTGCCCCTCGTCTCCGGCTTCGAGCCGCCGGCCGATCCGGGGCGCCACGCGGTCGTTTCGCTCGACTGGTGGCATGCGGCGGCACCGCTCTCCGCGGCACCCGCGAACCAACCGAAGCACGCCCGCCTGGTGGAGACGCGGCAAGCTGCCAAGGCGGCCGCCCTTGTGGCCCTCGCCAACTCACCGTCGAAGCTGCGGGCCTTCCAGAGACTGCTGGCAGACGCCCAGCACCTGGTGCCCATCCGCGAGGAGCAGACCGGCGAGCTGACCATCGCCTGGCCTGTCATGCGCCGGGCGGTCCTGCGCATCGGTGAGGCCCTGGCTGAGCGCGAGGTGATCCGCGAGCCGGACGACGTCTTCTTCTTGACCCGGACCGAGGCGCTCGCCGCGCTGGAGGGAACGTCGCAGCCGGCGACGGTCGACGTGGCCGGCCGTCGGGCGATTCGCGAGGAGCAGGCCAGGCTCGTCCCGCCACTGACCGTCGGAAGCCTGAACCGGCAGCTGAAGGCGTGGTGGGACAGCCAGCCCCGCCAGTTCGGTGCCAAGCGATCGGAGACCGCCATCGTCTCGGGTGCCCCCGCATCGCCAGGCCGCGCCAGCGGACCGGTCCGCGTCATCCGGGGTCCGGACGAGTTCGATCAGCTGAAGCCGGGCGAGATCCTGGTGGCGCCGCTCACCGCGCCGGCCTGGACTCCGCTCTTCAGCCGGGCGGCGGCGGTGGTCACCGACGTGGGGAGCGTGGCCGCCCACGCATCGATCATCGCCCGCGAGTACGGGATCCCAGCGGTGGTCGGCTGTGGCGACGCAACCGCCCGCCTGCGAACCGGAATGCGGGTCACCGTGGACGGCAGCGCGGGGACCGTCGAGCCGGAGTAGGCACCAACGCTCGGTCGGATCATGCTTGTCCGATCGTGATGCGTGCATGGACAATGCGTCACGACGCCGTCGCGGTTGCGCGGACTCCCACTATGGATACGGCGTTGGAGCCAGAACGGAGCCCGAATCTCCCGAGGAGACCCTGTCAACATGAAATCCGCGCCGCGCGGCGCCATCTTCTGGGGCGCCGCGCTTGTCACCGCCGGAGTGGTGATCCTGGCAATTCAACAGGGATACGTCAGCGACGAGATCCTGGCTGAGGCCACCCGGTGGTGGCCCTTGATCCTGATCGGCGCCGGCGTGGCCGTCATCTTTGCTGGCAGCCTGGGCGTCGTTGCCATCGGCCTGGCAGGCGTGCTACTGGGACTCCTGATCGGCGGGTTGGTCGGCGCTGGGTCGTTCCCGACTGCGTGCGGCGATGACGAACCCGGCCAGCTCGGGTCCTTCGCAGACGGCTCTTTCGGTGGAAGTGGCGCTGACGTCCAGATCGACCTCAACTGCGTCAGTCTTGAGGTCGGCGGTAGCGCCGGCAGCCAATGGGTCGTCGAGGCCGACGAAGAATCCGCGTCTGACCTGGAGCTGTCCTCCGGCGACCAGAGACTGGAGATTCGGTCCGGCGATTCCGTGTCGCTTGGCGGCCGCCGCCACGTTGCAGTGGCGCTCCCCCGGGACGGGGGCACGAACCTGTCGACCTCGCTCAACGCGGGGGATGCGACCCTGGTTCTGGCCGGGGGTCATTGGGGCGCGATCCAGGTGGACGGGAACGCGGCTGCCTACGTGATCGACCTCTCGGACGCGGAGGTGGACGCAATTGAGGCTTCTTTGAACGCCGGGTCGGCAGGAATCCAGTTCTCGGACCAGACCAGTGTTGGATCGGTACGGCTCAGCGCGAACGCCGGCGAGTTCCACGTCTGCGTACCGGAAGGCGTCGGCCTGCAGGTCACGATCGGCAGTGACGTGGCAGTGGGCCACAACCTCGACGACGAAGGATTGACCGAGGATGGCGACGTGTGGCGCACGCCGGGATACACGTCCGCGGACACCCGGATTGACATCGTATTCAGCGGCAACGCGGCCGCGTTCACGCTCAACCCGGAGGGAGGCTGCTCATGAACCGTCGTCTGTACCGATCGGTGGTCGATCGTCGCATCGGCGGCGTGGCGGCAGGATCCGCCACCTACTTCGACATCGATCCCTCGATCGCTCGCGTCCTGTGGCTGCTGCTCGCCTTCTTCTCGGGGGGCGTGTTCTTCGTCGTCTACCTGGTCATGTGGGCGGTCGTCCCCGAGGAGCCATACCCGACCGGGGCAGCCGCGGCGCCCGGGTCCGCTCCGGCATCGGGTGCAGCAGGAGATGAGGCACCCGCGGCAGCGGCACGCGGGCCGGGCGGTCGCGTGATCCTGGGCGCCATCCTGATCGTGATCGGGGCCTGGTTCCTGGCCGCCGAGTTCCTACCCTGGCTGAACTGGGACCTCGTCTGGCCCGTCGGCCTGGTCGTCATCGGGATCCTGGTCCTGGCCACCGCCCTCCGCCGCAGCAGCTGAGGAGCTCGTTCGCTCGCGAATCCGGCCGGCCAGGAGGTCGCTTCCGAACGAGGCGAACGCCGCCGCCGCCAGGGACACGACCGTGGCCAGCGCCAGGACGAGGATGTCGGTGCTGATCAGGGGCGGCCGATCACCCTGGGGCGGCCCCGGGAACTGGAACGCGTAGTTCCACGGCGGCAGCGCGCGGGCGGCGTTGACGTACCAGTCGGGCATGGCCAGCGCCGAGTTGAGCGGGTAGATCATCAGGCCCGTCACGCCCATCGCGATCAGGAACGCAATCCCGTAGTCGCGCAACGACCGATCGCGCAGCACCTCGTCCAGGACGTAGGCGACGGCCACGAACGCGAACAGCACCGCGGTCAGGTAGTGGTACTGGAAGGTCGCGCGCTCGATCCTCGCCCAGGGCAGGTACTGGAACGCGAAGGCAATCACCACCAGCACAAGCGCCCATGAGCGCCGCCGCCAGGCGAGCAGGAGGGCCACCCCGACGGCCGGCACGCTGGCCCAGAACAGGACCGGGTTCCCGCCGTTGTAGGTCACCGCGACCCGCAGGAGGTCGAACGAGTGGCTGTAGAACCAGACCGGTTTGAGGTCCAGCGGCCAGCTCCACCACGGCGACGAAGCGGCATGGCCGGCCTGCAACCCGTAGTGGTAGCCGAACATCTGGGCGTGGAGCTCGTCCATTGACCAGGCGTAGCCGGGGCCGCTGTTCGGGATCGCGAACGAGTGGCCCACGTCCAGCCACGGGATGTAGGTGGCCACGTACACCGCGAGCGGGACGACCAGCAGGCACACGAAGATCCACGGCCACGCGAAGCCGGCCATCTCGGCCGGCTTGAACCATCGGGCATCACTGTTCGGTCGCAGCAGGCTCCGGATGGCCCGGGCCAGCAGCAGGAACGCCGCGATGCCGAGTGCCACGACGGCCGGCCACTGGGCTTCCAGGCCGCGGAACAGGACGCCGAAGCCCAGTTCCACGATGCCTCCTGGCTGACGGCACGGCGAGGCACCACAGTCGAGGGTCTGGAATGCGAGGACGAACGACAGACCGATGGCACCAACCACCACCCCGGTCGAGGCGACGGCCCACAGCTCGGAGCCGGACAGGCGCACCGGGCGGACCCAGGCCACCGCCAGCGCCAGGCCCAACACGGCCAGCGCGATGAGGGTGAAAGACCACGGCGGCCATGGGGACCCGGGCCAGGGGGCGCCCATGCCAACCGCGACTGCCGCGAAGCCGGTTGCCGCGACAAGGATGAATCGGCCGAGCTGGGACCGAAGCAGGACCAGGAACCACAGACCGATGAGGGCGTACCAGCCCACCCACTTGGACGCGGCGGCCAGACCGATCATGACCCCCACCAGCGGCAGCGCCCACCACGCGCTCCGGCGCCAGCGGCCACCCCAGATGGGCCAGAACAGGGCGTAGGCGGCCACGATGAAGAACGCGACGAAGATGTCGTTCATCGCGATCCGGCTCATGGCGAAGCTCATCAGGTCGGTGGCCACGAACAGCCCGGCCAGGATGGCGATCGAGCGGCGCCGGAAGAGCATCGCGGTGAACGCGTAGACCAGACCGGCCAGCAGGGCTCCGAAGACCGCCGCTGCCAGGCGCCAGGCGTAGGCGTTGTTGCCGATGTCGATGTTGACCAGCGTTCCACCGGCGGAACGCTGGGTGGAGACGATCAGCCGGCCGTGGTCATCGGTCTGGGACGTGTCGCTGACGTCGAAGGCCAGAGCCAGTGGCTCGCCCTCGACCCGAGTCTCGTCGTAGACCGCGTAGCCCGAGCGGTTATCCCCATGGGGCTCGATGGTCCACACCTGCTGCGGTCCCGCCACGTACACCAGGTTGGCCACCGGGTCCCAGCCCAGGGCACGGGCCGGACCGGGGAGCGGGATCGTGTCGTCCGGAATGATGCCGCCGCCGCGGAGGATCATCAGGCCGCCCGTCGTGGCCGGGTGCTCCTCGTCGGCCGGCAGCGGACCGACCGGCACCCAGATCAGCTGGTTCGACCCGCGCCCGCTGGCCATTAGCATCCCCAGCGGCGGAGATTCGGGCGTCTCCGTGGTTTCAGTCCTCAGGGTCCCCGCGTCGAGCGAGAGCACTACCTCCCGGTTGGGGTCGAGGGCGATCACCCGCGCGCTGACCTCGTTGTCGCCGCTCACCGCGCTGGTGTAGGTGATGGCGCTGACCGTGATCTCACGGCGCGCCATCTCCGCCCCGGTGACCCGCTCGAACACGGCCACTTCGTCCGGGCCGCGGACGACGAGCATCGAATCGTCGAGCGGCACGACCAGCTCGAGGACACCGCTCATGCCGGTCTCGATCCCGAACGTGACGACGGGCGGCGCGCGCTCCGCCCCTCCGCTGAGGAACGCGTTCAGGTCCCAGGCCGCGATCGTGCCGCTGTCGCGCAGGCCGGCCAGGAGCCGGCCCGTGTCCGGATCCCAGGCCAGGCTGGACACGGGGCCATCGGCCTCCCAGCTGTCCACGGCCACGCCGGTGGAGGCATCGCGGGCCTCGATCGTCCGGCTCCCGTCCGAGGTGAAGGCGATCGAGGCAGGCCACCCCGACGCGGTCTTCTGGGGCACCACCGCCAGGCTCGTGGCCGGCGTCTCGAGATCCGTGCTCCCGCTCACCTGGTTCGGGTTCGCAACCACGATGCCGGCCGCGATGAGGTACTTGGCCAGCATGGGGTGGGTCCACTCGTACGGGTCGCGGTCCCAGCCCCATTGCCAGTTGGCCAGGTATTCGGCTGCCGTGCGGCCGTGGTAGACCTCGTCGAAGATCATCGAGCGTGGCACGTCCAACCGCCACAGGCGCAGGACGAGGGCCAGCGCCACCATGCCCACGATCAGGGCCAGGTCCAATCAGTCCAGCCGTCTGGGTGGCTCGCGATCGTCTTCGGAGACCGGGTCTTGGCGCAGCCAGCGCCAGCCGAGACGGCCACGCGCCGCCCGGATCGCGCTCGCCGCCGCGGCCGCCGTCGCGGCCGCCTCCTCGGCTGCTTCCGCGTCGCCCACGCGCGCTTCGACGCGGGCAATCGGTTCCGGGCGCAGGGCCTGCCGGATGATCCATCCCAGCAGCACGACCACGCTCAGCGACAGGAGGTAGATGCCGAGGTCGCTGAAGACGGTCGCGGCCAGGAACGGGTCGCGCCCGAACGGCTCTCCTCCCACTCCGGGGTTGATGACCGGGGGAGCGGCATACGACCAGTCGGCCGAGTACACCCAGTGGATGTTCAGGAAGAACAGCGCCGACAGGGCGACAAACGCAATTGCCCAGCGCGCGGCCTTCCCCGCCAACGGGGCAGCCAGCGCGATGGCCGGGAACAGGTACCGCTCGTGGACCCGGGTGGGCAACGCGAAGAAGGCGACCGCCATGGTCAGCGATGCGACCAAGAGGCCCTGCATGTCGTCGCGGCGCGCCACCGCCACCAGGGCGATCAGCGCGGCCAGGGCGAAGAGGGCCACCCCGACCATGGCCCAGCTCACGTCCAAGCCGCCCAGGGTGAGGGCGATGGCCTGGTCATTCCCCCACTGCTGGACCTGCGTCAGCCCGCTCCACGGGTTGCGCCAGATGTTGAGCGCGTTGATGGACAGGCCCTGGTACTGGTCGGCGGCGGCGCGGAACTTGTCGATGAGGCCCGTGGTCGGATCCCCAGTCGGCAGCAGGGTCATCCCGAACGGCAGGAGCATGGCCACCAGCGTTCCGAACCCCACCGCCAGCGAGGTCAGGATGCGGACCGGGTCCGGGCGGGCCGCGAGCTCCGGGTCCGATGACCGCCCGAACAGGTGCCGTTTGAGCCCGACGATCGCCACGATCGGGATGAGCCAGGCGAACTGGAACTTGATCAGCATGGCCGCCACGGCCGCCAGTCCCGCCGCTTCGGTCCAGCCGCGTCCCAGCGCGTACAGGCCGGCCAGGATGACCACCAGACCGACGGAGTCCATCTGGCCCCACACGGCGGAGTTGAAGACGGTTCCCGGGTTGAAGAGGTAGACCGCCGCGCCGATCAGGCCGATTCGGGCGCCGGATCCCAGCCATCGAACGGGAGGGCGATCACCGAAGAACCGGACCGCGAGGAGATACATGAGCCAGGCCACGCCGAGGTCGGCGGCAATGCCGGGCACCTTGACCAGGGCCCGGATGGGGCTCGCCCCCAGCAGCGGTTCCAGGAAGCGGGACGCCTCCCCCAGCAGCCACAGCACGTACATGTATCCGGGCGGGTAATCGGCGAAGTACCCAGGCGCGTAGAACTCGGCGGGGCCGACGTCAGCCAGGCGGAATGCCCAGGCGCTGAAGGCGTTGATGTCGTTGTGGAAGCCGCTCAGCGGCAGGATCACTCCGGCCACCAGCACGCGCAGCGCGAGGCCGGCGACCAGGAGCACGAGGAGCGTGCCGAACGGATCGAGGAAACGACGGGTCGGCAAGGCGGCGGTGAGTATAGCGCCGGGTTCCGCTACCATCCGCGCCACCCCTTTGACCGGCCGCGAATCCAGGGAAGCCCGTGAACGAATCGGTCTCAGCCCGCCCCGCCCTGACGTTCTTCTTTCCCGCCTACAACGAGGAGGCGAACATCGAGCGGACGGTGGCGCGGGCCATCGACGAAATCGGGCCGCTGGCCGCCTCGCTCGAGGTCCTGGCCATCGACGACGGCTCCACCGATGGGACCCCCCAGCTGGCCGATGAGCTGGCCGCGGCCGACCCCCGGGTCCGCGTCTTCCACCAACCCAACCGCGGCTACGGCGGCGCGCTGCAGGCGGGGTTTGCCAATGCGCGCGGGGAGCTGATCGCCTTCTCGGATGGCGACCTCCAGTTCGACCTGGCCGAGCTGCACCGGCTGCTCGATCGCCTGGCGGACACGTCGCGCCCGGTGGATGCCGTCATCGGCTACCGAATCAGGCGCCGCGACCCGGTGCATCGGCTCGTCATCGCCAAGACCTACAACGCCATCGTGTCGGTCCTGTTCGGGCTCCGGGTGCGGGACATCGACTGCGCCATGAAGGTCTTCCGGCGCCACGTGTTCGACGGGCTGCGGCTAGACTCCGAGGGGCCATTCCTGTCGGCCGAGCTGCTCATCAAGCTCAACGCGCGCGGAGTGCGGATGGACCAGGTGGGGGTGACCCACTACCCGCGGACCGCGGGCCAGAACACCGGTGCCAGCTTCCTGAAGATCATGCGCACCTTCCGGGACATCTTCCGCCTGCGCTGGGCACTGTGGACCGATCGCGAGCGGACCCTGGGGTCGTCGCCGGGAATCTGAGCCCCGGCTACTCGACGGGTGGGCGGCCCTCGGATGGCGGGCGGCCCTCGGACGGTCCCAGGTCTACGTCGAGCGAGTTCACGAAGTCGCGGAACACGGCCAGCTTCTGGTCGTCCTCCCCCAGCTCCCCGTTGGTCTCCGGCTCGACGCCGGCCTCGTCCAGGACCCGCTCATCGACGTAGATGGTCGACCCGGTGCGGATGGCAACCGCGATCGCGTCCGAGGTCCGCGAGTCGATCTCCGTTTCCCCGCCCTCGGCGGTCTCCAGGTACAGGCGGGCGTGGAAGGTCCCATCGCTGACGTGGGTCACCACAACTCGACTGAGAGAGCCGTGGACCGCCCCCAGCACGCTGACCAGCAGGTCGTGGGTGAGCGGACGCTCGGCGCTGATGCCCTGCAGGCGCATGGCGATGGCGTTGGCCTCCGACGGACCGATCCAGATGGGCAGGTATCGGTCCCGTTCGGTCTCCTTGAGAATCACCACGTGCTGGCTCGACAGCACGTGGACCCGCACGCTTTCGACGACCATCTCAATGAGCTGGGTCACGGCCCGATTCTAGTGGCTGCTACTCCAGGACGACGCGGATGACCCGATCCGAGGTCAGCAGGTAAGCCGCCGGCGGGCCGTCGGGAGTGGACAGGACCTCCATCCCCAGGACCTCGTCCAGCAGCCCGGCGGCATCTCCTCGGCGAGGCGCCATCCACTGTCCGAGGAACGCCCCGTCAGCCCGCCCGAAGGCGATGATTCGCGCGTTGGCGGCGTCGTAGACGAAGAACTGGTCGCGTTCGCCGATGGTGGCGCCGTCCAGGAACTGGTAGTCCAACGGCTCGCGCACCGCGGCGTCGGGCGGGGGATCGAGAGAGAAGTCTGACTGCGGGACCGGCGTGCCGAAGTTGACCCGGGTCACGGTCGCGCGCTGGAGGAGCCACAGATTGGCATCGGCGCTCAGGTTGCGGGCGGCGGCCGGGTTGAGGTCCGCGGCTCCGGTGAGGAACGACTCGGGTGGATCGGGAAAGGTGACCGGGATCACCGCCGGCGGGGTCCACTTCCAGACCACGCCGCTGGTGGCGTCTACCGCGTACAGGGTAAAGATCTCGAGCGGAGGCCGATGCTGGAGCGCGCTCAGCAGCCGGCTCTCCGGGTCCAGGGATTCGATACCTGCCAGGGGCATCCGGCGCGGCACACGCTCGAGCAGGTCCGCGCGCCACGCCTGGCGCTGGCGGTCGACGATGACGACGTCGGTGGCCGCCGTGGCGAGCAGCCAGGGTTCGCCGGCCACGCCCCCGATCAGCTCCTGGCCGGCCCGGTAGACGACCTCCGCGCTGCCGGTCGCCGGATCCACGCGGACCACCCGACCCCTCCCGGTGTCGGTGATCCACAGGGACGTGTCGGAGGCGGCAACCATCCGTTCGGGCGAGACCGCGGTGAACGCCGCAGCCAGGTCCACCACGGTCGTCAGCTCCCGGATGCGGGTCACGGCGTACAGCGCATCGAGCCGGCCGTCCAGCCGACCGCGGAGTGGTTCGAGTGCCGATGCTGGGACCCCGACGCCCTCGGCCCGGTCGAGGGCACGCTCGGCGGTGGCCAGCAGATCCTTGGCCTGCTCCGGGTCGCGTTCCACCAGGTCTTGGCCGTCGATCCGGGCCTCCACCGCGGCGATCAGCTCTTGAGCCTCGGCCACGGCCTCGCGGGCCACCGTCAGGCGCGGAATGGCCTGCGTGGGATCGACTGACGGGTAGCTGGCCACGGTGACGCCGGCCGCCACCAGGCCGGCGACCGCAACCATGCCGAGCGCCCCCAGGCGCCGCCGGCGCCGCGCCTCGAGGGCCTCGGTGCGCACCACCCGGCGCGGGTAGTCCACCTGACGTCGGGGCATGAGCGCCATCAGGCGCCCGATGAACAGGTCGACTGAGCCGCCGAGCCGCGACTGCGCGTGATCCACGGCCTGGTCGGCGCGGCGGAGGGCTCCGCCCACCGCATCGGCACCCGGCACCGGGCTGCGGTCCGGAAGCCCGGCCAGCGGGTCAGCCGGCCGGACCGGCTCGAGCCGATGGGTGGTCGCGGTCAGGCCGATCGCGGTCAGCTCGATCGTGATCAGGCCGTCGGAGCCCGAGCCACCCCGATCCAGGAACAGGCGGTGCAGGTGCTGCGCCGCGGCCGCGGGCCGCAGGTCGAGCAACGCCTGGCGCGTGTCCTCGGCCCCGACCACCTCGGCCAGGTTGCGACTGACCAGCGCCACCCGATCCCCGCCCGCCAGCTCGCCGGACCAGGTGACCGGCTCGATCTCGAGCGCCTCCCCCAGCGAGTCGGCGACCATCCGGTCGGAGTCGAAGTCGTCGCCCGCCGGCAGGGGCGGTGGCAGCTCATAGATGCGCTCGCCGCGCACGATGATCGCGCCGGCGGGGCCGATCTTGGCCACGTGCATATCCGCCGCGCGGATGGCGACACCGACCACGCTGATCCGCGCTCCCCGGGTCAGGCCCACCCGTCCGCGGGCGTGGTAGAGGCGCCGGTTGGCCTGGGCCACGGCGCGAGCCAGGGTGTCGAGCGGACCGGCCGACAGGTCGTAGTAGTAGTCGTGCTCGATCGCCTCCAGCGTCTGTCGGGCCGCCCGCACCGCGCCGGCCCCGGCCTCCGTCAGCTGGGCCAGCAGGTAGAGGCTGCCCTTGGTCCGGACCGGGGCGCCCACGGTCGGCTCGTTGACGCGGACCAGGTCGGTCGCGTCCGGCGCGCGCTCCGCCTCCGGGACGAGGCCGAACCGGGTCGCCAGGCGCTGGCTCATGACGGCCCTTCGGTCGCCCCCGGCCGGACCACCACCGCCAGGCTGCGCAGCTGGTACAGGGCGCCGGGTCGGCCGCGCTGGCGTTCATTGACCGCCTGGGCCAGGCGATCGCCGCGCAGCTTGAGCTCGGCGGCCAGCATCGGCTCGGGCGTCACCACGGTGGCCACGCCGTTGTTCACGCTGATCAGGCGGCTCCACATCCCGTGGGGCGTGAGCCCGGCCTCGGCCACGGCCTCCAGCCACGCCAGGCGAGCCTGGGCCAGGGCCAGCTGTTCCGCGGCGCCGGGGCCCACGCACTCCAGGAGCGCGCGCTGGACGGCGCTCACCGCCTCCTCGGTCGTGGGCCGTTTGCTCACACCGTGTCCCTCACGCGACCCGGGAGCTGCGCGCCAGCCGGCCCTCGCCCACGCTCCAGACCGGCACGCGATGACGGTGGCGCGCGGGCAGCAGGGCCGGGTCGGTGATGGTGACCAGGACCTGGCCGCGTTGCCGGAGCAGGTCAAGTCCCCGCGCCGACCGTTCCGGGTCCAGCTCGCTGAACACGTCGTCGAGGAGGACGATGGGCGAGGGTCCGCCGCTCTCGGCCAGCAGATCGGTCTCCGCCAGCTTGAGCGCCACGATGATCGTCCGCTGCTGGCCGCGGCTGGCGTGGGCGGCTACCGGCAGGCCACCCAGGGTGACCGCCAGGTCGTCGCGCTGGGGACCTACCAGCGACATGCCATTCCAGATCTCCTTCTGGCGGACGTCCTCCAACCGGCGTCGGATGGCCTGGGCCAGGACCAGCGGGTCGGCCTGGGTCGGATCCGTGCGGGCCGCCTCGCGACCGGGCCAGGCATCCTTCAGCGCATCGGCGTACGTCAGCCCCACCTGGTCGTCCAGCTCGTCGGCGGGCGCCACCGCATCATGAAGCGGGCCGATGCGCGCGGCCAGATCGGACACCAGGTCCACGC
Source organism: Pleomorphomonadaceae bacterium (assembly GCA_035514415.1). GTDB lineage: Bacteria > Chloroflexota > Limnocylindria > QHBO01 > QHBO01 > DASTEQ01. Next base: position 8,829 of record DATKBC010000148.1, on the reverse strand, counting down.
GGGCGGCGGTCACCCGGCCGCCGATCTGCGCCAGCTGCTCGTCCCAGACGGTGAGCTCGGCCAGGTCCGCTTCCTCGGCCCTGATGGCCCGCAACAGCGCGTTGCGCTGGGCGAGCACCCGGGCCAGGTCGAGCAGGTCGCGGGCCGTCCCCCTCGAACGCTGGGCGAGGATGGCGTCCAGGAAGCGGCGCCGCTCGGACGGCGAGCCCACCAGGAGCAGCATCTCCTCGGGCCGGAACAGGACCGCCCGGACGGTGTCGGCCAACGACGCCTGGCGGCGCGCGACCCCGTTCACGGTCAACCGGCGCCGGAGGCCGGGCGGCGGCTCCACCCCGGGGAGCACCAGCTCGACTTGCTCCGTGGAGTCGCCCCCGGTCGCGGGCGCCAGGTCCAGGCGTATGCGAGCCAGCGGGGCGCCATGGGTGACCAGGTCGGCGTCGGCCGCGGGCCGGTGGGAGCGGCCCGAGACGGTGACCCACACCGACTCGAGCAAGTTGGTCTTGCCGGCTCCGTTGGGGCCGGCGATGACGGTCAGTCCCGGGTCAGGCTCCAGCTCGGCGGAGGCATAGCTTCGGTAGTGGTCGAGCAGGAGACGAGCGAGACGCACATCACATCAGGAGGCGGTGCGCACCGGCATGATGACGTGGACGTAGTCGTCCTTGCCGACCCCGCGGACGACGCCCGGAGCCAAAGGGCCGGAGAGCTCGAGGATGGCCTCCTCGGCGCCCAGGGCGCCGAGGACATCGGTCAGGTAGCGGGCGTTGAACGCGATCGTGGTCGGCGTGCCCTCCACCGTGGCCTCGAGCGTTTCGGCGTTGTCGCCGATGTCGGCCGCGTGTGCGCTGATGGTGACGCCGGGCGCCTCGCCGCCCTCCCCGCCGACCTCGACCTTGATGATGTTGGCCGAGTCGCGAGCGAAGAAGCTCGCGCGGCGGGTGCCGGCCAGAAACGCTTCGCGGTCGACCGTGGCGCGTGAGGTCCACGCGTCCTTGCGCGGCACGACCGGCTCGTAGTTGGGGAACTGGCCCTCGATGAGGCGGCTGACCAGGTCGATCCCCTCGACGTGGAACAGGACCTGGCTCCGGTTGGGGGTGATCGTGATCTCGACCGGCGCCTCGGCGTCGGGGAGCACTCGGACCAGCTCGGCGTAGCTGCGGCCAGGCACCACGATCGTGGTCTCGACGCTGACCGGGCGGGCCAGGACCAGGGTGCGGACCGCGATCCGGTAGTTGTCGGCCGCGGCCAGCGTCATCGTGTCGCCCTCCAGCCGGGTCAGCACACCGGTCAGGATGGGTCGGGACTCGTCGCTCGCCGCCGCGAACACGACCTCACCCAGGGCTTCGCGCAGGACCCGCGCGTCGACCGCGGTCAGCGCCGCTTCGCCTATGGCTCCCACCACCGGGAACTCGTCGGCCTCGATGCCCTTGATGGAGGCGCGGCTTCCCCCCGACGTGACCTTCAGGCTGCGGTCCTTGGCCGAGAGATCCAGGTCGATGCGCTGGGGGGGCAACGACCCGACCAGGTCGGTCAGGAGACGGGCGGGGACGGTGATCTCGCCGGCGTCCTCGACCTTGCCCGGCACCCAGCACGTGATGCCGATCTCCAGGTTGGTGGCGGTGAGCTTGAGTCCGCCATCCTCCGTGCGCAGCAGGACGTTGGCCAGGACCGGCAGGGTGGCCCGGCTGGCCACGGCCCGGCTGACGATGCCGAGACCCCGGGCAAGGTTCTCCTGCATGACGGAGAGCTTCATGAAATGCGTCTCACTACGGTTCTCCTGAAGCATAGAGTCTTTGAATCGTCGTCTCTGGTAGTAGGGGTGTGGACGGTGTGGACATCCCTGCCAAATGGTTTCGGGAAGCCGCCCGGCTCGTGTTGGCAGCCCGGGGATGCGCGGTTGGCGGGCCAGCCCACTTCGTCAATGGGCGGCGGACAAGCCGTCTGCCAGTACCGCGGAGCGTCAACTGCGGCCGGACCGCGGTCCCCCGCCTGTCCCCAGCCCCAGGCCAGTTGTCCACCGCCTCACTCCGAGTAGATCATCTCCCGCACGGCGCTGATCTCGCGGCGCAGCTCGTCGTTCTCAGCCATCTCGCGGTTGATCTTGTCGCAGGCGTGGAGCACGGTTGAATGGTCGCGGCCGCCGAGCTCGGCACCGATCCGCAGCAGCGAAATGTCGGTCTCCTCCCGGATCAGGTACATCGCGATCTGGCGCGGGACGACGATCGCCTTCTCCCGCTTGCTGCTGCGCAGCTGATCGAGGTTCACGCCGTAGTAGTCCGCCACCACGCGCACGATGCGCTGCGGTGTGATGGACCGCTTGCGGGGGTTGTACATGACGTTGCTGAGCACCGCCGACGCCAGCTCGATGTTGATCGGTGCCCCGCTCATGGAGGCGTAGGCCAGGACCCGGTTCAGGGCACCCTCCAGCTCACGCACGTTGCTCACCACCTTGCGCGCGATGAACTCGATGACCTCCGGCGGGATGAGGTGCAGCTGGTCCTCGGCCTTCGACCGCAGGATGGCGATCCGGGTCTCCAGGTCGGGCGGGGTGAGGTCGGCGATGAGCCCCATCTCGAACCGGGAGCGGAGCCGTTCCTCCAGGGTGGTGATGGCCTTGGGTGGCCGATCCGAGCTGAGGACGATCTGCTTGCCGATCTCGTGGATGGCGTTGAAGGTGTGGAAGAACTCCTCCTGGGTGCGCTCGCGTTCGGCGATGAACTGGATGTCGTCGATGAGCAGGACGTCGATACGCCGATATCGGCCCCGGAAGTCCTCCATCTTCTGCTCGCGGATGGAGTTGATGAAGTCGTTGGTGAACTTCTCGCTGGTCGCGTACAGGATCCGCTTTCGCGGGAACTTGGCCGCCACCGCGTGCCCGATGGCATGCATCAGGTGCGTCTTGCCCAGGCCGACCCCGCCGTACAGGAACAGGGGGTTGTAGGCGTGGCCGGGCCGCTCGGCGACCGACAGGGCCGCGGCATGCGCCAGCCGGTTGGCGCTGCCGACGATGAAGTTCGCGAACGTGTACCGCCCGTTGAGGTTGACCGCGTTCCCGCTGGGCGTGGAGACCGGGACCGGGGTCAGCTCGTCGCTCGACTGCTCCGGGGCAGGACCGGGGGCGTCGGCCACCACGAACTCGACCCGCACCGACCGACCGACCACCCGTGCCAGCGTCTGGCTGACCAGGGTCCGATAGCGATTGTCCAGCCAGTCTCGGGTGAACCCGTTGGGAGCCGAGATGCGGAACAGGTGCTCGTCGATCTCTTCGAGCGAGGTGTCCTTCAGCCAGGTTTCAAAGTTGGCGGCCGAAAGGCTGACCTGCAGCTCGCCGAGGACGGCGCGCCACACCTGTTTCGCATCCATTCGACAGACGCCTCCAGGCCGGCCGCGGGGAGCCACGGACCGGGCGAAATCCGAGATTCTGGTGCTCCTCCGGGGCGGGCACGGCCCGTTTGGTGGGCGTCAGGCTCCGGGGGTCGGCGTAGTGTAGCGCCCGCCGGTAACCCGGGCAATGGTTCGCAGCCAGTTGGCCCCGGCCGGGTTTGACACCCCGGCGACGAGGGTAGGCTAGAATCGCCGCCACGCGACGCAGACCGTCAACGACCCACCGATGAGGCTGGCGAAACGCCAGCCTCGCGCGTGTTCGGCAGCCTGCGACGCCCTGGTTGAACAGAGGGTGAGCCCGCGACGATGAAACGGACCTACCAGCCCAAGAAGCGCGCCCGGAAGCGGAATCATGGCTTTCGCGCTCGCATGGCTTCCAAGGGCGGTCGCCGCGTGCTTTCCCGCCGTCGGGCGAGGGGGCGCAACCGGCTGAGCGCCTGACCTCCCGGACCCGCAGCCGTGCCGGCCTATCCGACGCTCCGTCGCCGGGCCGATTTCGAAGCGGTGACGCGGTCCGGAACCGTCAGCGCCACCCGACTGCTGGTCCTGCGGGCCCGGCGAACCGGCGAGCCGATCACCCGGATCGGCCTGGCAACCCCGGCCACTTTGGGCGGGGCGGTAGAACGGAATCGGGTACGACGCCGCGTGCGTGAGCTGGTCCGAGCGCGCTATGGCGAGATGGGAGCGGGCTGGGACCTGCTGGTGATCACGAAACCTGACGCTCGACGCGCGACGTTCGCGGAGTTGGGGGCTGCCCTCGACTCCCTGCTCACGCGCGCCGGGGTGACCGGAGCATGATCGCGTGCGGCTGATCGGATTAGGCCTCATCCGGGCCTACCAGCGGCTCACGTCCTGGATGCCGCCGACCTGCCGGTACACCCCGTCCTGCTCGGTCTACACCTACCAGGCCATCGAGCGTTACGGATTCTTCCGGGGATCGTGGATGGGCGTCCAGCGCGTCGCGCGCTGCCATCCGTTCCATCCCGGCGGCTACGACCCGGTCCGCTAGGAAACGCCGCATGGAACCGGGCGCCGGATTCTTCGGGATCGAGACCTTCACCCCGCCCTGGGACGTCATCTTCCTCCCCCTCTTCAACGCCCTGGTCGGGCTGTACCGCGTCCTCTTCAGCGACCTGGCGCTGGCCATCATCGGCCTGACCGTCCTCATCCGGACCGTGCTGGCGCCGCTGTTCGTGCGCCAGATCCGCTCTCAGAAGGAGATGCAGCGCATGCAGCCGCTGGTCCGCGAGGTCCAGCGCAAGCACAAGGGCAACCAGCGGAAGATCAGCGAGGAGACCGCGGCCCTGTACCGCGAGCACGGCGTGAACATGTTCGGGGGCTGCCTACCGCTCCTCCTTCAGCTCCCGATCCTGTTCGCGCTGTACCAGGCTCTGACGCGGGCGTCGAGCTCCGTCGCCTTCGACCCGTCGGATGAGCAGCAGGCCAGCTTTGACGCGTTCCTGGCCGCCAACCCGGCCATCGAGTCCCTTGGCAACAACCAGTACCACATCCCGTTCGACGGTTCGTGCGGGATCCCACCCGACTTCCACCCGTTCTTGCCCCTGAACTGCCAGCTCGTCACCCCGTTGAAGCTCGACGCGCCGGTGGACACGGTCATCGAGTGGCTCACCAACCCCTTCACCGGGGTGTCACTGGACCTGGGCACGATTGACCAGGCTTTCTCGGTCTTCCTGTTCGGCGGCTTCGCCATCTCCGGTATCGCGATCATCGCGGGCATCCTGCAGTTCATCCAGGTCCGCATGACTTCACCACGGGCCGGGAGTGGTGACCCGACCGCGACCACGACCCAGACCATGACCTACCTGTTCCCGATCATGACCGTGGTCTGGGGCGGCATCTTCCCCAGCGGCCTGGTCCTGTACTGGGGCGTGTACACCGCCTACCTGATCATCCAGCAGTTCCTGATCATGGGCTGGGGCAACCTCTTCCCGCTCTTCGGCTGGCAGCCGCGCTGGGCACCGAGCCCCGAGGCCGGTGACATCGGCATGACCCGACCTGCCAAGAGCCCCACACCACCACCGACCGATGGGCGCGAAGCCCCCGCGCCAGCCAAGGCTGGCGGGCAGCGGCGCCCGGGTCGGAAGCGACGAGGCCGGGAGGGCCGAAGACGATGACATTCAAGGAATTCACCGGAAAGAACGTGGAGGAGGCGATCCGCGCCGCGATGCGCGAGTTCGCCTCGGACCTGGCCGATCTCGATATCGAGATCCTTTCCCAGGGCAGCCGCGGCATCCTGGGCGTGGGCGGCGACGAGGCGCGCATCCTGGCCGCCCCCAAGTCCGCGGTGGCCGAGGCGACCAGCCTGCGGTCCGAGGAACCGCCGGCCCCGGCGCACGCGGCCAATGCCGGTGAGGGGGTCGAGTTCGCCGAATCCGCCTCCGAACCTGCGTCCGACGGGGGCTTCGCAATCCCCGATGGCGGCGCCGATGCACTGACCGATGCGATGGCCGATGCCATGGCAGACGCAGCCGAGGCGCCCACGGCGCGTCCCCGGGGCCGCGGCCGAGGCCGCGATGCCGTTCCGCGGAGAGAGCCACGCGCTCCACGCGACCGGGGCGAGCGGCCGGCTGCCCAGCCGCGTGACGGCGATGGCCGGCCTGAGCCTCGACCCTTCGTGCCCGCCAAGCCGATGGAGGAGCTCTCCGAGTCGGAGCGACTCACGCTGGAGGAGGCGAAGGCCGTCCTCGAGGAGCTGCTGCGGCTCATGGAGCTGCAGGGATCGGTCGAGGTCCTGATGGGCACCGAGGCGGCCAAGCTGAACGTGGTGGGGACCGACCTCGGCGTGCTGATCGGCCGTCGCGGCGAGAAGCTGGCCAGCCTCCAGCACATCGTCAACCTGATCGTCGCTCGCCGCGAGGGCCAGCTGAACCGGATCATGGTCGACGTCGAGAACTATCGCGGCCGGCGTGAGGACCAGCTGCGCGACGTGGCCGACCGGGCAGCTCAGCGCGTGGCGCAGAGCGGGAAGATCATCCAGCTCGAGGCCATGCCGGCCATGGAGCGCCGCATCGTCCACCTCGCCCTGTCTGAGCACGCCACGGTGCGCACCCAGAGCGTCGGGGTCGAGCCCAATCGCCGCGTGGTGATCCTCCCCGCCACCAAGGTCGAGTAGCGGGCGTCGGATGGCGCGGGCCGAGGAGCCGGTCCGGGCCATCGGGCGGCTCACCCCGGACGGGACGTGGGTCGGCATCGAGCCCGCGTTTGACGGTTATCGGCTCGTCTTCGGTCAGGTGGACGGGCCGGCGTTGCGGGATCCGACTACTGACCCGTTTGAACGACGGGCAGGCCTGGTCGCCGCCGCCATCGCCTTCTTCCTGGCTTCGCTGGCCGATCCGCCGGCCGAGCTGGAAGCCACCCAGGCCGACCTCGCCCACCTGGTGGGCAGCCTCAGTGGCGACACCCGCGAGGCGCTCGACGCGATCGACGACGGTCTGTCGGGCGAGGCCGTGGCGATCCGGCTCCAACGGCTGCTGCCGACTGGAGCCGACGCGACCAGAATCCTGCGCGACCGATACGCGCGCGTTGGCGCGCGCTAGACCTTTCCCGCGGCCGTTGGCCGCCCGGGGCCCTAGCCAGCGATCGAGGTTGTCCCCTTCTCGGCCTGGTACGCACGCCAGCCGGCGTAGAGCAGGACGACAGCAGCCACGACGCCGATGAAGAACTGGATCGTGTCAAGTACGAAGATGGGGGGCGTGAGGATGTAATCGATCCAAACCAGCGCGACCACCAGCAGGACCACGGTTGCGATGGCTCCCAGGCCGAGCAGAAGCACGCCCTTGGTCATGGGCAGCTTCACCGCTGGAGCGATCTGCGGCTGCAGGACGACGAACAGCGCCCCGACGCCAGCTGCCAGGGAGAGGAAGACCAGCGGGCCCCAGGCCGTCGCGATGCTGATCAAGCCGGTGATGATCACGACCACGGCCGCGACGGCCGCCAGTCGGTCATTCGCGCTCAGGTTTGCGAACATGGGCGTCCCTCTCGGCAAAACCAGCGCGGGCGAAATGGATCGTTGCCCGGACCCTGGCTGCCCGAACCGTACCGCGCCCGCATCGGTCAATCAAGGAGAAAATCAGGGGACCAAATCGGCGGCCGTTCGGCCGCCGTCTGATGAGTGCTGGTGGAGATGGGGGAGAATCGAACTCCCCGTCCAAGACCGAGTCGCCGGGTCTCACTACGAGCGTGTCCGGCCTATTTGGGTTTCGGGCCTCGGGCCCCCAACCGGCGGGGTGCTCCGCGCCCTATCCGGCCGCCTTTCGGCTCTTTGACGCCGCTCACCGGAGTCGGCGACGCCGCATCTCCCCTGATGACACCTTCGCCGCCCGGGGAGAGGGGACGGCGTCGATGCTCACTGCCTAAGCAGCGAGAGCGAACTGACGGTTGCCAGTTACGGTTTGCCCGCGGTTTTACGAGGCCTGCGGGCGACCTCGGCTCGCGATTCCCGGTTCCTGGGTCCTGTCGAAACCTGACATCCCCACGAACCGCCGGCCTGGTGTCCGGCTCTTCGAGGATACCACGAGGTCAGAGACGGACCCGAATCTTGGTCTCTCGCTCGAGCTCGCGGCGCGCGTCGCGCTCCGCGATCACACGTCGCTTGTCATGTGCCTTGCGACCCCGGGCCAGGCCCAGCTCGACCTTGGCCAGTCCATCGCGCAGGTAGAGGCGAAGCGGGACAAGGGTGTAGCCACGGGTCTGGGTCTTGCCCGCCAGCTCGGCGATCTGATCCCGATGCAGGAGCAGCTTGCGGGTCCGCGTTGGCTCGTGGTTGAACCGACTGGCCTGCTCATAGGGTGCGATGTGGGCACCGATCAACCATGCCTCGCCGCGCTCGATGCGGGCGTACGCCTCCGCCAGGTTGGCGCGCCCGGCCCGGATGCTCTTGATCTCGGTGCCGGTCAGGACCAGCCCGGCCTCCACCGTCTCCTCGACGTTGTACTCGTGGCGGGCACGACGGTTTTGGGCGACGGTCTGCTCAGGCATCGGTCGTGAACCGTATCAGGCCCCGATGGGAGGGAAATGGGAGAGCCGGCCTCGTCGGCCGGCTCTTCCGTCGCTACCACGCGATGGCTGTGTCAGTGCACCGCCTCGGTGGTGGCGCGCCTGGAACTGTCCATTGCACACCACCTCCTTTCGTGGCCGCGGATGCTAGCACGCGCGCCATGCGGCCCACAACCCGGTTTCCGGCGCCCAGCCCACGACACGCAACCCCATCTGCGCGGGCCGCGCGGGGAGAGCCGGTCGCCATGCGGCGTCCTGGTCCACCGTCGCCAGGTAGGCGAGGGCGCGATCCAGGACCGGGTCCTCTTCCGCGGGCGTTCCCTCCGGCACGCTGACCACGATGTCCGGCTGAACGCCATCCGGGGCCACGCTGTTGTGGTTCCGCGTGAACCAGCGCGAGATGGTGATCCGAACCCCGCCGCCGTTGGCCAG
>DATKBC010000147.1:0-6930 GCA_035514415.1 Pleomorphomonadaceae bacterium | reverse complement strand
GGCCTGGTGGTGTTCGCGTTGGGGAACATGGCCAGCGCGTCGTTCCAGGTCCTCGGGCCGGTTATCGCCGACCGGGAGCTGGGCGGTGCCTCTGCCTGGGGACTGATCTTGACCGGCGGCGCGCTGGGCGGCCTGGCCGGAGGCGCGGTTGCGCTCCGATTTCGGCCGTCGCGGCCGCTCCTCGCGTCGTTCGGGATGGGCCCGCTGATTTTCATTCCCCTGCTGTTCCTGATCCCGCCGGCTCCGGTACTGGCCTTGGCCGCAGCAGACTTCGCCGCGGTGGGGGCGATCATCCTGGGGAACACCTTGTGGGACACCACCGTCCAGCAACAGGTACCGCAAGAGTCTCTGTCGCGGGTGAACTCCTACGACTGGATGGTCTCGCTGATCTTCCAGCCCATCGCTTTCGCCGTAGTTGGGCCACTGGCCGTGGCCGTGGGCGAGGCCGAGACCCTGATCATGGCGTTCGTGCTGGGGACGAGCGCCAACCTGGCCATACTGGCCGTGCCCAGCGTCCGCAACCTGCGCCGCCAGGACGCGGCCGCGGCGGAGTGGCGCCCGACCCGGCCCGGCGTAGACTGACGGCATGTTCTCGTTTCTGAATGGACGCAAGTCCGCCATGCCTGACCCGGCCAAGGCGCTCCCCGGCCGGGGGCAGGCGATCCCGACCGCCGAGCGCCACTTCAGCAATGACCAGCCCCTGAAGGGTCCGTACCCGGATGGCGCGGAGATCGCCGATTTCGCGGCGGGCTGTTTCTGGGGCGTCGAGAAGACGTTCTGGCAGATCCCGGGCGTGATCGTGACCGCGGTGGGGTACCAGGGCGGCTACACCCCCAACCCAACCTACGGCGAGGTGTGCTCCGGCCAGACCGGCCACGCCGAGGCCGTGCGCGTCGTGTTCGACCCGGCCCGGGTCAGCTACGACCAGCTGCTCAAGGCCTTCTGGGAGGAGCATGACCCGACCCAGGGCATGCGCCAGGGCAACGACATGGGCACGTCGTATCGGTCAGCCATCTACACCCATACCGATGCCCAGCGCGCGGCCGCGGAGGCTTCCCGCGAGATGTATGGCCGCGAGCTGGCCAAGGCCGGATACGGACCGATCACGACCGAGATCGCCGAGGCGGGGCCGTTCTACTTCGCCGAGGACTACCACCAGCAGTACCTGGCCAAGAATCCGAGCGGCTACTGCCCTGTCCATTCCACTGGGGTCACCCTGCCAGTCGGGCTGGGGGACGCGGCACCAGCTGCAGCGGAACCGATCAAGCAGGTCTAGGACGACTTCCCCCCGCCGGCCCGACGGAGGTCGGTCTGCTAGGCTTCGTCCCAGGGCAGGCTGGCCCACCAACGCGAGGAGATCGGACATGGATAAGGATCGGCCCAAGGGAGCCGTCAAGAAGGCCGGCGGCAAGGTCAAGGAGGTCGCGGGCAAGATTACCGGCGACAAGTCTACCGAGGCTGGGGGCAAACGCGACCAGGTCGAGGGGAGCATCCAGGAGGACTGGGGCAAGACCAAGGACGCCGCCCGCGACATCCTTAAACGAGATCGCTAGAAACCCCGCCGGAACTCGGGAAAGGCATTGCCGGCCGGTTGAGGCCCGCCTATCCTCCGTGTCACCAGACGCCTAATCGGCGTTGGTCCGGCTCACCTTCGGCCCGTGCGGAGCGTAGCGAGTCGGCAATCAGCGTTCCCGGGCTTCCAGCAGCAGGCGGTACGTCCCATGAGTACGGAAACCATCCTCATCGTCGTCGTGATCGTCGTCATCGTGCTCTTCGTTCTGGGGTACTTCGGGCGCGGCAGGTTGGGCAGGTAGGAAGGGTCCCCGGGGGAGGTAGCTCCGTCCGAGTCGAGCAGATGTAACGTTTCACCTGGCTGGGGGTCGTCGCACCGGCTGCAGCTGAGCCGATCATCAGGTCTAGGACGACTTTCCCCCGCCCCGGTACTTGTGGCCCCGGTCACAAGCCGCGCCTCGGCTGCTAGCGTCGAGTGATGGACTTCCCCATCAACGATCTGGTCAAGCTTCTGCCCATCGCTGCCATCATGGCGCTGGTCGCCGGTATGGCCGTGGTCATGCGTGGCAGGCCGCGCGGCGGTCGCATCATTCGAGTGGTTGGCATCGGCGGCGGCGGGGCGAATACGGTCGAGGCCATGATCCGGTCGGGGATGCGTGGCGTCGACTACGTCGTGGTGAACACCGATCTCCACGCCCTGCGTCGGTCGTCGGCCCGCACAAAGATTGCGATTGGGAAATCGATGACCAACGGTCTCGGGACCGGCGGTGATGCCGCGGCGGGCGAGGCGGCGGCTCGTGATGGGGCCGAATTGATTGGCCGCGCCCTGGAGGGCTCCGACCTGGTCGTGATCACCGCCGGGCTGGGCGGCGGGACCGGATCGGGAGCCGCCCCCGTGGTGGCCGACATCGCCCGCCAGCATGGCGCCCTGACGATGGCCGTCGTGACCAAGCCGTTCAGATTCGAGGGCGCTCGCCGTCAGCAGGTCGCGCAGAACGCCGCAGGGATCCTGGAAGACAAGGCCGACGCAGTCGCGACAGTTCCCAACGACCGAGTGCGCGACGTCATGCCCGCCGGCGTGACGGTGGAGGATGCGTTCCGGTCCATCGATGACGTCCTGCGCCGCAGCCTTGGCGAGATCGTCGCTCTCATCGCGGTTCCCGGACGAATCAACATTGACTTCGCGGATGTGCGGGCCGTCCTGCAGGGTGGCGGGGCGGCCGTGGTAGGCCTCGGTCGCGCAGCGGGCGAAAACCGAGCCGCCGAGGCTACTCGCAGTGCGATGGCGGCAACCCTGCTCGAGGCTCGGATGGAAGGAGCGACGTCGATCCTTCTGAACGTGAGCGGCTCGCGCAAGCTCAAGCTGGCCGAACTCGATGAGGTGGCCAAGACTGTACTCGCCACGGCCGGCCAGGACGCGAACGTCGTTTTCGGAATGAGCCTTGACAGCCGCCTGCGGGACGAGGTGCAGGTCACGCTTATTGCGACGGGATTCGATGCTGGCCCACGTGCGGACGAGTCAACCACCATGTCTGCGACTGAGGAACCGGCGGAATGGCGTCCGGTCTGGCTACGCCGGTCCGGGGCGGACCCCGATCTCAAGCCGACGCCCGCCACGCCAGGCCGTCGCGCTCGGCGTGCCAAGCGGACAGCCGCGCAGGCGCCCCGACCTTCCGACGGCGCCCCCTGATCCGGGCTTGGTTACCGAGGGCTGACTGAGCCCTCGAGCGGCTACTTCTTCTTGGCGGCCGGCTTCTTGGCGGCCGGCTTCTTGGCGGCCGGCTTCTTGGCCGCTGCCTTCTTCGCCGCCGGCTTCTTGGCCGCAGGCTTCTTGGCCGCAGGCTTCTTGGTAGCCACGCTCATTCCTCCACTGGGCGTCCCGATCCTGGCGTCGGGATCATCGGTCGGATTGTAAGGGGGACGCGAGGTCAGCCGGGGACCTTCAGGCGCAGTTCGTCGGCGCGTTTTTATCGTTCGCGGGCCGCAGCCGCCTCGATCTCATTCACGGCATCCTGAAGGCTGGCGGCGGTGTCGTCCGCGATGCGCCCGTCGCGACCGAACTCGTCAATGGCGCGGCGCAGGTCACGGAATGCCTTGTTCACATCGCCCTGGCTGCCGTCCTCCACGGCGTTCTCAATGTCATTGGCAAAATCGCTGAGGTCCTTCGCGGCTTCGCGCTCGATGAGACCCTCCTCCTCGCCCCGGTCCACGAGGTCCTTGAAGGCCTCCATCGCCTCGGAGAAGGTGAGCGGGGCGGGGGCGGGCGTCGGGGTTGGACTGGCCGAAGGGGATGGGGTTGGACTGGCCGAAGGGGATGGGGAAGGGCTGGACACCAGCTCGCGCGGTTCGGTGACGGCCGCCAGCAGCAGGACGAGCGCGACGAACATGACTATCCCCGCGATCACAGCGGCAGGCACCGGCGATAGTCGCTGGGCGCGTGGCCGCTCAGATGGTGTCGGCGGAGCGCCGGTGAGGGCTGGGGGAACCGGAGGGACGGAGGGAACGGGCGGGACAGCCGTGAGGAGCGGGACGGGTATCGCCGCGAGAGTCGGCGCGTCGGGCGCGCTGTCGAGGGCCCCTGGGGCGGCATCGGTTTCCAGCCAGCTGCGCAATTGGGCAGCCAGCGCTCCCGCGGACGACGGACGACGTTCCGGATCCGGATCGAGTGTGGGGCGCACGATGTTCGACAGGGACGGCGGCGCACCCTCGATCGCCAACGGCGGCGTGCGCTGCGCATCGGCCAGGGCGACCGGCGAGCTGACCTGGTAGGGAGGCTGGCCGCTCACCATCTCCGTCAGGAGAACGCCGACCGCATACACGTCGGCCGGGGGGCCGGCCGACTCGCCGCGCAGCTGCTCGGGGGCCAGGTAGCGCAGCGTGCCGGCGATCGTGCCGATATCGGTCAGCCGTTGAGCCTCATCCTCCAGCAGGCGCGCGATGCCGAAATCCGCAAGGCGGGCCTCACCATTCACGCCCAGGAGCACGTTGGCGGCCTTGACGTCCCGATGCACCACGCCACGTTCGTGCGCGTGGGCCAGCGCTTCCGCCACCTCGGCCGCGATCCGCACCGCTGCCCGCGGCGGCAGCGCGCCCTCGCGCTTGATCCGATCGGCCAGTGATTCGCCCTCAACCAGCTCGAGGATGACCGCGGCCGACGCCGCTTCGTCGATCGCGACGTCGTAGACGGCCACGATGCCGGGATGAGAGAGGGACGCGGCTGCCCGCGCCTCCTGGATCAAGCGGGCTTGGGTGGTCGGATCGGCCAGCAGGTGGCGGTGGAGCACCTTGACCGCCACAGGACGGTCCAGAACCGTGTCCCGCCCCCGCCACACCTCCGCACTGCCGCCGCTCGCGAGGCGTTGCTCGAGGACGTAGCGTTCAGCGAGGGATTCAGGAAGACGCGGTGGTTCGGGTTCGGGCGCGGTCACGCGCACATGCTACGAGAGTCCTCAGCGGACCCGACCGTCTCCCATGGGCGGGATGTTCTGGTTGAGCCGGAACAGGTTGGTCGGGTCGTAGCGCGACTTGATGGTGGTGAGGCGGTCCCAGGTCGCACCGGGGTAGGCGGCCCGAACCCGCCCTTGGCCCTCGTCGCCCAGGAAGTTGACGTAGGCGCCGTCGTCATCCTGGCGCAGGGCCGCCGCGAACTCGGAAACCCAGGCTTCGCGCACAGGCCGATCCTCGGGCCCGTCGTAGAAGGCCGCGACGTTGACCATGATCCGGCTCGCGCGGTGGGCGTAGGCGGTTGCGTCGGCCGGCACGCGCGCCATGGCCCCTCCGAGCACCCGGAGCTGGGCGACCGGACTACGCGGCGCATCCGGTCGTGGTCCTCGAACGCATCGCTGACGCCTAGCAGGCAGATGTCGCTGCTACTCTCACGCCATGAAGGGTGATCGGGTCGAGGCCGTGGTCGACACCGGCCAGGGCACGCAGACTTTCGTGATCGAGGCCACCCGCGCCGGCCGTCGCCTGGAAGTGGCCACCAGCCGGGGCGTGGTCGAGGTCAGCGAGGTGACCCGATCCGGAACCCCCGTGCGCACCGGACGCTTCATGGCCAGTCGCTTGATCGCGTTGGTCGAATTCCCCGCCCACGAAGGCAAGGAGTCACAGGTCGAGGTCTCCACGCGGCGCCGGATCACGACCGTCGGCGAGGAGTGACCGAACCCGCCGACCTGGTGCTGGTCGGCGCGCGCGTCGAATCGATTGCGACCCGTTCCCAGCCCGCGGATGCGGTCGCGGTGCGCACCGGACGCATCAGCGCGGTGGGGACCGCCGCGGACGTGGAGGGGCTGGTCGGCCCGCAGACGCGCCTCATCCGCCTCCACGGGGAGACGCTGCTCCCCGGATTCCAGGACGCGCACGTCCACCCGGTATACGGCGGCCTGACCCTGCGCAGCTGCAACCTCCACGGCCTTCCCGACCAGGATGCGTACCTGGCCGCCCTGGCCGCGTACGCGGCCGGCCATCCCCAGCTGGAGTGGCTGACCGGGGACGGATGGACCTACGGCCCCTTTCCCGGCGGCATCCCGCGTCGGGATACCCTCGATCGGGTGGTGGCCGACCGGCCGGTGTTCCTGACCGCATATGACGGCCACTCGGCCTGGGTCAACACCCGGGCCCTGGAGCTGGCCGGCATCACCGCCGAGAGTCCAGACCCCGAGTTCGGCCGCATCGAGCGCGACCCCGACGGGACGCCGGTCGGGCTCCTGTCCGAGACGGCCCAGGGACTGGTCGAGCGGCTCGTCCCGGAGCCAACCCACGCTGAGCTGGTCGAGTCGCTCCTCCACAGCCAGCGGCACCTCCATGCGCTGGGCATCACCGCCTGGCACGACCCGGGCGTCAACCCCGAATGGCTGCCCGCGTATCGCGATCTGGCGGAGTCCGGCCGCCTGACGGCGCGGGTGGTGGCCGCCCAGCAATGGTGGCCGTGGGGCGAGGCCAAGGAGCCCGATCCCCTGCCCCGTCTGCTGGCGCAGCGCGACGCGCTGCGCATCGGTCCGTTGCGCGCGGACGTCGTGAAGTTCTGGCTGGACGGGGTGTTCGAGAACGGGACTGCCGTCGTGCTGGAACCCTACCTGGGGTCCGATGGAGCGGCCACCGACAATCGCGGCACCCCGAACTACGGCGTGGAGGAGCTCAACGCGGCGGTGATCGAGCTCGAGCGCCGGGGGTTTGACAGCCACTTCCACGCCATCGGCGATGGTGCGGTGCGCCAGGCGCTGGACGCCGTGGCCGCCGCGCGGGCGGCCAACGGTCCGCGTGACGTCCGGCACTCGATCGCCCATATCGAGCTGATCGATGGTGCCGACATCAACCGCTTCGCGACGCTCGACGTGGCCGCCAACATGCAGCCCTTCTGGGCGACGTACGACCAGGACACGCGCGAGATCCTGCTGCCGCGCCTGGGCGCGGATCGGG
>DATKBC010000146.1:0-12983 GCA_035514415.1 Pleomorphomonadaceae bacterium | reverse complement strand
ATGGGGACGTCGCAGGTGAACGGCGGCAGGTCCGATGACGGGGACGGCTCAACCGAGGGCTGAACCGATGGCGACGCCTCGGCTGACGGGGTCGCTTCGGCCGACATCGCGGGCGAGGCGGTTTCGCTGGGACCCGGGCCTCCCACCAGGGCACCCGAGCGCAGCTGCAGACCGACGAGTACGGCCAGCAGCACAACCACCGCCGCCGCGCCTGCAGCGAACGCCCAGTTCGTCTTCTGGGGCGCTTCCGCCCGGTCGGCCACCTCCGACCACAGGTCGGGCGCAGGCAACCGATCGAGGCTGCGGAAACGTTCGCGGAGGTCAGGCATCGGTATCACCCAGTAGTTCCTTCAGCCGCTTGCGACCGCGGCTCAAATTGGCTCGTACGGAGAGCTGGGACATCCCGGTCCGGCGCGAGATTTCTCGCACCGGGGCATCGGCGTAGTAGAAGAGGATGACGGCCGCGCGCTGCTTATCGGGGAGCTGCGCCAGCGCATGGAGCAGATCCAGATCGGCCGTCGCGGGGAGATAGCCTCGGTCCGGGATTCGGTCGAACGTCATCGGGCGACGCTTCAGCTCGCCGGCCGCGATGCGGAACCCCGCTCGCCAGACCCAGGCCGGAAGGTCGCTGATGGCGCTCCCCCGCCGCATGGCCTGG
The DNA here is from genome assembly GCA_035514415.1 of Pleomorphomonadaceae bacterium. Classification (GTDB taxonomy): domain Bacteria; phylum Chloroflexota; class Limnocylindria; order QHBO01; family QHBO01; genus DASTEQ01. The sequence goes on along the minus strand of DATKBC010000146.1, from coordinate 12,325 downwards.
GCGAACGCTTCGGCCACCGCGTCACTGGCGAGGTCGGGATCGCCGCCGAACGCGACCAGCGCACGCCACAGACGATCGCCCTCCTGGCGGTAGACCGCCTCGAGCTGCTGCGTTGCGCTGGCCGTGGCCGCCACGATCACCATCTTGGCCTTACAGGGCCGGAAAATGCCAAAAAGGTGACGTCGGTTCTTGACGCGATCTTCACCGAGGACCGCGAGAGTCCGGGTTGCCAGGGAGGGCACCAACCAACGGCACTCCCCAACGAGGTAGCACGGAACGATGTCTCAGCCAGTCAAGCTCCTGGGCGGCGCGGCCGCCCTGATCACCGCCGCCCTGGTGGGCGGCACCCTCATCGGTTCGGTCCTGGCCGCACCGGGCTCCGCGCCCACCGACGACCTGCTGCTGGCCGTCGGGGAGGATGCGTCCGGCGAGAAGGGCGAGTACTGCCAGATCTTCCTCGACACCTTCGCCGAGGAGCTGGGCGTCTCGACCGATGAGCTGGCCCCGGCCGCCAAGGCCGCAGCCATTGCCGCCGTCAACCAGGCCGTCGAGAACGGCGACCTGACCGATGAGCAGGGCCAGGCCGTCATCGAGCGGATCAATAACTGGGACGGCACCGGGTGCGCGTTCATCGGCTTCCACCTGGGGCGCTGGGCGCACCACGGCGCGCGGGTCGAGTTCATGTCCGGCGTGTTCGAGTCCGCGGCCGAGGCCCTGGGCATGGAGGTCAGCGAGCTCCGTGAGGCGCTCGTGGATTCGACCCTGGAAGAGGTCGCCGAGGCCCAGGGTGTCGACTACGCCGATGTCGTCGCGGCAGCCCTGGCCTCCGCCAAGGCCGATCTCGACGCCGCGGTCCAAGGCGGCACCATCACCCAGGACAAGGCCGATGCGATCTACGCACGGCTGGAGACCTGGCTGAACGAGGGGGGCATCGGGAATTGGGGCGAGCGTGACGGCCGCCCAGGACCGGGTCGTCGCCCGTTCTTCTTCGGTCCGTTCGGCCCGCCAAGCTCACCTGATGGCTCAACCGATAGCTCCGCGGAGGGAACCTCCGTCTAGGGAGGGAACCTCCGCCTAGCTCGAGCCGTCTTGTTGCCTGAGGGCCGCCCTGGCTGTGGGGCGGCCCTTTCGGTTTTCGATCCGCTGAGGCGCCTGGTGCCGCGAGGGTCGCCGTATCACAGGTCTTCGTGCTATCGCGGTACACGATGTCACGAATGCTTGTGATACCGAACTAGCCGCTCCGCAGGAGCCGCTCCGCAGGAGCCGCTCCGCAGGAGCCGGGTCGAGCCGCCGGGGTCGAGCGAGTTCCGGCCGGGTACTTCTGGGTGCCACGGGTGGGGGATTCGGAAGCGGTCAAGTACGGCCGTACGATCGGATCATGGCTGCGGTAACCCGTTCACATGCGGCGCCTGCCGGCCTCGCGATTGGCAACACGCTGGCCGATCCGACCGGCATTCGCCGCCTCCTGCTCCACCACCTGGCACGACCGGTGACGGCCGTGTTCGTGGCAGTACCGCTGGTAAGTGCGCTGCTGGACCTGGGAAGGCCGTCACTTCTGCTCACCCTGAGCGGGCTGGCGGCCCTCCACCTCGCCGCCGACCTGTTCCTGGAGCGAATCGGTCACCCCATTTCGCCTGACCGTCTCCTCCAGTTGAGCTTGATCACATGGCCGGCGGGATTCGCCGTCCTGGGCGCGGCGGGCTGGACCGCATCCACCGGGGAGTTCCACGGCGAGCTGATCGGATTGGTGGGAGTGGTGGTGGCCGGCTTCGTGGGCATCGTGACCCAGCCCCTCACCGCGGTCCTGTGGGGAGTGGCCGCCCTGGCGGCCCTGGCCATGGGAGCCTCGCTCGAGGGGCCGGTAACCGCCGAGACGATGATCGCTGCGGCTTCCATCGCGGTCGGTACGTTCTTCGGCTCGGTGCTGGGCGGGATCCTGGAGCGGTTCATGGACCGCCGTCGCCACCTGCTGCAGGAGATAAATCGCATTCAACCCGTCGGCGACCCGTTCGCGATTGCCGCTTCGTTCATCGACGCCCTCATGCGCTGGACGGCCATCCCAACCGCCTCGCTGATCTGGTTCACCGATGACGGTCGCTCGGCCCTGCTCGCGATCCGAGGCGAGAACCTGCCGCCCGCCCTGACCCAGGGCAACACGCTCCCCGCGCACCGCAACGATTACCTGCGCCGCATGGCAGCCAACGGCCCATGGATCACCGGCTGGGCAGTCACCGACGACGACGAAGGCTTTTCGCGAGCCGTCGCCGCGGCAGGGATCAGCACCACGGCCTACGTCCCGCTGGTTCATGAGGGCCGCCTGCTGGGCGTGCTGGGGGTGGGCCAGGGAGAGGCAACCGGCGGCCGGGCAGCCATTTCCGAGGAGTTCCCGATCCTGGTCGAGGTGGCGGAGCACGCCACCACGGCGCTGGGACCGCGACTGGCGGATGCCGAGGCGCGGGCCACCGAATCCGAGATCATCGACACCGTCCTGGAGCGCCACCTGTACTGGCCTGTCTTCCAGCCCATCCGGGACCTGTCCACGGGCGAGATCCGGGGCTACGAGGGCCTGACCCGCTTCGACGCCCCGGTGTCGACCGCGCACCTGTTCCACCAGGCCGTGATTCTCAATCGCCTCCGCGACCTGGAGATCGCCACCCTGAAGGCCACCATCGACGCCTCGCAGTCCCTGCCGCCGGACTGCTGGCTGAGCGTCAACAGCTCCCCTCACCTGCTGACCGATACCGAAACCCTGACCAGGATCCTGGGCGCGACCACGCGCCCAATCGTGATCGAGCTGTCCGAGCACGAATTGGTCACCGATTACGAATCGATCTCCGCGGCAATGGGGCGCCTGGGCTCCAACTACAGCCTGGCCGTCGACGACGCGGGTGCCGGATTCGCCAGCCTGCGACACATCCTCGAAGCGCGACCGGCCTACGTGAAGCTGGACCTGGCGCTGATCCAGGGGCTGGCCGAAGACGTGGCTCGCCGCGCGCTGGTGGCCGCCATGGTCCACTTCGCGTCCGATGCGGGCTTCACCCTCATCGCAGAGGGCGTGGAGCACAAGGCTGATCTGCGGGCGCTGCGAGTCCTCGGCGTTCACATGGGCCAGGGATTCCTGCTCGGAAGGCCGGAGCGGGTCCACTCGGCCCGGTCCGGTGCGACCGAGGCCGTGAGCCAGCAGCGGACGGTGACAACCGAATCCTGAGGTTCTGACCCGCCGCCTGAGCCCGAACCTCACATCGGTCATCATTCGGCGGTTATGACAGGTGGAATGGCGACCTCTGGAATGGCGGCCTCGCGTCTCGACTGGCTGATCTTCCTGGCCCTGGGCCTGATGTGGGGCAGCAGCTACCTGTTCATCAAGATCGGGGTCGAAACGCTCACGCCGTTCACGCTGATCGCGCTGCGGCTCGGGATCGGGCTGATTGTGCTGGCGGCAGTGGTGGCGGTGGCTCGCGAGCCGCTCCCCCGCAGCGCGCGAATGTACGGCCACCTGGTCGTCATGTCGATCGTCAGCGTTGCGCTGCCATTCTTCCTGATCACCTATGCCGAGCAAACGACCGACTCCGCGCTGGCGGCCATCTTTGGTGCGTCCGTTCCGTTGTTCGTGATCGTGATCGCGGCAATCTTTCTCCGCGACGAACCGATCACGGTCAACCGGCTGGCCGGCCTGGCCATCGGCTTCACCGGGGTGGTCCTCCTCGCCAGCCCGGGCCTGGCCGCCATATCCGGCTCGAACCCGATCGGCGAGATCGCGCTCATCGGTTCGTCCCTCTCGTACGCGGCGGGCGGGGTGTACGCCCGGCGGAACGTCCGAGAGCTGCGACCGATGATCGCGGCCGTCTTCCAGGTGGGTTTCGCGTTCGTCATCAGCGCCGTTCTGGCGTTGGTCCTGGAGCGGCCGTTCGAGACCGTCGTCCGCCCCGACACCGTGATCTCGGTCCTGTGGCTGGGAATCCTGGGCTCGGGCCTTGCCTACCTCGCCTTCTTCCGGCTCCTGGGTCGGTGGGGCGCAACCCGGACATCGCTCGTCGCGTACCTGCTGCCGGTGGTCGGCATCGTGCTCGGCGTGCTGGTGCTGAGCGAGCAGATGGATGCCCGGATCCTGCTCGGGACGGCGTTCGTGATCGGCGGCGTGGCGCTCGTCAACAGCCGGTTCGGACAGCGGCGCCTGTTCGGTCGCCAGGACGCAGAGACGGTGGCTGCGCCGCGGCCCTAGGCGGTCTTGCTCGGGACCAGTTCCACGGGTCGGTGCTGGCGCAGGTGGAAGGCCAGATCCAGGGCGGTCTTGCCCACGATCAGCACCAGCAGGGAGCCGACCGGCGTGCCCAGGAAGATGCTCACGAAGGCGCCCAGCAGGATGGTGAGATGCATGATCACCAACCGGCCGTAGGGCTGGGTCATGACCTGGGCTGGGGCTAGCGTCTTGTATTCGCCACGCCCCAGGTAGTTCGTCCAGAACGAGACGCCGTGGCTGATGCCCAGGCCGATGGCGCCCAGGGCCAGAACCCCGAGATCGAGATTGGGTCCGACCAGCGGAGCCGGAATCGCTCCGTTGGGCCCGAGGGACGGGTCGCTGGCGATGGCCGGGATCAGGGTGAAGACGAACACGCCGTGAACGATCCAGAACAGGCCGTAGTGGAAGGAGAAGAACGCGGCCACGGCCCGGGGGCTGCGCTCGCTGATCGGCCGGCCGTTCATCGTCCAGCCGGTCGGGGTGGCGGTCCCCTCGGCGCGCAGGATCTTCAGGATGTTGATGACGCCCACGACGCCGTTCTCGACCCAGTACAGGGCCAGGATCAGGAGCAGGTTCCAGCCGAGCCATAGGACGCCCGCCAGCGGGACCAGGTTGAACACCACCAGCAGCACAACGGCAGCCGCCGAGGAGTTGACCCGATAGACCTCCAACGCGCGCTGCGCCACGCCGGCGGCGATCGTCCTCCCGGTCAGCCGCCGCCCCAGGCCAGGGGCCGCGGACGCATCGAATCGGCCTGATTCCAGGCGTCCCACTCTTCGACTACCAGGCCATCCGCGTCGAATACCAGCAGCGAGATGCCGGCCAGGGTCACCGGCTCGTCGTTCTCGATCTGGGTTGCCCACCACGGGACAGCCGCTCGGTTGCCGTCGACCACCGGATCACCGAACCAGGCGGTGACCGTGTGCTCGGATGCGAACGACTGAGTCACGTACTCCCGCGCGCCGTCCAGGCCGCGGTACGGCTCGCGGAACGGCTCGGTCCAGTACTCGCAATTCGGGGCGTAAAGGGTCAGCACCGCCTCCACGTCCTGCTCCTCCCACGCGCGCTGCCAGGTCCGCGCCCAGTTCTGCGCCGCCGCCCGCACATCGGTCATCGGCCTCCTCCTCCAGTTCGCCGGGAGTGTGACGCACCGAGACCGGGCGGGATCGACCGATGCGCGTACCTCGGGAGACGAGGGACTTGGGGGGGTACACCGCGGCAAGAGCGCGGGCGGCCCACGTGGGCCGCCCGCGCATCGGTCTTGGGTTCCGATCGGGTCAGGGCATCTCGAAGGTGGCCGACTCCACGATGGCCCGCATCTCCTCGACGTGCTCGGCCGGGGTGCCCGCGTAGTACGCCGTATCGATGACCACCATCACGCCGCCCACGTCCAGGATCCACAGCTCGTCGATCTGGCCCGGCCCCTGGTGGTAGCGCGCTGGGTCTTCCCCCGGCACGCCCCAGCTGCTGAAGTAGCCCTGGTCGCAGTCGGTGAACTCGTCGGCGCTGTAGGCGGCGTCATCCGGCACGTGGAGGGTGATCGATTTCCCACCGTACCCGTCCACCGTGATGTCCACCGCCGCCGAGGCGTCGCGGGATGCCTGCGCCGACAGGGCGGCCACGAGCTCATCGACGGTGGTGGCGGGTGTATCCGGCCTGGTCGTCGACCACGCACAGGGGTCGCCGTACACGTACAGGTCGCCTTGGAAGGTGATCATCCCCGCACCGTCAGGAGATCCGGGGTGATCGTTCTTGGTGATGAAGCCCGAGCCAGGCTCGCCGAACCAGCCGGGGGCCGGAATGGTGACGGGAATCCGCAGTTGGTCGGCCCCGTAAGCGAGGTCGAACGTGCTCCCGACCGGCAGACCGGCCGCGGTCGACGGCTCGGCGGCCGACGGCTCGCCGACGGATGGCTCCGGTGTCGCGCTCGGTTCACCGCCCGGCGCCGGTGACCCAGGCAGCAGGTTGAAGGCGATGACCGCGATGACCACCACGGCCGCGGCCGCCAGGCCGATCTTGAGATATCGGTTCACGTCTGGTGTCCTCCACGGGCCGATGACGGCCCGCTGTCGTGTCGTTTCGATCCGGTCACGAACGCTGTCGTAGATCTGGTCCGGCAGCTCGGTCTGGCCCTCCTTCAGGAAGGCGTGGATCAGGCGATCGGGGTCTCGACGCGCGTTCATGCCATTCGCTCCTGGGAATCCGCGGTCGCCCGAGCGTCAGCCTCGATGCTGGCCCGGAGCGCCCGCGTGGCGTGGTGCAGGCGGGACTTCGCGGTCCCGACGGGAATACCGATTCGACCCGCCACCTCGGAAATGGAGAGCCCGAGGTAGTGGTGGAAGACCAGGACGGCGCGCTGTTCGACGGTGAGCCTCCGGAAGGCCCGTTCGAGCAGGTCGCGGTCGTCCACGGTCAGGTAATCGTCCGGGCCGTACGCGCCCGCGACGGGAAGGATCCTCAGGCCCTCGACCCATCGCTTGCGACGCCTGGCCTCGGCGTAGCACTCGTTGGTGAGGATGCGGTGGAGCCACGGCTCGAAGCGAGATGGGTCGCGCAGCGTTCGGAGCTCGCGCCAGGCGGTGATCAGCGCGCCCTGCACGGCGTCCTCGGCCAGGTCGATGTCGCGGAGGATCCGCACCGCGATCGCCAGGCATTTGTCGCCGACCAGGCGGGCCAGGGAGTCGAACGCTTCCGCGTCGCCCCGTTGCGCCTGCTCGACCAGCTCTTGCTGCACCCATCGCTCCGTTCCGTGGCCGTCGGCCCATGGTGGACCGATCACAGTTCAGATGATTCGGGGCAGCCTATCTGTTCAATCTGGCTCGGGGCTCAGCCCCCGATCTGCGACATGTTGCGGGGCGGTGGCCGGAACCCCGGGTCCCCGATGTGGTGCTTCAGCTCCTTGTTCCACGCCGCCTCACGGACGATCTCCTCCAGCTGCGCGTCGGAGGCGCCGGCGCGCATCGGTCCGCGCAGATCGGTTTCCTCGATGCTGAACAGACACGTCCGCAGCGTCCCCTCGGCGGTCAGCCGCAGCCGGTCGCACGCGTCGCAGAACGGCTCGCTCACGGGGTTGATGAAGCCGATCTCGCCCACTCCATCCGCAAACCGATACACCCGGCTGGTCTGGGCCGGGTCCGCCATGGGCATCGGCTCCAGCGGAAGCCAGGCCGACGGGACCGATGCCTCCAGGGCTGCCTTGAGCTCGGCTCCGGTCAGGACCGAGTCGGGCGACCATCGGCCTCCCCCGTCCAGGGGCATGAACTCGATGAAGCGGATCACGTAACCGCGCGTGCGGGCCAGGTCGGCGAAGGCTCGGACCTCGCGGTCGGTGGTGTCACGCAGGGCGACGGCGTTGACCTTGATCGGTCGAAGCTGAGGGTAGGCCTCCGCGGCACGGAGGCCGGCCAGGACCTGGTTGAGCGCGTCGCGGCGGGTGATGTCGCGGAAGGTCTCGGCCACCAGCGAGTCGACGCTGACGTTCAGGCGCTGGAGGCCCGCGGCCGCCAGGGCGGCGAGGTGGCGCTCGAGGAGGAATCCATTTGTGGTCAGCGACAGGTCGGACAGGCCATCCGGTTGCAAGGCAGCCAGGCGCTGCACGATATCGGGCAGCTCACGGCGGACGAGAGGCTCCCCGCCGGTGAGCCGCACGTTGGTGATCCCCAGCCGGACGAGAAGGCCCACCACGCGCTCGATCTCGTCGGGGGTGAGCAGCTCCCCGTGGGGCAGGAACGTCATGTCCTCCGAGGGCATGCAATACAGGCAGCGGAACTGGCAGGCGTCGGTGACACTGACCCGGAGCGCGCGCAGCGTCCGCCCAAACCCGTCGACCAGGGGCCCCTCCCCGTGGGCGTGGGCGTGGGCGTGGCCGTTGACCGGTGCGGGCGCGGCGGCGCTGTGGCCTGGCAGTTGCGTGATCTGGGTCAGGACCTGCGCCATCGGTACAGCCTGCCAGACCGTTGTTGCGCTTGCACGACGTGGTGCTCAGGTACGCTTCGCGCATGACGAAGATCGGCTACGCGGCCATGCTCGAGCAGTTCCACCCGACCGACCTGCTGGGGTGGTGCGAGCAGGCGGAAGCGGCCGGGTTCAGCGCCGGCTTCATGGTCAGCGAGCACTTCCATCCGTGGACCCCGCAGCAGGGTCAGGCCGCGTTCGCCTGGGCGTTCATGGGGGCGCTGGGGCAGCGGACGAGCCTGCCGTTCGGGACGGCGGTCACGACGCCCGGATTCCGGTACCACCCGGCGGTCATCGCGCACGCCGCCGCCACGATGGGCGCCATGTACCCCGGCCGTTTCTGGCTGGGGCTCGGCGCCGGGGAGGCCTTGAACGAGCACGTCATCGGGGGGGAGTGGCCGGAGATCGGGGTCCGGAGCAGCATGCTGTTCGAGGCCATCGAGGTCATCTCGAAGCTGTTCTCCGGGGACGTGGTGAAGCACGACGGGGAGTACTTCACCCTCGAGTCCGCCCGGCTGTACACCCGGCCGGAGGTTCCGGTGCCCATCTATGTCGCGACCGCCGGGCCGTACAACGCCAAGCGGACCGGCCGGTGGGCAGACGGGATGATCACGGTGGGCGCGGCGGACGAGAAGCTCGAGATGCTGTGGGCCAAGTTCGCCGAGGGCGCCAAGCAGGCGGACAAGGACCCCGAGACCATGCCCAAGCTGCTCCAGGTCCACGTCTCGTGGGCCGAGACGCAGGCCGAGGCGGAGGCCCAGGCCCTCCGCGAGTGGCCGAACGGGGGCATGCCCTTTCCCAAGCAGGACATCCGAAATCCGGAGGACTTCGCCGGCATGGCGAAGCTGGTCCGCCTGGAGGACTACGCCAACCGGATGCTCATCAGCGCCGACCTGGACGAGCATGTAGTGGCGTTGCAGCGCTTCGTGGACATGGGCTTCTGGGAGGTTCACGTCCACAACGTCGGGCGCAACCAGGCGGAATTCATCCGCGCTTACGGGGAGCGGGTCCTGCCCCAACTCAAGCTCGGCTGATGCGCCTCAGCCTGAAGGGCGTCAATCCCTCACCTGCGCGCCGAGCACGGCCATCTCAGCCTGGCCGTGGATTCCTTCCCTCTGATTCTGGACGAGCTCCTCGCCGACTGATGCGGAAGGGGGATTCGGCGGCCGAAAAGTCCACCAGACGGAGCTATCGGCCAACTTCGGAGTATCTCGGACGGCCCAAGCCCTCGTAATTGGCCAAATCGCGCACTGCGCGGAACAAACGGCCAAGTTTGGGCCCAAATGAGATTGGAATCGGCGCGGGAAATGGGTGTTCTTGGCCGATACGTCCGTGTGGCGGGACAAACCCACGCGGAGCGGGTCAGGCGTCGGGGGTGTCGACCGGGAGGACCTGCGGGCCGCGACCAATCCGCATCAGCACGACCTCCAGCGGTTCGTCGCCCGACGCCCCTCTCGATGGATCGTTCCGGCGGCAATTTGCGCAAAGTCGCCCTGCCCAACCTCGCTGAACTCCCCGCCCTCCATCTCGATCCGGGCCCGGCCGCTCAGCACGTAGAAATAGGTGTCGTGCTCCCCGTGGTGGTGCCGGCCGCTCAAGACGCCCGGCTCGCCCCACACGGAGTCAGATCGGCAGGATGCATGACCGAAGCTTCCATGCCTACTCCACCGCCTCCCAGACGGTGGCAATCCCCTGCCCCACCCCGATGCACATGGTCGCCAGCCCGTAGCGGCCGCCGCGGCGGCGCATCTCATGGGCCAGGGTCGCCACCAGGCGGGCGCCGGAGGCGCCGAGCGGATGACCGATGGCGATCGCCCCGCCATTGACGTTGACCCTCTCCGGATCCAGCCCCAGCGCGCTCATGACCGGCAGCGCCTGGGCGGCGAAGGCCTCGTTCAGCTCAACCAGGTCCATGTCGCTCACCGACAGGCCGGCACGCGACAGGGCGAGGCGGGACGCCGGGACGGGGCCCAGGCCCATGGTTGCTGGATCCACGCCGGCCACGGCGGACGACCGCATGCGGACGATGGGGCGCAGGCCTGCTTCCCGCGCACGGGCCTCGGACATCACCACCACGGCCGCCGCCCCGTCGTTGATCCCGCTGCTGTTCCCCGCGGTCACCGAACCCGACTCGTCCTTGCGGAACGCTGGCTTCAAGCCGGCCAGCTGCTCCAGGGTCGTTTCGGGTCGCGGGTGCTCGTCGCGGTCCACGACCACGGTCTCACCCCGCTTCGGCCCCGGCACCGATATCGGTATGACCTCATCGGCAAATCGACCGGCCGCGAACGCGGCCGCCCAGCGCTGGTGCGACGCCAGGGCGAATCGGTCCTGGTCCTCGCGCGAGACGCCCACCTTCTCGACCACGTTCTCGGCGGTCTCGCCCATGGAGTACGGGTAGTGGACGTCGGCCAGGCGGGGGTTCGTGAAACGCCAGCCCAGGGTCGTGTCGTAGATCGTCTGCTCGCCGCGCGGGAAGGCGGCGGATGGTTTGGCCATGACCATGGGCGCGCGAGTCATGGACTCGGAACCGCCCGCCACGAAGAGCGCGCCATCGCCCGCGGTGATGGCATGCGCCGCTGCCACGATCGCCTGCATCCCCGATCCGCATAGCCGATTGATCGTCTGCCCGGGGACCGATATCGGCAGCCCCGCCAACAGCACGGCCATTCGGCCCACGTTGCGGTTGTCCTCGCCGGCCTGGTTGGCGGCCCCGAGGATCACGTCGTCGATGGACCCCGGATCCAGGCCGGTCCGCTCGACCACGGCGCGGATGACGTGCGCGGCCATGTCATCCGGGCGGGCGTTGGCCAGCGCTCCGCCGTAGCGGCCGAAGGGTGTGCGCAGCCCGTCGACGACGACCGCGCTCCGCTCCGGATCGGTATTCATCGCGACAGTATGCCCGCAGTCACGCGACTGTCAGGGGCTAGCATCGGGCCATGGTGATTGCCACGTGATTGCCAGCTGATGGCGGACCGATCTCGGCCGTTGCCGATCCCCGGCATCCGGCGGGCATGGTGGCTGCGCGAGGCGCTGGCCACCGAAGCGGCCGCGGGTCGGGTCGCCCCTGCGCCACCACTCCAGGGAGACGCGACCGCCGACGTCGCGATCATCGGCGGCGGGTACACCGGGATGTGGACCGCCTACTTCCTGACCGAGCGGGCTCCCGGGGTGCGGATCGTGCTGCTGGAACAGGACATCTGCGGCGGCGGGCCGTCGGGTAGGAACGGCGGCTTCGTGCACGGCTGGTGGGAACAGCTCCCCTACCTCGTCAAGCGGTACGGAACCAAGGCCGGCATCGAGCTGGCGGACGCCGCCGACGAAGTGGTGGACGGGATCGGTGCGTGGTGCGCGCAGCACGGCGTTGACGCGTGGTATCGCAAGGCCGGCTACCTGGCGGCGCACGCGTTTCCGTCGGTCGACAGCGGCTTCGAGGCCACCGCGGCAAAGGTGGAGCGGTTGGGCGCCGGTGGGCAGCTGGCGGCCTGGGATGCGGCCGCGGTCCAGGAGGTCTGCGCCTCCCCTGCCTTCCGCGACGGCCTGTGGATGCCCAGCGCGGCCTCCATCCAGCCCGCCCGGCTGGCCCGCGGGCTGCGGCGCGTGCTGCTCGAGCGTGGCGTGACGATCCACGAGAACACCCGGGTGCGGCGGATGGACCCAAACGCCGGCTCGGGCGCGCCGGGTCAACCCGGCATCCGGATATGGACCGATAACGGATCGGTAAAGGCCCACCAGGCAGTCTTGGCCGTCAACGCCTGGGCGGCCGGCTGGCCCGGACATCGGCTCCGGCTGCTGGCGTGGGGCAGCTACATGGTCGTCACCGAGCCCATTCCCGACCGGCTGGAAGCGCTGGGCTGGACCGGCGGGGAGCTGCTGAGCGACACCCGATTCACGATCAGCTATTTCCGGACCACAAACGACGGGCGAATCGCGTTCGGGGCCGGGGTGGGAGCGGCCGGCTTCGACGGCCGCATCGATCAGACCTTCACCCATGACCGGCAGGCCATTGCCCGGGTGGTGGCCAACTTCGACCACCTGTTTCCCATGCTGCGCGACGTCCGGTTCGAGGACGCGTGGGGTGGACCGATCGACATCACCGGCGACCGCTTCCCGGTGATCGGGTCGCGGGACGGC
>DATKBC010000145.1:0-4759 GCA_035514415.1 Pleomorphomonadaceae bacterium | reverse complement strand
GCGCTCATCGCCGGCATCCTCGGCTTGATCGCCGGCTACGTCGTGCGTCGCCTGCTGACGGCCACCAAGATCCGAAATGCGGAGTCGTACGCCGAGCGGCTGGTTGCCGACGCGCGGGCCAAGCAGAAGGAGATCATCCTCGAGGGCAAGGACGAGGTGCTCCAGGTCCAGCGCGCGGCCGAGGAGGAAGCCCGCCAGCGGCGGACCGACCTGCAGCGCCAGGAACGCCTGCTCCTGGACCGATCCGAGGGCCTGGATCGCAAGTCGGAGTCCCTCGAGCGCCGCGAGGCGCAGGCCGAGGAGCGCGTGGCGGAGCTCGACGCCGAGAAGGTCCGGTTGGCGGCCCTCCGGGCGCAGCAGCTGACGTCGCTGGAGCACATTGGAGGCCTGTCCGCCTCAGAGGCTCGGCAGTCGCTGATCCGCGAGATCGAGGAGGAGGCGCAGGCCGAAGCCGCGCATCGGGTGCGCGAGATCGAACGGCATGCGACCGAAGATGGCGAGGAACGGTCGCGGCGGATCCTGACCACGGTCATGCAGCGCATCGCCGCCGACCACACCTCGGAAGCGACGGTGACCGTCGTCCACCTCCCGAACGACGAGATGAAAGGGCGGATCATCGGCCGCGAAGGCCGCAACATCCGGGCCCTGGAGCAGGCCACCGGGGTCGACTTGATCATCGACGACACCCCCGAGGCGGTGGTCCTGTCCGGGTTCGACCCGGTACGCCGGGAAGTGGCCCGCATGGCGCTCACCAAGCTCATCGCCGACGGCCGGATCCACCCGGGTCGGATCGAGGAGACGGTCGCCAAGTGTCGCGAGGAGATCGAGGTCGTCATGCGACAGGCGGGGGAGCAGGCCGCCTACGACGCGGCCGTTCCGGGCCTGCATGCCGAGCTCATCCGGCTTCTCGGGCGCCTGAAATACCGGACCAGCTACGGCCAGAACGTCCTGAACCATTGCATCGAGACCTCGCGCCTGGCCGCGATGCTCGCCGCCGAGCTGGGCGCCAACGTGGCCGAGGCCAAGAAGGGTGGCCTGCTGCACGACATCGGCAAGGCGGTCGACCACGAGGTCGAGGGGCCGCACGCGCAGATCGGGGCCGACATCGCGGCGCGCTTTGGTGTCCTGGCGACCGTGTGCAACGCCATCGCTGCCCACCACCAGGAGGTGGAGCAGGAGTCGATCGAGGCCACCGTGGTCCAGATCGCGGACGCAATCAGCGCCTCGCGCCCCGGGGCCCGGGGCGAGGCCCTGGACAGCTACATCAAGCGGCTCGACGACCTCCAGCAGATCGCCCTCAGCTTCCCTGGGGTCGAGCGCTGCTACGCCATCCAGGCCGGTCGCGAGGTGCGCATCCTGGTCCACCCCGGCGAGATCGACGACAGCGCTTCGTCGCGGCTGGCACGGGACGTGGTGCGCAAGATCGAGGAGCAGCTCCAGTACCCGGGCCAGATCAAGGTCACCGTCATCCGCGAGACGCGCGCCGTGGACTACGCCCGATGACCGAGCGCGCCGCGCGCATGCGGTGCCTGGTCATCGGCGACATCATCGGCAAACCTGGCCGGCTGGCCATCGGTCAGGCCCTGCCGGATCTCCGCACCGAGCTGGACCTGGACATGGTCATCGCGAATGCCGAGAACGTGGCCGCCGGCATGGGGCTGACCCCCTCGTTGGCCGAGGAGCTGCTGAGCTCGGGGATCGACGTCCTGACCAGTGGCAACCACATCTGGGACAAGCGCGAGATCTACGACTACCTGGACACCGACCGGCCCGTCCTGCGCCCCGCCAACTACCCCGACGACGTTCCGGGCCGGGGCTGGCTGATCCACCGCCTGGCGGACGGGGAGCCGGTGGCGGTCATCAACCTTATGGGCCAGGTGTTCATGAACCAGCTGGACTCGCCATTCACGCTGGCCGACGCCCTGCTCGACGGAGCCGCGGAGCCGCTGCCGGCCCTGCGCTTCGTCGATTTCCACTGCGAGATCACCTCCGAGAAGAACGCCATGGGCTGGCACCTGGACGGCCGGGTCACCGCCGTGGTCGGTACCCATACCCACGTCCCGACCGCCGATGCGCGGGTGCTGCCCGCGGGCACCGCCTATATCAGCGACGTCGGGATGACCGGGCCCCGCGACTCGGTCATCGGCTTCCGGCTGGACACCGTCCTGCCCCGCTTCCTCCGCCACCTGCCCACCCGGTTCGAGGTCGCCGAGGGACCGGTGAGCCTCAACGCGGCGCTGATCGAGGCGGATCGGGTGACCGGCAAAGCCGTCAGCATCGTCCTCATCCAGCGCCTGGTCGAGGTCTAGCGATCCTTCGACCGATGACGGCAGGCCCCCTGGCCGCCGTGGTGGGTCCCACCGCCGCCGGCAAGACCGAGCTGTCTCTGGCCCTCGCCGATCGGTTCCCGATCGAGATCCTGGTGGCCGACTCGCGCCAGGTGTACCGGGGCATGGACGTCGGGACGGCCAAGATCGGTGAGGACATCCAACAACGGGTCCCGCATCACCTGCTGGACCTGGTGGAGCCGTCCGAGCCATTCACCGTGGCGAGGTGGGTTGAGCTGGCCCGAGCCCTCTTGCCCCAAATCGGTGCGCGTGGGCGGCTGCCACTGGTGGTGGGCGGCACCGGCCTGTACGTGACGGCCCTGGTGGATGGATTCGATTTCGCCAGCCAGCCGTGGAGCCCCGAGGTCCGGCATCGCCTGGCCGAGGAGCTGGAGGCCGAGGGCCTGGCCGGGCTTGCCCAACGGCTGGAGCAGCTGGACCCGACCAGCGCGGCGCGGACCGACGTCCGCAATCCGCGTCGCCTGCTCCGCGCACTCGAGCGTGCCGTGCTGACCAGAGGTGCCGCCGCGCCGACGATTGGGGCACAGCCGTACCCGGGTCGCGTTGCCCTCCTCTGCCTGACGAGACCCCTACCCGTCCTGGACCGGCGGATCGGGGAGCGCGCGTCGGCCATGTTCGAGGCCGGTCTGCTGGACGAGACCCGAGCTCTGCTGGAGCGCGGCCTCGACCCGGCCCTGCCGGCGCTCACCGGCCATGGGTACGCGGAAGCGGCCCGTCACCTGGCGGGGGAGTGGAGCCTCGACCAGGCGATCGCGACCACCGCCCGGCGCGTGCGACGCTACGCCCGGCGCCAGCTCAGCTGGTTCCGACGCGATCGGCGCCTCGTGTGGATGGATGCCGGGGAGCGGCCGGCCGGCGACCCGACACTGGTCCAGCAGGGGAGCGACCTCCTGAATCGGCTCCTCGTCGGCTAGGATGGCCGCCAGATGATCGTCACCTGGACGCGATGAGCCGATCCGCCACCCGCACCGTGGAGGTCGCCCCGCCGGTCGAGCGCGCCTTCCTGGTCGCTCTCGAGTCTCCCGCCGCCGAACGCTGGCCGGTGGAGCGGCGTCTGTCGGAGCTGAGCGGCCTGGCCGTGGCGGCGGGGGCCGAGGTAGTGGGCAGCACCAGCCAGCGCCGAACGCGTCCCGACCCGGCCTGGTACCTCGGCAAGGGGCGCGCCGCCGACCTGGCCGACGAGAAGGCGATGACCGGATTCAGCGTGCTCGTCGTCGACGACGAGCTGAGCCCCGCCCAGCAGCGGAACCTGGAGACGCTCCTGGACGGCAAGGTCCTGGACCGCAGCGCCCTGATCCTGGACATCTTCGCGCGCCACGCGCGGACTCGGGAGGGCCGCCTCCAGGTGGAGCTGGCCCAGCTCGAATACCACCTGCCCCGGCTGACCCGGCTGTGGACCCACCTGTCGCGCACCGGCGGCGGGATCGGGACCCGGGGCCCGGGCGAAAGCCAGCTCGAGACCGACCGGCGGCGCATTCGGGAGCGCATCCATCGGCTGCGCGGTGAGATCGGTGCGGTCAAACGGCACCGTGCGACCGCCGCCCGCCGGCGGGACCGGTCGGAGATCCCGGTCGTAGCCCTGGTGGGGTACACCAACGCCGGCAAGTCCACTCTCCTGAACACCTTGACTGATGCCGATGCATTCGTGGCCGACATGCCGTTCGCGACCCTGGATCCCACATCTCGTCGGATCGGCCTTGATTCGGGGCGCCAGGTGGTCCTGACCGATACCGTCGGATTCATCAACAAGCTGCCCCACGACCTCATCGACGCGTTCCGGGCCACGCTGGAGGAGGTCCTGCGCGCCGACCTGCTGCTCGAGGTGGTGGATGCCTCGGACCCCGACTTCATCGCCCAGCAGGAGACGGTGCGGGCCGTCCTGGCGGAGCTGGGGGCCGGCGACAAGCCGCGCATCCTGGTCTTCAACAAGCTCGACCGCCTCAATGGAGCGGTCGCGACTGCCGGTCCACAGCCATCCGACGAGGACGTGGCTTACGTCAGCGCGCTTACGGGGGAGGGTCTACCAGCCCTGCGCGAGCGGATCGCGACCGCCCTGCGCGGCCCGCTGGTGGACGTGGATGCAGTGGTGCCCTATCCGCGGGCGGAGCTGGTGGCGCGAGCCCGTCAGGCGGGCGAGGTGACCGAGCGGTTCACCGACGATGGCGTGCGGATTGCCGGGCGGCTGCCGGCGACCTTGGCGGGCGAGATTCGCGCCGCGGCCATCCCGCGGTCTCGAACGCGGAGGAAAGCCCCCGTCAGCGGCTGACGACGCCGCGCTGGTTCGGGGTGATGCGATTCGCCACCCGGTCCTGCGCCACGCGCTGCTGGTGTCGATTCAGGAACGCCAGACCGACTACGGTCCAGGCGCCGGTGATGGCCAGCGCCAGGCCGTAGCCTCCCGCCAGGTCGGC
>DATKBC010000144.1:0-14533 GCA_035514415.1 Pleomorphomonadaceae bacterium | reverse complement strand
TGCCGATCTACATCCTCGTCGGGGGTGGAATCATCTTCGTCATCATCCGCTGGATCCGCGGTCGCGACGGGGCAACAACGGTCAACTAGCGAGCGCCGGGCAATCTAGAAGATCGGTTCACCCGGGTCCGGGTCGATCAGGACGCTGATGACCTGCCCGGAGATGGCGTTCACGGTGGCAACGATTGCCTCGGGGCGCTCGAGGTACAGCTGCATGACCCACGCGCTATCCTCGAAGTGCATGGTCGACGCCCGCCACCGAGTGCGCGGTGCGAGTTGCCAATGGTCGACAAAATCCCTGCTCTCGAGGACCCGGTCGAAGGCCTCGCCTGGGCCGAGGTAGTCGACTTCAGGGCTGTCAACCGTAAGCGGGAGATCGACCTTGACCGATTGGTTGTCGATGGGCTCGACGTCGGGCGGAGCCCCTCGCGTCATGTACTGGAAGGTGGCATCCACGCGGTAGTCACCGGGAGGTATCGGGACGCCGTAGTGATGTATCGGCACGCTGTAGGGACCATCAGCGTCCCACGCCGCGCGATAGATGAGCTGACCACCGGGAGGGAGGACGTCAGTCACTCCCATGGTGACGCACCCCCGGCCGCCGACGGAGTCGATCCAAGCCTCGGGCGTGAAGTAGGCGGCCGGATCCCCTGGGCTCGTTGCATCCGTACCGACGGTGATGGATTTCAGGACACCGATTTCACCAGGCCAGTCGGTTCGACCGTATTGGAGCTCGAGCGGGATTGGCGTGATCACGGTTAAGTAGGCCGCAAAGTCGCACCCCCCGGCATGGCCCCAGTACACATCGTCGGATCCGGTTTGACCTGCCCACCGGGGAATGGCACGATCGCCGCAACTGAACGAATCCATCGCCTTCGGGGCGGGGTGAAACCCCCCACCGGCGGTCGGTCCGCTAGCGGACCAGCCCGCGAACCCCTTGAGGCCGGCGGCCGCGGAGAGGCTGCCGGGGCACCTCGCGGGGCCGACCTGACCCCGGCGCCAGCCGGGCAGACAGGGCCGACGGTGACAGTCCGGATGGGAGAGGGCGAGCACGAGGCGTTCCTCCGACGACCCGCGGACCGATCGGCGCTGCGCGCCGGGCTGGATTCGCGCATCGATCGAAGGCGTCGCGGCTGCCACGCCCCGTCGCGCGATGGCGCATGGGAGACCGATGGAGCACGCGACGCAACCAGGGCCGGCCATCACGATCAAGGGGCTGTCGGTCGCGTTCCGCATGCCCTCGGGGACCCTCACCGCGCTGGACGGCCTGAGCGGTTCGGTCGCCCCCGGCGAGATGGTGGCGGTGATCGGTCCGAACGGGTGCGGGAAGAGCACCCTCCTGCGGGCGATTGCCGGGCTGCTGGCACCCAGCGCGGGACGCATCGGTCTGGGCCCTGATGCGTCACCTCCGCTCGCCGGCGATGGGCGAGTCGGCCTGGTCTTCCAGCAGCCACGGTTGTTGGGCTGGAGGTCCGCGCTCGACAACGTCGCCCTGCCCCTGGAATTGAAAGGGACGCCGCGTGCCGAGCGGCATCAGGCCGCCGAACGGGCGCTGGCCCAGGTCGGGCTGGCCGATGACAGCGTCGGCGCCCTGCGACCCCGCGAGCTGTCGGGCGGGATGCAGCAGCGGGTCGCCCTTGCCCGATCGCTGGTCACCGACCCACCGGTCCTCTTGTTGGACGAGCCGTTCAGCGCCCTGGATGCGCTGACCCGTGACGCGTTCGACGTTCAGCTCGAGGCCCTGTGGCTGGCTCGGCGGCGGACGGTGGTCCTGGTCACCCACTCGGTCGGCGAGGCGATCGGGCTGGCCGACCGCATCTGGGTCATGACCCCGCGGCCGGGACAGGTCGCGGCGGACATTCGGGTACCGCTCGGGCGTCCCCGGCCTTCAGGGCTGACCGGAGATCCGGGCATGGCCGCCGTGGAGGCCGAGGTCCGCCAGGCGTTGGCCGCGGTCCGCGCTCCCGAGCTCGAGGGCTGGGCCGAGCCCGGACGGGAGGCAGCGGCATGACGATCCTCCGCCGGCTGGCTTTCATCGCCCTCAGCGCCTTCGCCTTCCTCGCGGCCTGGAAGGCCATCGTCTTCATCGGCGGCTACCCCGAGTACATCCTGCCCGCTCCGGACGTGGTGGCGTTGCGCGCCGCAGAGGCCATCCGGAACGGAACGCTTCAGCCGCACCTGGTCGCGACCCTGGAGGAAAGCGTCATCGGTTTCGCGGTGGGCGCACTGGTGGCCGTCGCGGCGGGCATCCTGCTGGCCAAGAGCCTGACCGCGGAGCGAGTCTTGTCGCCCTACATCGTCGCGGCCCAGGCCATTCCCATCCTGGCCCTGGCGCCCCTGATCCACATCTGGTTTGGCGGCGGGCTGACGGCGCGGGTCGTGATCTGCGCCCTGATCGTCTTCTTCCCCATCGCCATCGCGACCATGGTCGGCATCCGGTCCACGGACCCGCTCCTGGTCGAAATGGCCCGCGCCTATGGTGCCCGCCCGGCCCAGGTCATACGCCTGCTCGAGCTGCCCTCGGCGCTGCCGGTGCTCTTCGGCGGCCTGCGCGTAGGCGTGACCCTGGCCGTTATCGGCGCCGTGGTAGCCGAATGGGCCGGCGCCAGCATCGGTCTCGGCGTGCTCATCAATATCGCCGACCAGGGCCTGTTCGACACCCCGCTCATGTTCGTGGCCCTCGCCAGCCTGGCCGTGCTGGGCCTGACCTTCTACGGCGCAGTGCTCATCGCCGAGCGCGTGCTTATCCCCCGATGAACGCCGAAAGGAAACCGATGCGAGCGCGTGGCCTCCCCCTGGCCTTCGTCATGACCCTTGCGTTTGGGGCCTGTACCCCCACCGTGACCCAATTCCCAAACGCGAGCCCGGAGCCGAGTGCCGTCGAGTCCCCGACTGGCGAGCTCCGCCAGGTGCGCCTTCTGCTTGGCTTCCGCCCCGACGTCCAATTCGCGCCGTTCTACCTCGCTCAGCAGGAGGGCTACTACGCCGATGCCGGACTCGAGGTGACTATCGAGCACGCGGGCGGCGGCGAGGTCATCCGCCTCGTTGCCGACGGCCAGGCCGAGTTCGGGGTGGCCGATGCGACCGACGTGATGATCGCCCGGACCAGCGGGATTCCGGTGACGTACGTGTCGTCCCTGTTCCAGTCGTTTCCCGTGGCCCTGATTGGCCTACCCGGCACTGGGCCGACGGACCCGGCCGAACTGGCAAGCATGTCCATAGGCACTCCTGGCCGATTCGGGTCATCGTGGCATGCGCTGTTGGCGCTGCTCGACGCTGGCGGCCTGACCGAGGACGACGTGACCATCCGGGAATATCCGCAGTTCAACCAGGTCGAGGGCTTCCTGGCCGGGGACGTCGACCTCATCACGGGCTTCCGCAACAACGAGCCCATCCGACTGGCCGCAGAAGGCTATGCAACCAATCTGCTGACGATCGACGAGGTCGCCCCACTCCCCGGTCCCGGGGTGGTGGTCGGCGACGAGCTCCTCGCCGGGGATCGGTCGCTGGTCGAGGCCTTCGCATCCGCCACGGCCGCCGCCCAAGCAGCTGTGGTGCTGGAGCCCGCTGCCGGGCTTGCCGCCGCCGCGACGGCCGTTCCGACCCTCTGGGAGGACATGGATACGGCCCGGTCGGTCCTGCTCGCGACCATCGATCTGTGGGAGGGGGACCGCGTGCTGCCGATCGGCGGGATTGACCCGCTCCTGTGGGAGTCCGGTTTCGCCATCATGGTCGGCCTTGGCTTCATCGATGGCTCGGTCGCGCCGGACAAGATGTACTGGCCGGCGATTCGCGTCGACTGACGACGCGCCGGCTGCTCAGCCCCCGATGAGGAACGCCAGACCTGCCAGGACCAAGACGACCTCGATGATGGCCACAAAGACCCGCTCTGGCAGGCGGTCCACGATCCGCTTCCCGACCAGCGACCCGACGATCATGGCGGGGGCCATCACCAGCCCGATCCCGACCGTGGCGGCGGTGAGGAGTGCCGCGGTCCCGTAGGCGACCAGCTTGGCGACATGCATGACCACGGTCGCGGCCGCTTCGGTTCCGATGTACGCGCTCTTTACCAGCCCGGCGGCCAGGAAGAAGGGCGCCATCAATGGGCCGATCGATCCGACCAGGGCCGAGGCGAAGGCGAAAAAGGCGCCGATGACCGTAAAGGTGCGCGGACCCAGGGCGCCGGACGGGCGCGGTCGGATGTGGCGCCAGGCCACCGAGGCCAGCAGAAATGCACCGATCAGCCGCGTCAGCGCGTCCAGCGGGGCGGCGGCGAACAGGAAGCCGCCGATCAACGCGGCCGGGATGCCACCCAGCGCAAACCAGCCCACGATCCGGCGATCGACCGCGTCGCGGTTGATGACCACCCGCGAGCCGTTGCCGACGAGCTGGGCGATGGTCAGGATCGGGATCGCGTCCCGCGGACCGAACAGGGCGACCAGGACGGGGAGCAGGATGGCTGCCCCGCCGAAACCGGCAACCGCGGCCAGCGTGCTGGCCGCCAGCGCGGCAACGGTCAGCAGCGCCACCTCGGGGAGCAGCTCGGTCATGAGCCGATCCCCGGCATCGGTCAGTCCGTCACAGCCAGGGTCTGTGCCGCCCGTTCAGCGGCCGTCACGACCTGGTCGAGCAGCATCATCGTGGTCACCGGTCCCACGCCGCCGGGAACCGGGGTGATGGCCTCGACCAGGGGGCGCACCCGCTCGAAGTCGACGTCGCCGACCACGCCGCCATGGGTGACGTTGATTCCGCAGTCCACGACCACGGCGGTCGAGTTGACGTAATCCGGTCCGATGAGCGCCGGCACCCCGGCGGCCACCACCAGGATCTCCGCTGCTCGCGTCGCGCGTGCCAGGTCCGCTGTTTCGCTGTGGGCCACCGCCACGTTTGCACCCTTCACAGCCAGCAGGGCCGCTGTCGGCTGGCCTACGACCCGGGAGCGCCCGACGACAACGGTGGGCCGTCCAAACACCGGAATCCGGTAGTGGTTCAGGATTTCCATCACCGCCACCGCGGTCGCGGGCATGAAGGCGGGCTTGCCACGAGCCAGCTGCTCCGCACTCACCGAGCTCGCCCCGTCGACGTCCTTGGCGGGATCAACCAGCCGACCGACCGCCTCGGGGTCCAGGTGGCCCGGGATGGGATAGATGACAACGATGCCGGACACGGTCGGGTCCCGGTTCAGCGCCTCGAGGGTGGCGGCGGCCTCGTCCATGGTGGCGTGATCAGGGAGGCGGACGTCCAGCGGCGCGATCCCGATCGAGCCGGCCGAGCGCGCGAGGCTCTGGGCGTAGGAGACCTCGGGTCCCGCGTTCGCAAACCGGAGGATGGCCAGACCGGGCACATGCGCGCGGGCAATGAGCACACTCACGCGGGCGGCGAGGTCGTGGCGGTGGAGATCGGCAATCAGGCGACCGTGGAGGACGCGGCCGCTCACACGCTCATCCTTTGGCTGACCGCCGCCAGCGCCTCGGCCTCGCGCTTGGTCACGCTGGCGTCGAGCTCCGCCAGCTGGGCCGCGGCATCGGCCCGCAATGGATGAGCGTCCGGAAGCGAGGGGAGATTGATCCTCACGTTGAGGGCCGCTCCCCGGGCAGCCGCCGCGGCCAGCAGCGCCGCCGCCCCCGCGTCGCTGACCGCGTTGCGATTGCCGATGGACGCGATGGTGGCGGCCAGGTCGAGGACATCGGCCGCCAGCCGGACCACCCGCAGCGGGACTTCGGTGGCGGCCACCGATGCCTCGCCGATGGCGGCCTTTCGCGCCGCCCGTTCCTCGTCAGTTTCACGCGGCAGACGACGCGCGGCAACCACGTCCAAGTACGCGGCGGCGTCCTCCTCAGCCGCGGCGAGCAGGGAGCCGCGCAGGTCGCCGGCGGCGGCACCGATCTGGCGGGCGACCGGGTCGACGTCCTCGTACTCAGGCTTGCCGACCGTCAGCTCGCAGACCATTTCGACCAGGGCTGATCCCAGGGCGCCGGCCAGGGCGCTGGCGCTGCCGCCGCCCGGCACCGGGGCGCGCGAGGCCAACCGCTGGGTGAGGTCGCGGACGGTCAGTTCAGCGAGTGAAAGGCTGCTCATGGGCAGCCGATTGTACGGGGAGCGAAGAAGGAGCCCGGCAGGCCCGCGGGAGAGGGACGCGGCGCAAGCCGGGCTGTGGAATGACCCCCCGAAGCGCCGTCAGGCCGCGGGGTCCAGGGCGTCGACGAACCACCGGCGCCGTCGCGCGTCGAAGACCAGCTCCAGCGACTCCCCGGATTCGACCTCTACCACCAGCATCAGCCGCGGGGAGCTCCCCGCCGGGTACGCCGCACGCTCGTCACGGATCGTGGCCAGGCGTGCCACCCGCAGCTCCCGGTCACCGAACCGGATGCGGGTAGGTCGGACGTGGCGCGCATCCCAGGCGACCGACGCTGCGACGGGGGTGATGGAGACGAGAGCCATACTCGGAGAATACGAACAGATGTTCTAGTTGTCAAGACTCCGGCGGGCGCTCGCTGAAGCGACGTTCCGGCGCCTCGCGCAGCAACCGGGCGCGAATGATGGCGCGGTCGCCGAACTTCTCGCGAACCGCATCGGCGGCCTCCGCAAGCCGCTGGACGCGCTGGCCGTCGCCGAACAGGGTCAGCTGCTGCGCGTCGACCAGTGAGATGGCGGTGATGCCGATCAATCGCACCGCACGGCCCGGCTGGAGAGTGCGGTCCAGGAGCCGGTGGGTGACCTCGAGCAGGACCTGGGCGTCGGTGGTCGGGTGCGGCAGCGTCGCCTGGCGGGTCAACGTCTCGAAGCCCTCGTAGCGGAGCTTGAGCTGCACGCCACCCGCCGCCATCTTGTGACGCCGCAAGCGCCCCGCCACCGACTCCGAAAGCCACAGGAGCGTGCCGTCCAGCCCGGTCCGCTCGGTGACGTCGGCGTTGAAGGTGCGCTCATGACCGATGGACTTCGGCGCATGGCCCGGCACTACGGGCGACGGATCAATGCCACGCGCGCGATGGCCAAGCTCCACCCCGTGGCGGCCGAACCGGCGACGCAGGGTCGCCTCCGGCACCGCCGCCAGCTGCCCGATCGTGGTCACCCCGTAATCGGCGAGCGCCTGCCGGACGCGCGGGCCAACGCCCCACAGGCGGGACACCGACAACGGGGCCAGGAACGCGGCCTCGTCGCCAGGCTCGACGACCACCAGCGCATCGGGCTTGCGTAGGTCCGAGGCGACCTTGGCCACCAGCTTGTTGGTGGCCACCCCGACACTGACGACGAGACCAACATCGGTCTGAATCCGATCCTTGATGGCCTGGCCGATGGTTCGCCCATCCCCGGCGGGAGCGCCGCTGGCGTCCAGGAAGGCCTCGTCCAGGCTGATGGGCTCGACCAGTGGCGTGAAGGTGCCGAAGATCCGCATGACCTGCAGGCTCACTTCCGCATAACGTTCGACTCGGCCGGGCAGGAAGACCCCTTGGGGGCAGAGCCGCGCGGCTGTGCGCAGTGGCATGGCGGAATGGACCCCGAAGCCGCGTGCTTCGTAGGACGCCGCGCTGACCACGCCACGGTCGTCGGGACGACCCCCCACGATCACCGGCAAACCTCGAAGCGACGGGTTGTCGAGGACCTCCACCGAGGCGTAGTAGGCGTCGAGGTCGGCATGAATGATGGTGCGCATCGGTCAGTCAGTACCCGGGTAGCGGCTGAAGGCCCCTCGGCCCAGGATCGGCAGCAGGCGCTGGCCCTCGGCTTCCAGGGCGTCGCGGTTCGCCGCCGACAGCCGGCCGAACGGCCGCAGCTCGAGCCGGGGAGCGCCTTCCCGGTCCTGGCGCGGCAGCCAGATCCCGGCCACCATGCCGTCGACCAGGAACGTGGGCAACACGTCGGCGTTGCGGGTGATTACCGTCGACTGATGGGCCGCCGGCAGGACGCGGGCGCGGTGGGCGGTGCCATAGGCCAGCAACAGGCTGTCCCAGCGTGCGAGCAGCCGGGGAGGTGCCGGAGCGTCGCCATCCGGCCGCGGAGCGTCCGGCAGGTCGAGGAGGGTGCGGCCGGCCTCGTCGCTGAATCGAATCAGGTCCTCGGCCGCGCCCCCGATGGCTTGGCGCCACCGCGCCAGCCATTTGCCGCGTCCCACGTAGGCGGCCAGATCCTCCACGCTGGCCGGCCCGAAGGCAGCGAGGTATCGCCGCGCCAATAGGTCCGCGGCACTCTCCGTGTTGGCAGCCGTCGGGTCAGGATCGCCCACCCAATCGACGGCCGGTACATACCGGGCGCGGCCGTATGCCTCCTCGGGATACGGCACCTGGACCAGGGCCACGCCCCCGCTGAAATGGCGCCACAGGCATCGGTTCGGTGGAATCGTTGCCCGGCCCACTTCGGCCGCCAGGACCGATTCGATCTCGTGGATGGCGAGTGGACGCTCCCGCAGGGCGGCCAGCGCGGCCGGGTACGCCCGACGGATGCGGCGGCCCAGCGGCGAGGAGACAGGATCACGCTTGTACATGACGCGCCACTGCTCCCAGCGAAAGGGGAGCGTCAGGGTGGACATCGGCCAGAAGTCCGCGGCACTCACCACGTGAACCGTCAGGCGCATCAGCGACGCACGGACGACCGACCGGCGGACACGGGCCCGCGACAGGTCGACGAGTGGGGCCCCGGCTGGCAAGCGGGACTGGAGCGCCAGCGGGGGCCAATCCGGATGCTGCGCCTGGAGTGACCCGATGCATTCGACCTGCCTGGCGACCGGGACGCGGGCCAGTGGCTCGAGGAGGCCCTGTCGAGCAAGCGTGGCCCGATTCAGCTGGCGAAGGGTGAGCATCGGCTGGGCCATGGGTTCCACCAGCCTAGCGGCGGCACGGCCGCCGCCATGGGTCAGTTGGTCAAAGCTTGCGGATGACTCCGACCACCTTGCCCTGGATCTGGAGCTCGGTGGCGTAGATGGGTTCCATTTCCGGGTTGGCGGGCTGGAGGCGGATGCGCCCGTCCTCGCGGTAGAAGCGCTTCAGGGTGACTCCGTTGTCCTCCAACAGGGCGACCACGATGTCCCCGTCGCGGGCCGTGGCCTGGGGCTGCACGACGACGTAGTCCCCGTCGTCGATGAGCGCATCAACCATGCTCCGCCCACGCACGCGCAGGACGTACGAATCGTCCCGGGCCTGGAGCGAGCTCGGGACCTCGAGCGTCTGGGTGGGATCCTGGTAGGCCTCGATGGGCTGGCCGGCCGCGATCTCACCGATCACCGGGAGCCGCAGCACATCACGCTCAACGGGCATCCGGAAGGGCGTGACCGCCCCGCGTGCCGGCCGGGCGGGAGGCGCCACGCCTTCCGCGATGGCAGTCAGGCGCAGGGCGCGTGACGAACGGCTGCCACGCTCCAGCTGTCCGGAGCGTTCGAGGGCCACGAGGTGGTGGTGGACGGCCGAGGTGGAGGCGAGGCCCACCGCATCCGCGATCTCACGGACCGAGGGCGGATAGCCGCGCTCGGCAACGGTACGGGCGATGTACTCGACGATGCGCTGTCGGCGCTCGGCGTCGTGCCTGGTCACGAGGCGCACCCTAGCAGAACACCTGTTCTATTGTCAATCGCTTGGTATCATCCGCGCCCACCCCCCTTTGATGGACTGACCGGAGGCCAAACTCGAGTGCTGCGTCCCGGCCGGTGGCGCTATCTGCGTACCGCCAAAGTCCTCCTCCGCTTGCCCACCTACGCTCGCCTGGTGTGGGGACTGGCCCGAGATCCCCGTACCCCGCTTGGCCTGAAGGCGCTGCTGGTGGCGGCCCTGGCCTATGTGGTGCTGCCCATCGACCTGATTCCCGACGTCGTCCCCATCCTCGGCGCGGCCGATGATCTGACGGTCCTGCTTCTCGTCCTGGATCTGTTCATCAACAACGCGCCCACAGCGGTACGAGACGAGCACATGGCCCGGGCTGCCGCCGGACAGGCCGTGCTGGACTCCGACCTGGCTCGCCTGCGCTCGCTGCTCGGTGGGCGCTACGATCGGATTCGGGAAACGTTGCCGGAGCTCCTGGCCCGTTACGGCGGCCTGCGGGACTCGGCCGAGGTCAAGCGTCAGCTGGCGGAGTGGCGCGCGACGCGGGCGAAGACCCCGGTGGAGGTCGAATGAAGGTCATCCTGAAGCGGGACGTGAGGGGCCTGGGCCGCGAAGGCGACCTGAAGGACGTCAAGGACGGGTACGCCCGCAATCACCTCATCCCCACCGGAGCGGCGGTGCTCGCCGACCTGGGCGCAGTCCGCAATTGGGAGCGCCATCGCGAGCAGCGGGACGAGCGGGATCGGTCCCTGCGCGCTGACGCCGAAGCCATCGCGGCGCGTCTCGGGGAGCTGACCGTCCAGATCGGCGTCAAGGCCGGCGAGAGAGACCGGCTGTTCGGCTCGGTGACGACACGCGACGTCGCGGATCGCCTGCGCCAGGAGGGGATCGAGATCGATCGGCATGACATCCACCTCGGCGAGCCGATCAAGACCGTCGGCGAGCACGTGGTGAGTGTGCACCTGATGCCGGGCCTCGAGGCCCAGGTCCGTGTCGAGGTCGTCGCCGAGCACTGAGGGCCAGCGACCGCGCGACAGCGTAGGTGTCGCGACCTGGGGCGAGGATCTGTGCACCTTGTCCACATCGAATCCCCGTCCGGATTTGGGGTCTGTGGCTAAGCCTGTGGTTAAAGCCCTACCCAAGTCCCGGTCGCGCTCCTAGGGTCAGGCCCACGCCATCATGAGCATTGACCGAGTCGCCCCCCAGGCGGTCGAGGCCGAGCAGAGCGTGCTCGGATCGATCCTGATTGACCCCGAGGCCATCCTCAAGGTCGCCGACTTCCTGCACCCCGGCGATTTCTATCGCCCCCAGCATGCGGATATCTACGAGGCCATGCTGGCTCTCCACAACCAGCGGGAGCCGATCGACCTCGTCACCCTGGGCGACGAGCTGACCCGGCATGACAAGCTGGATGGGGTGGGTGGGCCTGCCTACCTGGCGACCCTGATGAACGCGGTCCCGACCGCGGTGCACGTGGAGCATTACGGCCGGATCGTCGAGCAGAAGGCCGTTCTCCGGAACCTGATCGCGGCTGCCGGGCGCATCGCGGCGGTGGGCTACGAGGAGGCGCATGACACGGCGGCCGCCATCGACCGGGCCGAGGGCATCCTGTTCGAGATCAGCCAGCGCCGGACGGTGGCCGGGTTCGAGACCCTGGCCACGCTCCTGGGAGAGGCCTATGACCGGCTCGAGTACCTCCACGAACACCGGGGCCAGATCCTCGGCATCCCCACCGGGCTGGCCGGGCTGGACACGCTCCTCGGCGGGTTCCAGCCGTCGGACCTTGTCATCCTGGCCGCACGCCCC
The DNA here is from genome assembly GCA_035514415.1 of Pleomorphomonadaceae bacterium. Classification (GTDB taxonomy): domain Bacteria; phylum Chloroflexota; class Limnocylindria; order QHBO01; family QHBO01; genus DASTEQ01. The sequence goes on along the minus strand of DATKBC010000144.1, from coordinate 3,198 downwards.
AGCGTGGGAAAGACGAGCCTGGCCCTCAATGTGGCCCTCCATGCGGCGGTCCACGAGAAGAAGCGAGTCGCCATCTTCTCGCTCGAGATGAGCCGCGAACAGCTCGCGCTCCGGCTCCTGTCCTCGGAGACCGGGATCAATCCACGACCGCTCCAAACCGGGTTCATGGAGGAGACGGACTGGTCGAAGATCGCCAAGGTCATGAACGACATGGCCAGCGCCAAGATGTGGGTCGACGACTCGCCCACCCTGTCCGTCATGGAGCTGCGCACCAAGGCCCGACGGCTGGAGGTCGAGCAGCAAGGACTGGACCTGGTCATCGTGGACTACCTGCAGCTCATGCAGGCCTCGACCCCCACCCGCGAGCCGAACCGAGTCCAGGAAGTGAGTGAGATCAGCCGCGGCCTGAAGAACCTGGCCCGCGAGCTCAAGGTCCCGGTGCTGGCCCTGTCCCAGCTGTCCCGCAACGTCGAGCAACGCGGGAGTGCCGAGCCGCGTCTCTCGGACCTGCGTGAATCGGGGTCGCTGGAGCAGGACGCAGACGTCGTCATCTTCCTGTATCGGGCCGAGGGCGAGCCCATCGCCGATGCCGACCTGGAGCTGGTCAAGGCCAAGATCGCCAAGCATCGGAACGGGCCGATTGGCGAGGTACCGCTGCAGTTCCGGCGCACGCACACTCGCTTCTACGGGGTCGCCGCGCGAGATGAGGTGGAGGTCACCGCCTACTAGAGGGTTCCCGAGGCTTGACCTGCGTGGCATCATCGGCGGCTGTAGGTCCGGAACACCAGCTCATCCCAGGTCGCGATCCACGGCCCGAGGAGCCGGAGAACCGAGGGCCGGCCGACCACGACACGGAGGAGAGGGCAGGTGTTGACCGACAAGACCATCACGTGCCGCGACTGCGGGATGGACTTCGTCTTCTCGGCCGGGGAGCAGCAGTTCTATCAGGAGAAGGGGCTGACTCACGAGCCCCAGCGCTGCTCCAGCTGTCGCGCGGTTGCCAAGCAGAACCGCGCCCTGGGCATCGGCACAGGGGGCGGAGCCCGGGAGATGCATGCCGCGGTATGTGCCGAGTGCGGGGGTCAGGCCCTGGTGCCGTTCCTCCCGCGCAACGATCGGCCGGTCTACTGCAGCAGCTGCTTCGACAAGGTTCGCGCCCGATCCTGAGCCTGGCCTGATCGGGCCTGGCGCCGCCTATACTGCGGGCCCACATGGAGTCCGGCACGCTGCTTCGCCCACCGACTGAGATCGGTGGGCGCCTGCGTCGGGCGTACGGCTTCGAGGAGATCTCCCTGGTCCCCGGCGCGGTCACGGTGGAGCCGGCCGAGGTCGACACCGTGGTGGAGATCGGCCTGCTGCGCCTCGAGATCCCGTTCTTGGCCGCGGCGATGGATGCGGTCAGCGACCCGGACATGGCGGTGCGGATGCACCGGCTGGGCGGGCTGGCGGTCGTCAACCTGGAGGGCCTCTACACGCGGTATTCGGACCCCGGGCCGATCATCGAGCAGGTGGTCGAAGCAGAGGACTCGGTCACCGCGGCGCGGGTGCTGAGCGAGGCATACGCGGCACCGATTCGTCCCGAGCTGATCGGCGCCCTGATTACGCGCATCAAGTCATCCGGAGCGCCCGCCGCGGTGGCCACCACGCCAGCATCCGCCTGGGACCACGCCGCGGTGGCGGCCGAGGCCGGCGCCGACCTGTTCGTGGTCCAGTCACAGGTGTCCAGCGCGCGCCACATCTCGACCTCGGGTCGCATCCTGTCGCTGTCGGACCTCACTGGTGCGCTCCACCTGCCGGTCCTGGTGGGCAATACAGTGAGCGGCGAGGCTGCCTATCAGCTCATGGAGCAGGGCGCCGCTGGGATCCTGGTCGGGGTTGGACCCGGAGCCGCCTGCACCACGCGCGAGGTGCTCGGGATCGGCGTGCCGCAGGTTTCAGCCACCCTCGAGGTCGCCGCCGCCCGTGATCGGTTCCTGGCCGATACCGGGCGATACGTGCCGGTCATCACCGACGGCGGGATGAAGACCGGGGGCGACATCGCCAAGGCCATCGCGTCGGGAGCCGATGCGGTCATGCTGGGTACACCTCTGGCCGCCGCCATCGAGGCGCCGGGGCGTGGGTTCAACTGGGGAATGGCGGCTCCTTCGCCGACGCTGCCGCGCGGGACGCGGATCGAGATCGGGGAGCGGCTGCCGCTGGAGCAGATCCTGTTCGGTCCGGCCCACACCACGCACGGCACCCAGAACCTGGTAGGAGCTCTCCGCCAGAGCATGGGCGCGCTGGGGGCGCGGACCATCCGCGACATGCACGCGGTGGAGATGGTCGTGGCCCCGGCCATCGCGACCGAAGGCAAGTCCTGGCAGATGGCCGGAGACGACCCGCAGCGGTGATCAAGGTCAACCGCAGGATCTCGTTGGCCGCCGACCCAGAGACGGTCTGGCCGTACATCGCGGATCCGACGCGGTTCGCGGAGTGGCGCCGGGGCGCGGGCGTGACCAGCGCTGCGCCGATTGGCGACGGGCCGATGGCGGTCGGCAGCCGTTTTCGGATGGATGTGACTACCCAGGGGCAATCGGGCTCGCTCGAATGCACCGTCACCGCGCTCGAGGAACATCGCCGCTTCGCGTTCGAATCGATCGACAAATCGGGGTTCTCCGGATCGGCTGACACGCGGTTGGAGCCGGACGGCACCGGCACCCAACTGGATTTCGCGTTCGAACTCAGCATGCCGGGGAAATGGAGGTTGATGCAGCCGGTGATCAGCCGCGTCGTCAACCAGGCCGCGGACGCCGATTTCGCGACCCTGCAGGCCAAGTTCGCGCCTTGACCGAGGTCGGCGCGGTCGAGACCTACCACGAGCCCGCCGGCGCGGATGGCTCTGAGGGCGCCGCCGAATCAGTCGCTGACCTGCAGACCGTCATCGTCCTCGACTTCGGCGGCCAGTACGCGCAGCTCATCGCCCGCCGCATCCGGGAGCTGAACGTGTACTCGATGCTGCTCCCCCACGACACCCCGTGGGAGGAAATCGCCCGTCGGCGCCCGATCGGGATCATCCTGTCGGGCGGTCCCGCATCGGTCTATGACCACGATGCGCCGCAGGCGGACCCACGCCTCTGGGAGGGGGGTATCCCGGTTCTTGGTATCTGTTACGGGATGCAGCTGATGGCCCACCAGCTCGGCGGCCGGGTGGCTCCCGCC
>DATKBC010000143.1:0-2584 GCA_035514415.1 Pleomorphomonadaceae bacterium | reverse complement strand
GATCGTCAACCCTGCTCAGCCGGGATCGACCGCGACCCCGGCGACTCCCCCGTCGTCGACGATGAAGTCGTGCTCCACGTTGTCGCCGTTGAGGTCGGCGCGGCCAATCCAACCACGGTATTCATTCGTCCAATAGATGTGGCCGGAGTCGACCGCCACCCCGGCCGTCCCATCGCGGCTGTCGGTGATGAAGTTCTGATTCACGTTGCCCCCGTCGAGCTCGGCGCGGCCGATCGTGCCGGTGTCCCAGTTGGTCCAGTACATGTAGCCCGAGTCGACTGCCACGCCGAAGGGGAATGCCGCACCGGTGATGAAGGTCTGATTCACGTTGCCGCCGTCGAGGTCGGCGCGGCCGATCGTATTGCTACCGCTACCGCCGTTGGTCCAGTAGACGTGATCCGAGTCGACCGCGACCCCGTTGGGGAAGTTCGCACCGGTTATGAAGTTCTGGTTTACATTGCCGCCGTCGAGGTCGGCGCGGCCGATCGCATTGCCAGAACTGTTGGCCCAGTAGACGTGCTCGGAGTCGACCGCCACCCCCACGGGGCGGGACGCGCCCGTGATGAAGTCCGGGTCCGCGTTTCCTCCATCCAGGTCGGCGCGGCCGATCGTACCGTTGAGGTCGGCCCAGTAGACGTGGCCCGAGTCGACCGCCACGCCGTACGCGGCGGCGCCGGGGATGAAGTCCCGCTCCACGTTCCCGCCGTCCACGTCGGCGCGGCCGATCGCGTCCTCGAAGAAGACGTTCCAGTAGATGTGGCGGGGGCCGGCCGCCCCGGCGCCGGTTCCGGTCAGCGTGACCATTGCACTGGTGCCGGGCCTCGCGCCCGTGGCAGTGAGCGTGGCGGTGCTCTGGCCGGGCGCGGTCGGGGCGAACTGGACGGTGACGGCGCACGACTTACCGGGACCGAGGCCCGCCGCCGTGCAGGTGTCGGCCGTCATGGTGAACGTGGACGACCCGGCCAAGGTGATCGTCAGTGCGCCTGACCCCGAGCTGCCCACGTTCGTGACTGTGAACGCCTCGGATTGCGTCTGCCCCGGAGCGACGAGTCCGTAGTCGTAGCTGTCGTTCGTGGACGGGCTGAAGGCGAGCGCCGGCCCGGGCGGCGCTGCGGCGACCAGCCCTGCAGCCGGACCGAGCAGCACGAGGGCTGCGACAAGGGCCGGGATCGGCCCCTTCCATCGATTCATCAGTTCCTCCTAGGCCTGGTCGAGTTGCAACTCGTCCGTTGCAGACCATCCCAGCCTCCCCTCCCGCCGCGGAGCGCGCAATTGGGGAAACCCCTAGGTTTCTGCGTGCGCGGCCCGTATCCGCGCTCCGCTGGCCCGGGCGCGTCGACCACCCCCGGTGTCCGACGAGCTGTGGGAGCGCGCGATGCACGTGCGCGAGGCGAAGGGACGGGGGGGCGGGCCGAAGCAGTCGGGCCCAACCGGATCCTCGGCGCGGCCTGCTCCACTGCCGGTGCGGACGCTACATCCGAGCCGATGGAACGAGTTCGGGTCGGGTGACTTGGCAAGCAGCCTGCGGCGGTTCGCGGCGTACCGACATGGGCTGGCCGTGGCGCTGCCTGAGACGGTGCAAGCTGAATGGCGGGCCCGACCGGATTCGAACCGGCGATCTCCAGCGTGACAGGCTGGCATGTTTGGCCACTACACCACGGGCCCGCGGCGGTGACGGGTGGCCGAGCATAGCACAGGGCACCCGACCCTTCAGTCGGCCGCTCCGGCCCTCAGCTGCTGCACGAGCCCGAGCGCCAGGGCTCCATAGGCCAGGGCCACCAGCACGGCACCGATGGCACCGACCAGACCCCACGGCGGAACCAGGCCCACCGCCGAGGAGACTCCCAGAGCCAGGAGCGTGGCCGCCAGGACCGCCGACATGAGGATGCCGGCGGGCAGTGCCCAGCGCCGCTGCCATCGCAGGCCGAGAAGCACGGTGAGGTGCATGAGTCCCAACGACGCGAGGCCCGTGGCCATGGCGACCACGGCGCCTCGCAGCGCAGCGGCGTCGATGGCGAGGTCGGGGATGGAGGCGCGAATGGCGTCGGCCCCGAGCGCCGCCAGGACCAGGCCAGCGAGGGCGGCGAGCAGCCAGAGCACCGAGCCGATGAGGAGGATGATCCGGGTCACGCGCCTATCGGCGAGGTCGGAGGAGAAGGAGCGCCGCGATCCCGAAGACCAGCGCGGCGACGGTGAGCGCGACGGCCATCACCGCGTCGGCGGGCGGGTTCGTCATGGCCAGCACCGTGCCGGCGGCGGCCAACCCGGTGGCGACCGCGGCCAGGATGCCGGTGACCAGGCGCGCCCGGCGTACCTCGCCCAGCACCGCGACGGCCCCGACGGTGAGCGCGCCGCCCAGGAGCAGAACGCCAGTCCCGCCGATCACCGGGAAGAGGCTGAGCGAACCGAGATCCGGGGGCGGATTGCCGGCGTAGCGCGCCCCGATGGTGAGCCCCATGGCGACCATGCCGATGCCGGTGATGACCAGCGCGACCCCGCCGACCGCGACCGCCACCGTGGCGGCGGCCGTCGCCTCGCCCAGGCGGCCGGGCGCCAGCGAGTGGGCGCCGCGCGCGCGGACGGC
>DATKBC010000142.1:0-15096 GCA_035514415.1 Pleomorphomonadaceae bacterium | reverse complement strand
CATGATCCCCGTCGTCGATCAGCTGGTGGCCAACCACGGCCACGCGGCTGACGTCCTGTGGTGGTCGCTGGCCATCGGAGCCGACTTCGGGGGCAACGCCACCGTCATTGCGGCCTCGGCCAACGTGACCCTGGCGAGCCTCTCGGAGCGTGAAGGCCATCCGATCGGTTTCGGCACGTTCGCTCGGTACGGCGTGCCGGTCACGCTGGCGACCATGGTCATCGCCACGGCCTACGTCTGGATCCGCTATCTCGCGTGATCGCGGACAAGCCGGAGGCCCCTCGCGGACGAGGGGCCTCCATCGGTCTCAAGGTTGGTGGGCTGGCCCACCTCAGCGGTTACTCGCCTGCAGGCGAGATCTCCACCACGGGAGCCTCCCAGTCATCGCCGGTCGTGTCGCCGTCAATCCCGGCCAGCGCTGCCTCGCGCAGGGCGGAGTTGAACGCAGCTTCATCGGGCGCCGCGGCGAGGATCCCCGCCGCGGTAGCGGTGTCCACGGTCTGGGCCAGGACGTCCTGGTCCAGTGCGCCAATGCCGTCCGGCGCCGGCCAGACCAGCTTGTTGATCTCATTCATCATCCAGGCCAGGTGGCCCCGACCCCAGATGCTGCCCCGGTCCACGGAGTACTGGACGCAGTCATCGGGGTTGTCGCGGCAGTACATCCAGCCCCGGAACGAAGCCTGGAGGAAGCGCATCGCGACTTCCTCGTTGTTCCCCTCATCCAGCCACGACTGTCGGGCCCACAGCCCGTCCTGCAGCATGGCCGTGCCGAGCTCGTTGTAGTTGAATACGGTGAACTGGTCCGGCTGGAACAACTCGCCGGTGTTCGGGTCGGTCGTCTCCAGCAGCTGCGCCCACTCGTTGTAGATCATCGCCTCGGCGACGTCGACGCAGTCCTGGTCGCTCGCCGCGCACCCATCCTGGGCCGCGATGAGCTCGTTCATGTCGAAGTCCTGCTCGACGCGGGTGAAGTCCACGCCGTCGGTCAGGTCGGCCAGGATCGAGGCCGAGGCCAGGACCTCCAGCTCGTTGCCGAACGGCCAGGCGCCGATGCGCTTGCCCGCCCAGTCGGACACCTCGGTGATGCCGCTGTCGGCCCACGCCACCGAGAGAGTGGCGGAGCGCTGGAAGACCTGCGCCAGGTGCACGAGGTCGGAATCAGCCTCGCGCGCCTCGAGCACCTTCGGCATCCAGGCGATCGTGAACTCGGGGCCGTCCGGGGCCGATCCCACCTGCTGCGGAACGATGGTCCCGCCGCCGGCGAGGATTTCCACGGTCAGGGCAACGTCGTCGTAGTAGCCCTGCTCGACCGCCGCGTAATAGCCGGCGAACTGGGCCTGGTCCGTCCACTGCAGCTGGAGGCGGACGCTGGCCGGCTCGTACGTGATCTGGCTCTCGCCGGCACTCGGTTCAGCGCCGTTCCCCGTAGGGCTCTCGCTCGCGCTTGACTGACACGCGGCGAGGAACAGGCTGGCCGCGACGACCAGCACGCCAAAGACTCGTGTGACCCTCATCTCCACTCCTCGATGCGACGGCCCGGGCGGGGCCATCCGTGAACGGCAATTCTACGGCGCCTGATGGCGGTGGTCAGCACCCGGCGAACGCCGGGTCGCATCAGGCTGGTCTCTCGCCACGCACCGATGGATGCCAAGGGATGAGCAGGCGCTCGAGAACGACGACCACCAGGTACAGGGCGATCCCGCCCAACGACACGATCAAGATGGCGGCCCAGGTCACATCGAAGCGCAGCTCGCTGGCGGCGGCCACCACCACCCGGCCGAGGGTGGCGCTGAGCCCGCCGAAGTACTCACCGACCACCGCCCCGATCAGGCTCAGAGTGGTTGCCACCTTGAGCCCGGTCAAGAAGAACGGGAGCGCATTGGGCACGCGCACATGCCGGGTGACAGCCGCGGGCCCCGCTGCATACGAGCGCATGAGCTCGAGGGCCGACTCCTCCACCTGGGTCAGGCCACGCAGGACGTTGATCATGATCGGGAAGTAGACGAGGGCGGCCGCGATGGCCATCTTCGAAAGCGGACTCAGGATCCCGAACCAGTTGTTCGCGACGGGAGCGAAGGCGATGATCGGGATGGCGTTGATCGCAATCGCCAGCGGCAGCACGGTGTCGCGGGACGCCGGGAATCGCGACACCACAAACGCGGTGATGACTCCCAGGACCGTGCCCAGGATGAGGCCGCCCATGGCCTCGAAAAGCGTCACTCGGGCGGCAGGCAGGATGGCGTATCCCTCGGTCCAGTTCTCGGCCAGGGCGGCCCAGATGGCGGAGGGGGCCGGAAGGATGAATCCCTTTACCTGGGAGACCTCGACCAGGACCTCCCATGCGACCAGGACACCGACCAGGATGAGCGCGGCGGGGAGATAGCGGCGCACGGCATCCATGGGTGCTGCCTTCGGCTCCTCGACCGCCTAGCCGATGAGCCCTTCGGCCGCCGTCCGCTCAACGGAGGCGAGATCGGTCTCGGTTCCCTGCCCGGCTCGGAGTGCCTCGCGCACCTCGGTGATGAAGGAGAAATACGCTGTGCTCTCACGCGTCTCCAGTCCCCGGGGTCGGGGCAAGTCGACGTCCACGACCCTGGTGATGCGGCCCGGGCGGGCGCTCATGACCGCGACCCGACTCGACAGGAACACGGCCTCTGGGATGGAGTGCGTGACGAAGATGACGGTGATCCCCGTCCGGGCCCAGATGCTCAGCACCTCGGAGTTCATTCGCTCGCGGGTCATCTCATCCAGGGCCCCGAAGGGCTCGTCCATGAGCAGCAGGGATGGGGAAAAGGCCAGAGCTCGGGCGATGGCCACCCGCTGCTGCATGCCGCCCGACAGCTGGTAGGGGCGATGGCGGGCGAAATCGGTCAGCCTGACCAGCTCGAGCATCTCGCCCGTTCGCTCGGCCCTGGCCGCGTTGTCGTAGCCGAACAGCTCGAGCGGGAGACGGACGTTCTCCTCCACCGTCCGCCAGTCGAACAGGGTTGGGGATTGGAAGACCATCCCGTAATCGCGGTCGAGACGGGCCTGGCCGGCCGGCTTGCCGTTGACCTGGACGGTGCCACCGGTTGGCTCGGTAAGGTCGCCGATCAGGCGCAGGAGGGTCGACTTGCCGCAGCCGGAGGGACCGATCAGCGAGACGAACTCGCCACGCTGGATGTCCAGGCTGATGTTGCTCAGGGCCACGGTGGGCGTTGTGGAGGACGATCCGGTGGCGCCGAATGCCTTGCTCACGCCCGTCAGCCGAACAACAGGCGCCTCTGGCGCGTTCGCGGTCATCCGGGCTCCTCGCCGGGCCGCGCCCGCACGACCCGGAGCTCAACCAGGCGCACAAGCCCGAAACAGACGATCCCGACCGCGGAGGAGAACAGGATCGCTCCCCACAGCTTCTCGGGAGCAACCGTGTACTGCTGGGAGAAGAACACCAGGGCCCGCCCCAGCCCGGCCTGGAGGCTGCCGGATCCCTCGCCCACGATGGCGCCCACGATGCTGGCCGTGGCGGTGATCTTCAAGGCCGTCATCAGGTAGGGCAGCGAGGCGGGAAACCGCAACTTCCAGAGGACCGCCCTCCGGGACGCGGCATACGAGCGCATCAGCTCCAGCGCCCGCGGGTCCGGGGACCGAAGGCCGCGGAGCATGGCGATGGTCACCGGGAAGAAGCTCAGGTAGGTGGCCACGATGACCACGCTGGTCACGTTCTGCCCAACCAGGTACACGATGAGCGGGGCGAGGGCGATGATGGGGATCGTCTGGCTGGCGACGACATAGGGGACAAATGCACGCTCGATGAGCCCGAAGTGGACGAAGGCCACCGCCAGCCCGATCCCCAGCAGCCCGCCGAGGGTGAAGCCGATGAAGGCGGAGCGCAGGGTGTACAGGGCCTGGTCGAAGAGATAACCGGCCAGGGTCTGCTCAGCGCCCGAGGTCAACGGCTTGAACAGGCGCTCGAAGATCACCCAGAAGTGCGGCATGTTGACGTCGCTGGCCATCCCGATGTCCATCGGGGGCGTCCAGACGACCTCCCCGTCGATGCGGTACGGGTCGCCGCCCAATAGCTTGGTTCCCTCCCACAGCGCGATCAAGCCGATGATGAACAGCAGGAAGAACGTGAGCCGCCTGCGCCGGCTGAGTCGCGGTGATCCCGTGGCCGGCCCGGCGGTCATCGGTCCGTCATCGGGCGGGGGAGAGACTCTGCGGTCGCTCAGGCGACCGCGGCATCGGTCGCGTCCAGGGCGCGGTCGATGATCGCGAACCCTTCGCGCAGCTGCTCCTCGGTGATGCACAAGGGCGGGTTGGTGAAGACCTGGTGCCAGTGCTGCATCGTGTACAGCCCGTCGGCGCGTAGCCGGGCGTCGAGCGAAGCCATCTCAGGGGACGAGGCGTTGAAGGCGGTCATCGGCTCCATGGAGCTTCGGTTGCGGATCAGCTCGATGACCCCGAACAGGCCGATGTTGCGGGTGGTGCCCACGCTCGGGTGGCGCGTTTCCAGATCGGTCAGCAGCTCGTGCATGACCGGGCCCAGGCGGGCAGCGTTGCCGACCAGGTCGTCGTCGCGCAGGACGCCCACCGCGGCGATGGCGGCCGCGCAGCTCACCGGGTGGGCCGAGTAGGTCAGACCGCCGTAGTAGACGCGGTCGTCGAAGTATTCGGCGAGCTCCGGCGTCATGGCCACCGCCCCCAACGGCAGGTACGAGCTGGTCAAGCCCTTGGCCATGGTCAGCAGGTCGGGGACCACGTCCCAGTGATCGACCGCGAACCAGCGTCCGGTGCGGCCGAAGCCGGCCATCACCTCGTCGCAGATCATGAGGATGCCGTTCCGGGTGCACAGCTCGCGGATGCCCTGCAGGTAGCCGTCGGGCGGGATCAGGACGCCGTTGGTGCCGGTGACCGTCTCCAGGATGAAGGCCGCGATGGTGTGCTGACCCTCGTACTGGATGACCTCCTCCAGGTACTCCAGCTGGCGATCGACCGGCTCCGGCTCGGTCTGGCCCCAGCGCCACGGGTCAAGGACGCGGATGACCCCCGGGACGCCCGGCTCGTTGGCCCAGCGGCGAGGGTCGCCGGTGACGCTGATTGAGCCTGCCGTGGCGCCGTGGTACGACCGATGGTGGGCGATGACCTTCTGCCGCCCGGTGGTGATCCGCGCCAGGCGCAGCGCGTTCTCGTTGGCCTCCGCCCCGCCAAGCGTGAAGAAGAACTTGTTGAGGGTGCCCGGCGTCAGGGTCGCCAGCAGCTCGCCCAGCCTTCCGCGGACTTCGGTCGCGAACTGGGGGGCGGCGAACGCGAGCTTGTGCGCCTGCTCCGCAATGGCATCTGCCACCCGCTTGTCGCCATGGCCGATGTTGACGCTCATCAGCTGGCTGTTGAAGTCGATGTAGCGCTTGCCCTCCGGATCCCAGAAGTAGATCCCCTCCCCGTGGTCGATGGCGATGGGGTTCACCTTGGCCTGGGCCGACCAGCTGAAGAACGTGTATTGCCGGTTGAGGGCGACGACTTCCTCGGCGGTCAATCGGCGGGTGGGCGTGACGGTCATGCGGCCGATTACACCACAACCGGGTGCGCGGTGGCACCCCGCCGGCCATGCCATCGGCCGGTGCGATCCGGCACCTCTTGCGGCCCCTTCCGCTTCATGCCGGGCTGGGTGGTCTACCGATGGCGACGGCCGGTCTGGGCCCTTCTCTTCGGCCTATCGGTCTTTGCCTTCATTCACATCCTGATCGGACCCAACACCGGCTACCTGTCCGACCTGTCGGTCCCGGCCTTGATGGCGGCCCTCGGCGTCTTCGCGCTGTTCGGCGCGTTCTCGGTCCTGTTCTGGGCCTACTTCCGCTTCCGCCCCGCCCGGCCGAAGGCCTCAGCCGAAGGTTGACCGCCCATAGTCGCGGGGCGCATCTATCGGCCAAGAAGGGGCAGCAAGAGCGCCACAAATCGACGGTTCAGGAGCTCCTTATGCGCTGGGCGCGTACCACGGGCACGATCGGCGCCCATATTTCCCGGTATTCGGCCGATATTGGCCGATACATGCGTGGGGCGAATCTCGGGCTGGTGACGGCGCTCTGAGGCGCTCTGGGGAGCTCTCAGGCCTTGATCGGGTCGCGGAGAGGCTGGCCCACCAGGCGAGCCAGGCGTTCGGCGAGGGCCCACCAGTCGTAGTCCTCGGTGACCTGGCTGGCGGGGAGCCGGAAATATCGGTCGGCGGAGACGTAGGTGGGGACGATTCGGTCCAGGATGACCTCGATCTCGTCGCGGAATGCGTCACTGGTTGAGCGCACGCCATCGGGCACGAGCGCCACGTCGGGGAGCAGCCGCACGAACAGGTCGTAGGTCTGCGCCCAGCGGCGGACAAGGGGCTCCACCCCGAATGGATCGGCGCCATCGGTCACGCGCAGGAAGTACGCGAAGTTGTCCACCACACTGCGGTCGGTGACCAGGATGTCGGCACGGCCGCGGAGCTCCAGCTCTTGCTGGACCTGCGCCATCAGGACCCACAGCTGGGCCTCGGGGGTGGCGCCCTCGTTGAGGCCCAGCGGGTTGAAGCGGATGAGCTCACGGCCAACTTCGACCGAGCGTCCGGCGCGGCCCACGGTGCTGGCAAAGGCGTGGACCGCGTTCGTCTTGCGCACCGAGTGCGAGCCGATGAACGCGATCTTGGCCGGGCGGCTCCAGGGCACGGAGACAGGGTAGCGGCCACGCCCACAACCGGGTGTAGAGTACGCACCTTCCGACCCGACGCCGCTCTCTGATGGAGGGTTCAACACACCGATGGCGCGCATCGTCCGGGCAGCGCTGCTGCAGGCCGAGTGGACCGGCGACAAGGAAACCATGATCGCCAAGCACGAGAAATACGCGCGCGAGGCGGCCAGGCAGGGCGCCCAGGTGATGTGCTTCCAGGAGCTGTTCTACGGGCCCTACTTCTGCCAGGTCCAGGATCCGCAGTACTACGCCTACACCGAGAAGATTCCTGACGGGCCGACCACCAAGCGCATGCAGGCACTGGCCAAGGAGACGGGGATGGTCCTCATCGTGCCGATGTACGAGGAGGACGAGGACACCGCGGGCATCTACTACAACACCGCATCGGTCATCGATGCTGACGGGTCGTACCTGGGCAAGTACCGCAAGACCCACATCCCTCACGTCAAGGGCTTTTGGGAAAAGTTCTACTTCCGCCCCGGGAACCTGGGATATCCGGTCTTCGACACCAAGGTCGGGAAGGTAGGCGTGTACATCTGCTACGACCGCCACTTCCCGGAGGGCGCGCGAGCATTGGGCCTCAACGGCGCCGAGCTGGTGTTCATCCCGTCAGCCACCTCCCGCGGCCTGTCGGAATACCTGTGGCGTGTCGAGCAGGTCAGCCACGCATTGGCCAACGGCTACTTCGTGGGCACCATCAACCGGGTCGGGATCGAGCCGCTGGGCGACGACGATTTCTACGGCCAGTCGTACTTCGTGGACCCGCGCGGCCAGTTCGTGGGTGACGTGGGCGATCCCCATGACGAGGAGCTGATCGTCCGCGACCTCGACCTGGACCAGATCCTCGAAGTCCGCCAGACGTGGCAGTTCTTCCGTGACCGCCGGCCGGACGCCTACGACGACCTCGTTCGCCCCTAGGTCCCATGGACTTCGGGTTTACTCTCAAGCTGGAGCATGACCCCGCCCGGACGCTGGACCTGACCCGGCGCGCCGAGGCAAACGGGTTCACGCACGGCTGGGTCTTCGACTCTCACGTCCTGTGGCGCGACCCCTATCCGCTGCTGACGCTCATGGTCGGCGCCACGGAGCGGATGCGGCTGGGAACCTGCGTCACCAATCCGGGCACGCGCGAACCATCGGTCACTGCTTCCGCCCTCGCCGCGCTGAACGAGATCAGCGGCGGGCGGATGAACCTGGGGATCGGCCGCGGGGACAGCGCCCGGCGGGTGCTGGGCAAGCCGCCAACCACCATGAAGACCCTGGAGGAGGCGATCACTGTCATCCGCGACCTGGTCGAGGGCCGCTCGGTCACGTACGAGGGCACCGAGCTCCAGCTGACGTGGGCGGGCCGATGGCAGCTCCCGGTCTGGGTGGCCGGTTACGGACCCATGGCATTGGCCATGACCGGCCGGGTGGCTGACGGGCTGATCCTTCAGCTGGCCGACCCGGACCTCATCCGCTGGTTCGTCTCCCAGCTTCGCGATGCGGAGGCCGCCGCGGGCCGTCCGCCGGGCTCGATCGAGGTCCAGGCCGCCGCCCCCGCGCACGTGGGGCCCCGGGACCTGGGCCAGGACCGGACGCGCTGGTTCCCGGCCCTGGTCAGCAACCATGTCGTGGACCTCGTCACCAAGTACCCCCGGGAACAGCTCCCCGAGGCTCTCACCGGCTATGTCACCGAGCGCGAGGGATACGACTACCTTCATCACGCGGAGGTCGGCTCCGCCAACGCCGCGTTCGTGGGCGACGAGGTGACCGATCGCTTCTGCATCCTGGGCGAGCCAGCCGAGCACGTCGCCAAGCTCCAGGAACTGGCCGAGGCCGGTGTCAACCAGTTCAACATGTACCTGATGAACGGCGATGAGGAGGAGCAGTTGGACCGATACGGACGGGAGGTCGTGCCGGCCCTCCAGGAAACGATGTCGGCACGGCAGGGCGGGGCCTGATGCATTGGACCAGGCTGAGCCCATGACCGATCTCGACACCCTCGAGCAGGCCGCCGAGGACCGATGGGTGGCGGGCTGGCTGGAAGGGCCCACCTGGACCCGATACGACCAGCTCCCGGTCCAGGCCGGCGACGGTGCCCCGGACCTGGAGCTTCCGGATACGTCGGGCAGCCGTCGGCGAGTGTCAGAGTTCTGGGCCTACGGCCCGGCGTTGATCATCTTCATGCGGCACTTCGGCTGCTCGTGCCTGATGGAGCGCTGGGAGGGCCTGCGCGACCAGTTGGACACCTATGCCGAGGCCGGCGCCACCGTGGTCGCGGTATGTCAGGCCGAGCCCGAACGAGCCGCCGAAGTGGCCACCCGGCGTGGGTATCGGTTTCCGCTTCTGTGCGACCCGGAGCGCGAGGCCTATCGCGCGTACGGCTTGCTGGAGGGAGGAGCGCCGCAGGTCCTCCACGACTTCCCGTGGCGGCCGGGTGACGCTGAGACGGCGCGGACGATGTTCGTCGAGCCGCGGCGAGGGACGGAGCGAGCGGTCGTGGACTCCCCGTGGCAGCTCCCCGGGGAGTTCGTGGTGGCCACCGACGGCCGCCTGGTCCTGACCCACCGCTACCAGTACTGCGAGGACTTCCCGCCAAAGACCGTGCTGCTGGGCGCCATCGCGGCCGCCCAGCGCTGACGGGCAGAGCTGGTGGTCACCGCCGCCACCCGCCGCATCGATCGGCTCGCCCAGTCGATTGCGCCGTTCCAGGCCTTCTTCGACGGCCCCTTCGCCAAGCTGAACGCCAACCCGGACATCGCCAACTTCGCGGTCGGCAACCCGCAGGAGATGCCGATGCCCGAGTACGTGGAAGCGCTCCGCGCCCACCTCGAGCCCCGCCGCCGAGACTGGTTTGCGTACAAGTTCAGCGAGCCCAAGGCGCGGATCGCGGTCGCGCGAAGCCTGACCGCGCGCGCCGGCATGACCTGGGACCCGGCCGACGTGGCCATGACCAACGGCGGCTTCGCCGCCCTGGCGGTCTCGATGCGGGCCCTGGTCGAGCCTGGCGACGAGGTGATCTTCCTGTCGCCGCCGTGGTTTTTCTACGAGTTCATGATCCTTGCCCAGGACGGGGTACCGGTCCGCCTGCACCTGGCGCCGCCGGCCTTCGAGCCTGACCTCGACGAATTGGCGGCCGCCATCACGCCCCGCACCCGGGCGCTCATCTTCAACTCCCCCCACAACCCGAGTGGGCGCGTCTACCCACTGGAGACGCTCCACGCCCTCGCCCGGACCCTGACCGATGCGTCCGAGCGGATCGGTCGTCCGGTCGTCCTTATCTCGGACGAGCCCTACAACCGGATCCTGTTCGACGGGCTCGAGTTCCACTCGCCGGCCGAGGCGTATCCGCACACGGTCGTCACGTACTCGTATGGGAAGACGCTGCTGGCGCCGGGCCAGCGCATCGGCTACCTGACCGTGCCACCCACGTTTCCGGAGCGGGAGGCATTCCGCGCCACCGTCCAGGTCGCGCAGCTGGCGACCGGGTATGCCTTCCCGAATGCGCTGCTCCAGCACGCGATCGAGGATCTCGAACGGCTGTCGATCGACGTGGCCGCCATGCAGCGCCGCCGCGATCGGCTGGTGGGGGCGCTCCGGCAGATCGGTTACGAGACGACGATGCCGGAGGGCACCTTCTACGTCATGGCCCGCTCACCGATCGCCGACGACGTGGCTTTCACGGACCTGCTTGCCAAGCACCGCGTCCTGGTCCTGCCCGGCACCGTGGTCGAGGTCCCCGGCTGGTTCCGGATCAGCCTGACCGCATCCGACGATATGGTCGAACGCGGCATCCCCGGCTTCGCCGCTGCCTACGCGGAGGCGACGGCCCAGCCCTGAGGATCGGCGCTACCATCGGTCCATGCGCACGTTGATCACGAACGGCACCATCGTCAACGCGGACGCCACGACAAAGGCGGACGTCCTCGTGGACGGCGAGCAGATTGCCCTCATCGGCTCGGACCTGGCCTCAGGTGCCGGGGCCGGTGCCGATCGGACCATAGATGCCAGCCGCAAGTGGGTGATCCCGGGCGCCATCGACGTCCACACCCACCTGGAGCTCCCGTTCGGCGGGACGTTCGCCAAGGACACGTTCGAGACCGGCACCCGGGCGGCGGCCTTCGGCGGGACGACGACGATCATCGACTTCGCGGTCCAGCCCCGCGGGGGCAGCCTCCGCGACGGGCTGGATGCGTGGCACGTCAAGGCCGATGGCAACGCGACCACCGACTACGGCTTCCACATGATCATCAGCGACGTTCGCGACGACGTCCTGACCGAGATGGACACCCTGGTGGACGAGGGCGTCACCACCTTCAAGCTGTTCACCGCCTACCCCGGCGTCTTCTACTCCGATGACGGAGCCATCTTCCGGGCCATGCAGCAGACGGTGCGCAACGGCGGGCTGATCATGATGCACGCCGAAAACGGGCTGGCCATCGACGTCGTGGCGGCGCAGACCGCCGCAGCCGGCAATACGGACCCGTACTACCACGGGGTGTCACGGTCGCCCGTGCTGGAGGGCGAGGCCACTAACCGGGTCATCCGGCTGGCGGAGGCGGCCGGTGCGCCGGTGTACATCGTGCACCTGTCGGCGCGCCAGGCCCTGGACGAGGTGCGGCGGGCCCGTGACGAGGGGCTGCCCGCCTTCGCCGAGACCTGCCCCCAGTACCTGTTCCTGACCTTGGACGACATGGGCAATGGGTTCGAAGGCGCCAAGTTCGTGTGCTCGCCACCCTTGCGACCCGCCGACCACGCCCCCGAGCTGTGGAAGGGCCTCGTCCACGACGACCTCCAGGTGGTCTCCACCGACCATTGTCCGTTCGACTTCCACGGCCAGAAGGAGATGGGCCGCGGCGACTTCCGCAAGGTGCCCAACGGCCTGCCGGGGGTCGAGAACCGGGTCGATCTGCTCCACGATGGCGGGGTGCTGGGCGGCCATCTCACGCCCAACCGCTGGGTGGAGGTGCTGTCAACCGCCCCGGCCCGGATGTTCGGCTTGCCCCAGAAGGGCGCCGTGGCGGTGGGGGCGGACGCCGACCTGGTGGTTTACGACCCCAACCGGCGCCATACCATCAGCGCCGCGACCCATCACATGGACGTCGACTACTCGTGCTACGAGGGCCGCGAGGTCCAGGGAGGGAGCGACGTCGTCCTGTCCCGCGGCAAGGTCATCGTGGACGGGGACCAGTGGCTGGGCGCCAAGGGCGACGGCAAGTTCCTCAAGCGCGCCCGCAGGGAGGTCCTGCGCTAGACCGATGCGACCTCGTCAGGTGCTGAGCGCCGCCGCCGCGGCGCTGCTGCTCGCCGCGTGTCAGGCTTCCGCCTCGCCGGTGGCCAGCCCGTCTTCCTCGGAGGTGGGCACGTCCGGCGCCCCGCAGCCGTCGCTCGTCGGCGCCCCCGACCTGGAGGCTACGTTGCCCAGCGAAGCGGCCGGCATCACCCTCCAGTCGTTCTCGATGAGCGGCCCTGACTTTGTCGAGGGCGAAGTCGATGAGCAGTTCGTGACCTTCATCGAATCGCTCGGTGCGGACGTTCAGGACGTGTCGGTGGCCTTCGCATTCGGCGCCAATGCTGCTGGCACCCAGACTGCCAGCGCCTTCGCCTTCCAGGTGGCCGGCGCCAGCGCGCAGGAGTTGATCGATGCGTTCATGGCCAGCGCAGAGCAGGGCTTGGTCTGGCAGCCTGAGACGATGGGCGGAAAGTCGGTGGAAGCGTCCGTGCCGGATCCACCCGATTTCCCGATCCCTGTGGTTCTGTACGCGACCGACGATGTCCTGTATTTCGTCTCGTCCACCGACCCCGACGCGATGGAGGAGATCCTCGCCTTCCTTCCGTAGCGGCCGCGCCCCGGGGCAGGTAGCGCGTGAACCTGAGGCGGATTCCCACTGATCGCGGTCAACACGTATTTGTCCGCGCGATTTGCCCCTGGGCGAGTCGAGCGTGAACCTGAGGCTGATACCCGTCGATAACGGTCAACACTTAGTTGTCCGCGCGATTTGCCAGTCGGCTTGCCAAGGACTAGCATCGACGCGCCCACGACCGTGCCCAACCTGCGGCGCGCTCTGCACGGCGCCCGGCTCCATCCATGTGTGGCAATGAGAGAGGAGACCGATGAGATCAAGTGCACTTCAGCGAGGGCTCCGCGCCCTCCTTCTGGCTGCCATGGTAGGCAGCCTCCTGATGGCCAACGCCATCACGGCCTCGGCCGGCAAACCGATCCGGGACGTGCCGGTCCGGCACACCGGTACGGACTACAACAATGGTCAAGGCCTTGCCATTGGCCACGGCGAGAAGCTGCTTGGACAGCCTCCGCTGGGGCCGTCCAAGGTCGGCGAGACCCGCATCTGGTTGGCCCTTGATGACGCCGGTGGCTTCATCTACCTCAAGAACTACACGCTGCGCGGCGTCGGCCAGCACATCGAGGTCTGGGTCGCCAACGACCTGAACTTCCCAGCCGGCGATTGCCGCAACGACGGCGTTCGTAACGTGGTCACCGACGACCAGGTTTCGTACCTCATCGGCGAATTCGACAGCAACATTTACCCGATCGAGTCCGTCTGGTTCAGCATCGCTCCCGAGCGGGATGGGAAGAACGCCATCCTGCCGCAGATCTTCCAGGGGAAGCGTGGCCAGGATGGGCTCAACATCCCGCCCAGCACCTACATGGGTGAGGGCGACAATACCGTCGTCCTGGTCGACAACGTGCGCGACGACAACTACTACGACACCAACAACGCGAACACGTTCCCGTACATCGCTGGGTTCTACTTCTCGGTCTTTGACGACTACTTCGACCGCAACGTGATGTCGATCGACTCATTCGACTGGCTGCACCGGACCGGCGCCGACCCCGCCCACGAGCCGAGCGGCGACCCGTGCACGAGCGCCCCGGCGCGACCATTCCTGTACGAGAGTGTCTTCGCTCACGAGTACCAGCACCTGCTCCACCACTACGTCGATCCGGCTGAATCGACCTGGATCAACGAGGGTTTGAGCGACTTCGCCGAGTTCATCACCCACTACAACGACCCGTCGCTGCACGTCGACGACAGAGGCTTCGACAGCCACACCCAGTGCATCCTCGGCTGGCTCAGCGTTGCCTCAGATGAGAACCCCATACCCCGAGCGTGTGGTCCGGAAAACGGCCTGATTGCGTGGGGAGACCAAGGGGCTGATCGGATCCTGGCTGACTACGGGTTTGCCTACTACCTGATGACCTTCCTTCAGAGTCGCGGGCTGGGTCAGTCGTTCTTCAGTGACCTGCATAACAACGGGTCGCTTCAGGGCATCGGCGCCCTGAACGACGCCCTTGCCGCCTTTGGGAGCAGCACATTCGAGTCAGTATTCCCCGATTTGGTCACCTCGCTCCTGGTCGATGGCTACATCGACAACGGAGCAGCGGTTAACGGGGCGGCTGCCGGGGATCTCGACAATGACGCCACCGAGGCGACGGTCTTCTTCAGCCCGTATGCGTACGCGACTCCAGCCGACGCAATGGGTCCGGCTACCCCGCCCGGCGCTCCACCGTGGGGCTCGGACTACATCCCGTTGGGATCGGGGGCATCGCTGAGCTCCGTTGTCTTCGACGGGGACGATGTGTTTGTCTTCCCGGGCGGCCCGCAGTGGGTCGTCGACTCGGGCGGCTACTTCACCAACCCGGACGTTCCGGAAAGCATCAATTACGCCCCCAACCAGGACCTCAGCATCGCCCGTGCGGTGAGCGCCGATGGTCAGGTCCTCAGCTTCGACCACTACTACGCGATTGAGCTCGGATGGGACTTCGGCTTCGTGCAGGTCTCCACCAATGGCGGAGACTCATGGCAGTCGCTGTCCTGCACCGGGACGACGACCGACCATAACCCGGGCGCCATCTCAACCATCGTGGCCAACATGCCCGGTTACACAGGACCGAGCGATGTCGGCGGAGTGACCGACACCATCGGCACGGCAGGCGCACCACTCCACGCGACCTGCGATGCGTTACCGGCCGGCACCGACTACATCTCATTCCGGCTGATGACCGACCCGGCCGTCGAGTTCGATGGCTGGCACGTCAAGAACATTCAGCTGAACGACGTGAACGTCGGGACGCCCGGCAGCCTCGACGGTTGGGACAACCAGCAGTTCTTCAGCCCGGTCGACCTGGGCTTCTACCTGACCCTGATCGGCATCAATGGAACCGTGGACGGCTTCGGCGACGTCTCAGGACCCGCCGGCGCGGTCCAGATCCTGCGGCCGACCCTCGTCAACAACGAGTACACGTTCACCGCCGGCGACCTGGCCTCCCTGGCCGGGTACGCGCAAGTGGTGGCCGTCGTCTCCGGCATCCCGGCGGAGGAGGAGAGCTTCCTCTACTCGCCGTACAGCCTGCTGGTCAATGGCGTAGAGAAGGCCGACGGCGGCTGACCCTGACCT
>DATKBC010000141.1:0-7165 GCA_035514415.1 Pleomorphomonadaceae bacterium | reverse complement strand
AGCCCCCGCCGGCGGGATCGGTCAGTCTTCGCCAAAGAAGGGGTCGTCGCCATACACGTCCAGCCAGGATCGGCGCATCTGGCGAATCGTGGCGGTCAGCACCGATTCAGGGGTTTCGGGCGGGAGCAGCGACGCGAGCCGGGTTCGCACCTGCTCGCTGCTCTCGACTCCCAGCAGGCCCAGGTAGTCCGCCACTCGCTGGGCGGGCGTGCGGCCCTGGCCCCGCGTCCGGGCCAGCACCTCCGCCTCGTGGATCAGCGCCCCTTCGTACTCACCTTCAGGCCGCTCCAGCTCGGCCAGCAGCGCCGGTACGGCGTCGATGCGCGGGTCGGAGTAGGCCCACCGGATGAAGGAGTCGAGGGGGCCAGGTGGCCGCTCGTCGTGCCCGTGGTGAAAGCCGCGCAGGTACTGCTCGCGCTCGGCTTCGGTTCGGGTCAGGGCGATCTGGGCGATCTGCCGCATCTCGGGCGTCCAGCGACGGAGTGACTCGACGAACTGACGGAGGGTGAGTGACCCGGCCGGCTGGTGCCGAAACCGGTGCTCATGAGCCTGCTCCACGTCCGCCTATACTACCGGCCGTGCCCCGCCGACCGACGACGCCGGCCTGGTCCGGGCTGGTCCTTGCGGCCCTCACCTTCCTCGTCCTCGCCTCATCCGCGAACCTGAGCGCCTTGGCCGGCAGCCGGCCGCTGCGCTACCTGGGGGGCGAGATGGGCACCCTCGATCCGGCGTTCATCGCGAGCGCGGCAGACGTCCAGCTGCTCCTTCAGCTGTATGCCGGCCTGACCCGGATCGACGAGCAGGGCTCGGTGTACGGCTCGCTGGCCGAAGGCTGGACGGTGAGCGACGACGGCCAGACGTACACCTTCCGACTGCGAGACAACCTCCGATTCAGCGACGGCACGCCGCTCACCTCGGCTGACGTGCGCCGCTCGTGGTTGCGGGTCCTCGACCCGGCCACCGGCGCCCTGGCGCCCGACGTCCTGAACGTCATTGACGGAGCGGCTGATTGGCGGTCCGGCGTCGGTTCGGCCGATGAGGTCGGGATCGAGGCACCCGACGAGCGGACGCTGGTCGTCCACCTGCGGCACGCCGCCAGCCACTTCCCGGCCCTGGTGGCCACTCCCACCGCGGCCGTGGTGCCGCCGGCGGCGGACAACTCGCCGGATTGGCAATCGGTCGACGACTTCGTCGGGTCGGGACCGTACCGGGTCGATCGCCTGGACGGCACCACCCTTGTCCTGACGGCCAACCCGGAATACGTCGCCGGCCCGCCTCCCATCGATCAGATCGATTGGCTGGCCGAGGTCGACACGAGTGCTCCCGAGGCGTTTGTCGCCGAGGAGGTCGACCTGGTCAGCGTGTTCCCCGGCGACGCCTCGTGGATCGCATACGACGCCACCCTGGGGCCGTACCTCCACCCGGCCGCCGCCCTCAGTGTCCAGTACTTCGGCTTCGACACCACGCGGCCGCCCTTCGACGACAGCCGTGTGCGGCGGGCGTTCATGCTCGCCCTGGACCGACCGCGCCTGGTCGAGCTCGCGGCAGGGGCAGCTGCGACCGCCGCCACCAGCCTCGTGCCGCCGGCGCTGTGGCCGGAGGGCATCCCCGAGGACGAGGCAGCCGACACGGACGAAGCGCGGCGCCTGCTGCGGGCGGCGGGGTACGCCTCTGGGGCTGAGCTTGGCCAGATCACGGTCGACGCCACCAGCCTGAACGTGGCACCCGCGGTCGCGGTCTGGCGCGAGGAGCTGGGTGCGGACATCGCGATCGAGTCCATGGACTTCACCGACTTCCTCCGGATCCTGCCCGAACGGTCGCCGCAGGTCTTCACGATCAGCTGGATCACCGACTACCCATCACCGTACGCGCTGTACGGCCTGCTCCTGCTCCCGGACGCGGCCTCCAACTACGGGCGCTGGACCGATGCAGAGTTCGTGCGCCTTATGGAGGACGCTGCCCGCGCAACGGACCCCGAAGAGCAGCGATCGACGTATCTCGCCGTGGAGGCCGAGATCGACGCCCAGGCGCCGGTCATCCCGTGGTCCTGGGACGTCTCGCACTGGCTGGTGCGCGACGGGCTCAACGGGGTCGGCAACCTGACCGTCGGTCTGCTGGACCTGGGGAGGGTGTCGTGGGCCGACTGAGCCGCGTCACGGCTCCATTGCTCCTGGGAGGGCTCCTGAGCGGGTTGCTGACCGTTCTGGTCGTCGCGCCGGTCCCCAGCCGCGCCGGGGGCGGGTTCGCCGACCTGGAGGCCGATGCCACCTTCGGGGTGGACATGACCTTCTCGGCGAGCTGGACGGGTGCGCCGCCCGACCGTGTGGAGCTGCTGCTCGGCTTAGGCGGCGAGGAACGCCTGGTCGTGCCAGTTGAGCTCGTTTCCGGGCAGCTCGACTATCGGCGCGACCTGGCCAATGGCTACCTGCCGCCCAACACGCCGGTCGCGTACCGATGGCGTGCGGTGGTTGGCGCTGAGGTCACGGTCAGCCCCGAACGGTCGCTCCTGTACGACCATGACCGCCCGGGGCTCGACTGGCGCCAGGCGCAGGTCGGGTCGGCGACGGTGCATTGGTACGATGCCAACGAGACCATCGCGCGCCGCTTCGGCGACCTTGCCGGCGACGCCGCCGATGCCGCCGCGGATCTGCTTGGCCACCCCCTCGATGATCCGATCGACATCTTCGTGTACGACGCGCGGGAGGACTTCCTGGGGGCCGTTGGCCCCGGGGCGCGAGAGTGGATCGGGGCCGCGGCGTACCCGCACCTGCGGACCGTGTTCATGTGGCTGGGTGCAGGATCGACCGCATACCTCGACACGACGCTCGCGCACGAGGTCACGCACGTCGTGTTCAACGACGCCACGTCGAACCCGTTCCATGAGCCGGCGACGTGGCTGAAGGAAGGGATTGCCACATGGTCTGAGCTGGCCAATGCCGACACGGAGCGCGACCTGGTGAGCCTGGAGGCGCGCAGCGCGGAAGGCCTGATGGCCTTCGCTGCGTTGGCCGACCAGTTTCCCATCGACGCCCGCGGCGCCAACCTGGCCTACGCGGAGGGGACGACCATGGTCGACTTCATCATCCGCGAATTCGGCACGGAGGCCATTGCCGCCATCGCCGAGGCGTATCGGTCCGGCGCGACCGACCAGGACGCCATCCTGGCCGGGACTGGAGTCAGCTTCGATGCCCTGCGTGAGGAGTACTTCGCCGCGTTCGGAGTGACCGAGCCGGATCCGATCGAGCCACTCCCGCTGGGTCGATCGGACGTCCCCATCCCGCCCCAGGCCGGGGTGGAACCGGCCCCGTCGGCCGATCCGCAGCCCGGGTCGGGCGACTCGCAGGACGTGGCGTGGTGGCTCATCATCGGGTTCGTGGCGCTCGGAGCCGTGTTTGTCGCGACGGTGGTCCTGCGTTCCCGCCGCGCCCAGCCGCCAGCGAGTGGAGGCAACGGTTGACGGCGCTGGGCGGGCAGGCGCGCGTGCGGCGGATCCGATCGGGGTGGGTGTTGAGCATGGCGCTGGCCCTGGGCGTGCTGGGGTTCGTGGCTGCCGCGCAGTGGAACAGCGAGGTCCAGCGCGCGTCGTACACGACCTCCGCGCAGCAGGTCCTCGCCGCGCAGGCCCTGACGCTCGAGCAGGAGCAGGAGGTCCTGCAGGCCCAGCTGGCGGGCGTCGAGGCGGAGCTGACCGAGCTCCAGCGGCAGAGCGAGGGATCCCAGACCGCCCTGGCGGAGGTCAATCGGGCGGTGGGTGAGGCCCGGCTGGCCGCCGGGCTGGCCGCGGTCAGCGGGCCGGGCATGGTGATCGAGATCGCCGACTCGCGCCGGACCGTCCCGGCGGGAGAGAATCCGGCCAACTACATCGTCCTGGCCGACGACCTGCGCGATCTGGTCGTGGCCCTATGGCACGCCGGCGCGGAAGCCATCACGATCAACGGGGAGCGCCTGGTCGCCACCAGCTCGATCTACGGCGTGGGGTCAGCCGTGCTGGTCAACACCGCGTTCCTGTCGCCCCCGTTCCGCATCGAGGCCATCGGCCCGGGCGGCCTCGAGGAGCGCTTCCGCGTCGACGCGGCGTACCTGGGGCGGGTGGCGCACCGGATCGAGGCCTTCGACCTCGAGTTCGCCACCCTGTCGAGCGACGACCTCCAGCTGCCCGCGTTCATCGGCTCCACCAGCCTGCGCTGGGCGGTACCGGTTGACGAGGCGCCCTGATGCGCACGTGGGTGGCGCAGGTCAGCCTGGCGTTGATTGCGCTGTTGATCGGGATCACGCTGGTCGCCCAGTTCCGCTCACAGGCGCGTCCCACCGCGCTCTCGAGCCTGCCGGTCGCCGAGCTATCGACCCGGATCCAGACCCTGTCCGACGCGAATCGCCAGCTCCGCACCGCCCTGGCGGAACAGCGCGACCTGCTGGAGGAGTACCAGGCGGCCGGCGCCCAGGGCTTCAGCGCGCTCGACGTGAGTCGCGAGGAGGTGCGGCGGATACGCGGCTTTGCCGGGCTGTCGGCGGTCGAGGGCCAGGGGATCATGGTGCGGGTCAGCGGGTCGCTGGACGCGATCGCGGTCAACGACCTGCTCAACGAGCTGCGGAACGCCGGCGCCGAGGCGCTGAGTCTGGACGACGTTCGCGTCACGGCATCGTCGGTCGTGGTCCAGGGAGCCCGAACTCTCGAGATCGACAAGGTGGCCATCGGTCGGACGTTCAGCCTGCTCGCCATCGGTGATGCGGATGGCCTGGTGGCCGCCCTCCAACGGCCGGGTGGGATCGTGACCCAGCTCGAGCAGTTCGTAAGAGCCACGATTACGGTCAGCCCATCCGAAGCGCTCCAGCTGCCGGCCACCGCCCGGGACCTGGTTCCACGCGCCGCGGTCCCGGTCGACTGAGGAAACCCGAGCGATGCATGACCTGATCGAACGCGCGATTGACGCGGCCACCGGGTCGGGAGCCGCGTATGCCGACGTCCGGATCGTCGAGCATCAGGCGGAGGCCCTGACGGTCAAGAACGGCTCGCTGGCGGCCGCCAGCAGCGAACGGTCGGCCGGCTTTGGTGTTCGGGTGCTGGTCGACGGTGCGTGGGGATTCGCCTCCAGCCAGGACCTCGCCCTGGACCAATCCCAGCGCGTGGCACGGCAAGCAGTGGCCATCGCCCGGGCCAGCCGGCTGGCCGGCGGGCCGGCGGTGGTGCTGGACGACACGCCGCCCGCAACCGGCCACTGGGGCACGCCCTACGTTGAGGACCCATTCGCCGTGTCGCTGGAGGAGAAGCTGCGCATCCTGTTCGAGGCGGATGCGGCGATGGCCCGGGCTCGCGGGATCACCCTGCGTGAGTCGACCATGGAGGCTGACCACGACCGGAAGTTGTTCGGATCAAGCGAAGGCGCTCGGCTGGAGCAGGAACTCGTGTCGTGCGGCGCCGGCATCGTGGCGACCGCGGTCAACGACCATGAGACCCAGGAGCGCAGCTATCCAAAGTCCCTCGGCGGCCAGGTGGTGGGCGGCGGGTTCGAGGCCATCCGAGAGATGGATCTGCCTGGAAACGGAGAGCGCATCGCCGACGAGGCGGTGGCGCTGCTGGACGCGCCGCAATGCCCGTCGGGCGAGATGACGGTCATCCTCGAGGCCTCCCAGGTCGCGATCCAGGTCCACGAGTCGTGCGGCCACCCCACCGAGTTGGATCGGGCCCTCGGCATGGAGGCGTCGTTCGCCGGCACCAGCTTCCTGACCGTGGACCGCCTGGATCGGTTTCGCTACGGCTCGGACATTGTGAACATCGATGCCGATGCCACCGCGGCCGGCGGGCTCGGGACGTTCGGATGGGACGACGAGGGCGTGCCGGCCCAGAACGTCCCGCTCGTGAGCGGCGGCCAATTCGTCGGCTACCTCACCTCGCGCGAAACGGCCCCCGTCATCAATCGGCGCTCGATGGGCAGCAGCCGGGCGTCGAGTTGGCGCAATTTGCCGCTGATCCGGATGACGAACGTGAGCCTCCGCCCTGGCGTGGCCGGAAGCCTGGACGACCTCATCGCCGATACGGACGAGGGCATCCTGCTCGGGACCAACCGGTCGTGGTCGATCGACGAGCGGAGGCTGAACTTCCAGTTCGGGACCCAGGTTGGTTGGCTCATTCGGAAGGGGAAGCTGGCGGAGATGGTCCGCAACCCGACCTACACCGGGATCACGCCACGTTTCTGGGGATCGTGCGACGCGATCTGCGGTCCCGGCGAATGGACGCAATGGGGCGAGCCGTACTGCGGCAAGGGTGAGCCGATGCAGACCGCGAGCGTGGGCCATGGAGCCGCACCGGCGCGCTTCCGCAACGTTCAGGTTGGGGTCGGCCATTGGTAGGCCGCGACGTGGCGGAGGCCGCGCTGGCTCGACTGGAACCCGGCTACGAGGGTGAGGCTTCGGTCACCCAGCGTCACGCAGCATTGACCCGATTCGCAGGGTCGCGGATTCATCAGAACCTGGCCGAGGAAGACGCCACGCTCCGGGTCCGGATTCGCCACGACGGGCGGACAGGCGTGGCGGTCACCAACCGGATGAGCCCGGCCGGCCTGGAAGAGGTCGTAGCTCGGGCCGCCTTGATCGCTGCCCACGCGGCTGCGGAAGCAGCCCCGCCTCCCCTGGCCGAGCCACCAAGCGAATCGGTCGATTCAGATCTGGGCTGGATTGAGGCGACCGCGGCCGCTGATCCTGGGGCCCGGGCCGCCAGCGCGCGAACCGTCATCGATGCCGGAGTCGCCCGCGGGCTGACCGCCAGCGGGGCGTTCTCGACCGAGGCCCAGCAGCGCACGGTGGTCAACACCGGCGGGCTGGTGGCTTCGCATCGGGTCACCCAGGCCAAGCTGGTGACGGTCATGCACGGGCCCGCTGGCGAGACCGGCTATGCCCAATCCATCAGCACCGACCTGTCCACCATCGATGCGGAGGCGGTGGGCGAGGAAGCGGCCGAGCGCACGGCCCGGGCGGCCGACCCCACCGACCTGGCGCCGGGGGAGTACCCCGTCGTGCTGGGCGAGTATGCCGTGGCCGAGATCCTGGAGTACCTGGCGTTCATGGCGTTTTCGGGGCTCGCGATCGAGGAGGGTCGTGCCTGCGTCGAGCTGGGGCAACCGGCATTCGGGTCCAACGTGACCATCTGGGATGACGGGCAGGACCCGGC
>DATKBC010000140.1:0-5555 GCA_035514415.1 Pleomorphomonadaceae bacterium | reverse complement strand
GATGATCCTGCCCATCGTGCTGGAGGTCTGATCCGGATGGCCAAGCGACGGTCGCGATCGCGGCGCCAGAAACGGGCCCGGCGGGCCGCCAACACCGGCCTGCGCATCAGCCGGCGCGTCGTCCGTGAGGTGGGCGCCCTGGCCCTGGTGGTATTGGCCCTCGTGTCGCTCCTGGCATGGGTGACGCCCGATGCGGCGGCCGGGGTAAACCTGTGGCGCGACTTCCTGAAGACCCTCCTCGGTTGGGGATTCTTCTTCGCCCCCGCGCTGCTCCTGCTGTTCGCGCTGATGCTGTGGATGCGCTCGATACCCACCGAGCGCCTGGTTTCGAGCGTCGGCGTGGTCCTGGTCACGCTGTCGTTGCAGGGCCTCTTCCAGCTCGCGGTCGGCGGCCCCGGCGCCGTCGTCCCGACGGGGGACGGGGGAGGGATCATCGGCAGCGTGGTCGACGCCCCGCTCGTACTGCTGCTCGGCAGCGCGGGCGCGGCCATCGTCCTGTTCCTGCTGCTGGTGGTCGGCTTCCTGCTGTTCTTCAACATGACCATCGGAGACGTGTTCGCGGCGTGGTCGCATGGCCGGGAAGTCGGCCCCGCGGCCGCCGCGGCCGCGAGCGCTCGGGCAGCCACGGGGCCGGGCGTGTCACCTCCCGGACGGGTCCCCGCCCCGGACGAGCCACCGGTCATCCTCCGCCGGCAGCGCCCCGAGCCGGCACTTGCCACGGCTGCGGCGGGCGCGCTGTCCGGCGCGAGTGTGGCCGTGCTGGACGACGAGAGCCTGACCCAGGGCGAGCTGGAATCCGGCGAGACCGCCCACCTGGCCGAGGTGGGGGAGCGAGAGGCAGCCGACGCCGCGCTCGAACGGGCGGCCCAGACCTGGATCCTGCCCGACCTGGGCCTCCTGGCCGATGCGCCCGGCAACGGCCCGGCGCAGATGGATCTCACCGCCAAGGGGCAGCTCATTCGCCAAACGCTGGAAAGCTTCGACATCGGCGTAAAGGTCGCCCGCATCCAGGAAGGCCCGGTGGTGACCCAGTACGCGCTCGACGTGGAGCCGGGGATCAAGCTGTCGCGGATCCAGGGCCTGGCCGACAACCTGGCACTCGCCCTGTCGGCCCGCTCGATCCGGATCGAGGCGCCCATCCCCGGCGAGCCGTACGTCGGGGTCGAGATCCCGAATGCGGCCTTTGACCTGGTGACCCTCAAGGAGGTCCTCGGCTCGAAGTCGTTCCAGCAGATCGCCAGCGAGGGCGACCTGGCGTTTGCGCTGGGCCAGGACGTGGCGGGCCAGCCGGTTGCGGCGGACCTGTCGCGCATGCCGCATCTGCTCATCGCGGGGGCCACCGGGTCGGGCAAGAGCGTGTGCGTCAACGCGCTCATCTGCTCGCTCGTCATGCGCAACCGACCGGACGAGGTGAAGCTCATCCTCATCGACCCCAAACGCGTCGAGCTGGCGCAGTACCGCGGTCTGCCGCACCTGCTGACCGAGGTCATCGTCGACACCGACAAGGCGGTAAACGCCCTGAAATGGACCGTGGGGACTATGGAGAGCCGATACCACGAGTTCGCGCAGCGCGGGGTGCGGAACATCGCCGGCTACAACGCCGAGCTGCGGGCCGACGAGGCGCGGATGCCCTACATCATCGTGGTCATCGACGAGCTGGCCGACCTGATGATGATGAGCGCCTACGAGGTCGAGGCCACCGTCACCCGCATTGCCCAGCTGGCGCGGGCCACCGGCATCCACCTGGTGGTCGCCACCCAGCGCCCATCGGTCCAGGTCGTCACCGGATTGATCAAGGCCAACATCCCGTCGCGCATCGCGTTCGCCATGACCAGCGGCGTCGACAGCCGCACCATCCTGGACGCCGTCGGCGCCGAGGACCTGCTGGGTCGGGGCGACATGCTGTACCTGCCCATCGACTCGCCGCGCGGTGTGCGGCTGCAGGGCGTGCTGGTCACCGATCCCGAGATCGAGAAGCTGGCCCGCTTCTGGCGGGCCCAGGGAGCGCCCCGCTACCGGACCGAGATCACCGCCGCCAAGCGAGACGGCAAGGGCGCGGAGGGATCGGACGAGGATGCCGATGCGGACCCGCTGCTGCGGCAGGCGATCGACATCGTGCGCCGCTCCGACAAGGCGTCCGCCTCGTTGCTCCAGCGCCGCCTGCGGGTGGGGTACGCGCGCGCAGCCCGCATGCTCGACCAGATGGAAGACCGCGGCATCGTGGGGGCGGCCGATGGCAGCCGTTTCCGCGAAGTGCTCATCACGCCTGACGGGTGGGGCGGGGAGATGGAGCCGGGTGAGGATGAGGCATGACCCACGGCGGCCGCACCCTGGGGCACACGCTCCGGGCGGCTCGCGAGGCGAAGCGCTGGGACCTGGCTCGCGCCGAGCGCGAGACACGGATCCGGACCCGCTACCTGGTTGCCCTGGAGCAGGGTGACTATCGGGACCTCCCGAGCCCGGTCTACACCCGCGGCTTCGTCCGCAACTACGCCCTGTACCTGGGCCTGGACCCCGAGCTGTGCCTCGACCTCTACCGGCTGGAGGCGACCGCGGATGATGCCCCGCGCGCGGTCGTCACCCCGCTTCGTCCGATCGACGTCCGTCGCGGCGGCGCCCTGATCCTCACCCCCACCCGGGTGGCCACGGTCGGCCTGGTCGTGCTCGTGGTCGCGTTCGTGGGCTACCTGGCCTACCAGTTCCTGACCTTCGCGGCCACGCCGGATCTGACCGTGACCGACCCGGCCACTGACCTGGCCGCCTTCGCCGGCACCTCGTACGTGCTGCGCGGGGAGACCGTCCCCGACGCACAGATTGAAGTAGATGGACTGCGCGAGAACCCAACCGCCACGGCGTCGGCCAGCGGACTGTTCAGCATCCGGGTCAAGCTCGTGCCCGGCTCGAACGTGATCACCCTGATCGCGACCGATCCGGTCACCGGGCGATCGTCGGACCCCGTGCGCCGCACCATCACCGTCACGCTGGACACCCAGACGCCGACCCCCAGCGCCAGTCCAGGCCTCGGTTCGCCGTCGCCGGCGGCCCCATAAGCGCCGAACCGATACGGCAAGATAACGGCCATGGCCGACTTCTCGTTCGACGTGGTGAGCGACTTCGACCAGCAGGAGCTGGTCAACGCCCTGGACCAGGTGCGGCGCGAGATCGCGACGCGGTACGACTTCAAGGGAAGCAAATCGAGCCTCGAGCTGGGCAAGGCGGAGGTGACCCTGGTCGCGGATGACGAGTTCCGGGCGGCGGCGGTCAAGGACCTGGTGCAGACCAAGGCCGTCAGGCGCGGGCTTTCACTCAAGATCTTCGACTGGGGCAAGCTGGAGCCCGCCGCGGGCGGGACGGTGCGCCAGATCATCGGTCTGCGAAAAGGGTTGAACGCCGATCAGGGGCGCGAGCTCTCGCGACACGTCCGCGAGCAGTTCCCCAAGGTCAAGGTCTCGATCCAGGGCGACGCGCTCCGGGTATCGGCTCCCAAGAAGGACCTGCTCCAGGCGGTGATCTCTGACCTGAGGGTGCTGGACTACCCGGTTGCCCTCCAGTTCATCAACTACCGATAGCCGAGCGCGTCTGACTGCACCTGAAGCCCGTGACCTCGCCGCCGTTGCCAACCGCCTGGCCGCGGCGCTCGTGGCCGGGGAATGGACGCTCAGCAGCGCGGAGTCGTCGACGGGGGGCCTCATCGGTCACGCCATCACGATGGTTCAGGGCGCCAGCCGCTACTACGTCGGCGGGGTGATCGCCTATTCCAACCTGGCCAAGTCGTTGCAGCTGGGGATCCCGGAGGACCTGATCGCCGCCCACGGCGCGGTGAGCGCTGAGGTGGCAGAGGCCATGGCCGAGGGTGTGCGGAGCCGATTCGATACCGACCTGGCGGTGGCCGTGACCGGCATCGCCGGCCCGGATGCCGACGGCTCGGCCAAGCCGATCGGCCTCCATTTCGTGGCCGCCGTCCAGCGCGGTCATCCGGCCACCGTCGAGCGTCACGTGTACACCCGCGACCGCGAGGGCAACAAGGCCGAGGCCGCTTTGGCCGCCCTGGAACTGGCTATCCGGGAGATCGACGCCGGCTGATGGTGCGGCCCGGCGAGCGGATCCACGTCATCGGGATTGCCGGCTCCGGGGCCTCAGGGACGGCCCTGTTGGCCGCGCATGCCGGCGCGCGGGTGGACGGATGCGACTCGGGAGGGCCCACTGCCTACACCGAGCCGTTGGCCGCGCTTGGAGTGAGCGTCGCGAATGGACACGACCCGGCGCACCTGGAGGGAGTCGACCGCGTGGCCGTCAGCGCCGCGCTCCGGCTCCAGCCCGACCTGCCTGAGCTGGTCGCTGCCCGTGATCGGGCCATCCCGGTCGTCCCCTGGCAGGCCATTCTGGGGGAGCTGATGGGGGAGCGAGGTCGGCTCGGGGTGGCTGTGGCCGGCACTCACGGCAAGTCCACCGCCACCGCGCTCCTCGGTCACCTGCTGGTCGACGCCGGACGCGATCCAACGGTGCAAGTCGGCGCGCTGGTGCCCGCCTGGGGCGCCTCGGCACGGGCCGGTGGGGGAGCGGAGTTCGTGGCCGAGGCCGACGAGTACGACGGCAACTTCCTCCACCTCCACCCTGCCGCGGTCCTGCTGACGACCATCGAGATGGATCATCCCGACGTCTTCGCCGACGAGGAGGCGGTGTTCGAGATGTTCGCGCGCTTCCTGGGTGGCATGAGTGCCGATGAGCGGGTTGGGGGGCGGCTCGTCGTAGCTCTGGCGGAGGATCGAGGGACCGATGCGGTGCTGGAGCACCTGGCTGACTGGGGCGGCCGCCTGGTCCGATACGGCCACGGGACCGATCACGAGGCCGCGGACGTCGCCTTCGACCAGGAAGGCACCAGCTTTGATCTGTTCGGCGTCCGGTACCGATCGCGCCTCGTCGGCGCGCATAACGTCCTGAATGCGGTTGGTGCGTTGGTGATGGCCCGAGAGCTGGGAATCGACCCAGAGGCCCTCATAGGCGGCCTGGAGGGCTTCAGCGGGCCCTCTCGGCGCCTGGAGCTGATCGCGGATACTGCCGGGGTGCTCGTTTTCGACGACTACGCCCACCATCCGACCGAAGTGCGGGCCGCCCTCGCCGGCGCGCGGCAGCGAGTCGGTGGCCGGCGCCTGTGGGCCGTGATCGAGCCGCACACCTACGCCAGGACGCGGGCGATGTTCCAGGACTACGCGGAGGCCTTCCGATCTGCCGATGAGGTCGTGGTGGCCGATGTCTTCGCGGCCCGCGATCCGGACACGACCATCGTGAGCGCCGAGGAGCTGGCGGATGCCATCGAGGAGGTGTCAGCGGTGCCCGCCATCGCGACGGGGGACATCCACGAGACCGCCTCATACGTCGCCGACCACGTGCGTTCCGGAGAGGCCGTGGTCACGCTGGGAATTGGAACCAGCTACAAGATTGCCGCTGAAATAGCCGCTTCTCTGAACGCTCGCCCGGCGGGGGAGAGGTCGTGAGAGGCGCCCGAGCCGTCCTCCTGACTATCCTGCTGGCCGGCCTGGTGGCTGTCATCCAGC
>DATKBC010000139.1:0-3779 GCA_035514415.1 Pleomorphomonadaceae bacterium | reverse complement strand
GTTGCCGATGTGGGCGTACCGGTACACGGTGGGACCGCAGGTGTAGATCGTGACCTGTCCGTCCGTGATCGGCTCCAGGGGCTCGACGCGCCGGGTCAGCGAGTTGTAGAGGCGAACGGGCGTCATGATCAGTGGGTCGTGGTGTCGCCCTGCTGAGTGGACCGCGACGCGGCGGCGAGCGTCTTGCCCAGCGCCTCGGCGATGGCCTTGGCGAGGTTGGGACTCAGGCGGACGCGCCCCACGATCTCGCGCGGGTCATCGTGGGCGCCCGCTTCCCCGGTTGGCTCCGAGCGGAGGAGGGTCAGCGTGACACCGAATCGGCCGGCGGTGACCGAGAAGCCATCGGCGTAGAGGTCCGGGTAGTCGGCCATGACGGCACCTCACCGGTTGGACTTGACCCGGTCACGTGCCGGGCCTGGGGACGAAGGGTAGACCAGCCAGCAGCGGTCTACCATGCACCGATGCCGGAGCGCGACGCCACCACGACCTACCCGCTGACCCTGGGCGAGGAGCCCGCCTTCTGTCCTGCCTGTGGGAAGGCGGTGGTCGAGCGGGTGCTCGAGGAGGACCACCGCCCCCGACTGGTGTGCCCCGACGGCCACGTCACGTGGCGCAACCCGCGCCTGGTGGTGGGCACCCTCCCGGTGCGCGAGGGCCGCGTGTACCTGGCGCGTCGGGGGATCGAGCCGGGTCTGGGGCTGTGGAGCTATCCCGGCGGCTTCCTGGAGGTCGGAGAGTCGGCCCAGGAAGGGGCCCGCCGCGAGACGGAGGAGGAGACGCTTCTGCGGGTGGAAGTCGGGCGCTTGATCGGCGCCTACTCCCGGCCCCACGCCGCGGTCGTGACCCTCCTCTACGAGGCGCAGGTGGTCGGCGGGGAGCCGCTGCCGGGCGTGGAGACGACCGAGGTCCGCGACTTCGCCCCCGATCAGATTCCCTGGGACGAGCTGGCGTTCAGCACCGCCGAGAGCGCGCTGCGCGATTGGGTGCGGACGCAGGCCGGCCACGAGCCGCGCCACGAGCCGGAGCTGTACGTCCTCGGCGACGAGGATGGTGCGGGCGCCTAGGCCTCGGACGACCCGATGCCGGCCAGCCGGCTTCGAATGCGTTTCTCGGAATAGGTTGTGAATCGCTCCACGAACCGGCGCGCCAGCAGCGTCAGCGTGCTGCGGATGGTGGACAGCACGCGCATCTTGCTCGAGCCGACCCGTCCGCTGTAGTCGAGCTCGAGCGGAATCTCGCTGGCGCGGATGCCGACCTGCCGAAGGCGGAGCAGCAGGTCGACGACGGCCTCGAATCCGCGTGCCGTGCAGAGTTGATCGCCATACACCAGGCGCGCGCGCTGGAGTGGGGGGACGCGGTAGGCCCGGAACTGGCAGGTGTAGTCGCGCACGCCCCGGATCGGGAACGAGAGCTGGAAGACCAACCGGCCTACGTCAGACAGTGCTCGCCGGTGCCCGGGCACGCCGTGCACCCGGGACCCGGGTCGATACCGCGACGCGATCACCAGGTCATAGCCTTGCGCCAGGCGCTCGAGCATGCTTGGGATGAGCCGCGGCGGATGCGTGTTGTCGCCATCGAGCATGACCAGGACGTCCTCGGGGTCCGCCCGGTCGAGCACCCAGTAGATGCCCGTTCGGATACCGGCGCCCAGCCCGCGGTTGGTGTCATGGCGGAGGACCTTCAGGGGCAAGGCGCCATGGGTCTCGGTGACGGCGGCCTCGGCCTGCATGACCGTGTCATCGGTGCTGCCGTCGTCCACCACCACCACCCGATAGCGATCGGTCCGCCCGCGCATCGCGGTTTCCACTGCCACGAGCGTTGGCTGGATGGTCCGTTCCTCGTTGTAGGCGGGGACGACGATGTAGATCATGCCGCCGGGCGCTCAGGCCTCGTGCTTGCGAAAGATGATCGTCCCGTTGTGGCCGCCCAGGCCCATGGAATTCGAGAGCGCGACCTTGACGTCGGCCTGGCGCGCGACGTGGGGCACGTAGTCGAGCGTGAGCGCCGGGTCGGGGTGGTTCAGGTTGATGGTGGGCGGGATCCATCCGGTGTCCAGCACCTTCACCGATGCCCAGCCCTCGAACGCCCCGGCCGCGCCCATCATGTGGCCGGTCATCGACTTCGTGGAGCTGATGGCCATCTTTCTGGCGTGGTCGCCGAACACGGCCTCGATGGCCTGGGTCTCGGCCAGGTCATTGAGCGGGGTGCCGGTCCCGTGGGGGTTGATGTAGTCGACCTCCGTCGGGTTGACGCCGCCCCGCTCCATCGCCCAGCGCATGGATCGCTGGCTGCCCTCGCCGTGCTCAGGCGGGGCGGCCATGTGAAACGCGTCGGCCGCACTGCCATAGCCGACCAATTCGGCAATCGGGCGCGCCCCGCGCGCCAGCGCGTGCTGGAGCTCTTCGAGGACCAGCACCGCGCAGCCCTCGGCGATGACGAACCCGTTGCGGGTGACATCGAACGGGCGCGAGGCAATGGATGGCACGTACTCGCCGGTGTCCGGGTCGATGGGCGTGCCAAGGGCCCGCATCTGGCCGAACCCGGCAAATGCCAGGGGCACCAGCGCAGCCTCCGTCCCGGCCCCCAGCATGAGGTCGGCCTGGCCCCGGATGATCGTCTCGGCCGCCTCGCCAATGGCATGGCTGCCGGTGGCGCACGCGCTGACGACAGCAGTGTTCGGACCGCGGATCCCGAACTGGATGGCCACCATCCCCGACGGGCTGTCGACCAGCATGTGGGGAATGGTCCACGGAGACACCCGGTTCGCGCCGACGTCCCAATACTTCTTCGCATTCTCGAGCAGGATGCTCACCCCGCCACAGCCTGAGCCGAAGACCATGCCGATCCGATCCGGGTCGGCTTCGTCGGGGAGGATCTGGCTGCTGCCGTTGATCAGCCCCGCGTCGCGCAGGGCCTCCGCGCTGGCGGCGACTGCCATCTGGGTCGCCCGGTCGTGGCGGCGGACATCCTTGGGATCCATTTCCCGAGTGGGATCGAAATCAGGGACTTCGCCGCCGACCTTGATCTCCTGGTCGGAGAGGTCGGCGATGGTGACCTCCCGAATCCCGGACCGACCGGCCACCAGGTTGTCCCAGGCGACGTCATTGCCGATGCCGACCGGCGCCACCACCCCCAGCCCGGTGACCATGGCCCGCCGGCCGTTGGCGCTCATGCTTCCGCCTTCGGGTCCTTGGGGCGCGTGGCGCGAGCCCTGCTGGGCTTGGCTGCGGTACGCGGCTTGACTGCGGCTGCCGGCTTGGCCGGGGCCTCCGGCAGCCAGCCATCATCGGTCTCGTCCAGCGCGTGCGCCTGCACATCGGGGCTGATGCGCTTGATGAGCCCGGTCAGCACCCGCCCGGGCCCGACCTCGACGAAATCGGTCACTCCGATGGCGGCCATGTTGCGGATCGTGGCGACCCATTGGACCCCGTGCACCAGGTGATCGGTCAGCTCCTCGCGGAGCCCCTCCGCGGTGCGGATCATGGTCGCATGCACGTTCCCCACCAGCGGCACGGTCGGGTCGCGGAACGGGACGCGCTCGAGAACCTTCGCGAACTCGTCTCGCGCGTGGCGCATCAGCGGGGAGTGGCTGGCCACGCTGACCGTGAGCTGTACCGCACGTCGCGCGCCGACCGTCTTGCTCATCTCCAGCGCGAAGACCAGGGCCGGGATGACGCCCGACAGGACCACCTGGCCCGGGGCGTTGATGTTGGCCACCGAGATCTCGCCCAGCTTGCGGGCCTGCTGGACGACCTCCTCTGCCTGCGCTTCCGACAGAC
>DATKBC010000138.1:0-5544 GCA_035514415.1 Pleomorphomonadaceae bacterium | reverse complement strand
GGCGACGAGGAAGTGATCGATGTCGGCCGAGTGGCTGGACTGTGCGCGGCGGACTGGGGCCTTTGGCGCACCACCACGCTGAACCTTGAGAAGGTGTCCACCCTTGCGCTGTCGTACGCGCAGTTGGATTCATCGCGGCGGGAGCGAGTCATCGGGCAGGTGGCCGCGCTGACTGCCCGCCTCGCGGCGGAGCCGAAGTCGTTGGCGTGGCGCGCCCGAGCCCGGATCGGCGAGCGCGTCAAGTGGTGGACTGACGTCGATGAGGTCCGCTAGCCTGGACGAGGAGCCTCTCCTCGGCGATCTGGCAGACGAGCTGACCGACGCCCTGCAGCGGGTTCCCGAGACGGCCGGTCGGGAGCTCACCTTCATCCCGCTCTCAGGCGGGATCACCAATCGCAACTTCCTGATCACACTGACCGGCGAAGCTGATCGGTACGTCATCCGTCTGGCCGGAAACGACACCCATCTGCTCGGCATCAGCCGCGAGGTCGAGCACGCGGCCACCGTGGCCGCCGCGGGTGTGGGCGTCGGGCCCGAGGTGGTGGCCTTCATCCGGCCCGAGGGCTACCTGGTGACGCGTTTCATCGTCGGCACCCCCGTCTCCATGGAACAGGTCCACGACCCGGCGACCCTGGCTCGCGTGGCCCACTCCATCCGCCGCATCCACGGCGGCCCGGCCATCCCCGGCCTGTTCGTCCCGCTCCGCGTGGTGGAGGCCTACCGCGCACTGGCGGCCGCGCGTGGTGTCCCCGACCCTGCGGGCTGGGAGGCGGCCTACGCCGCCGGCCGCCGGATCGAGCGCGCCCTCCTCGAGGCGCCACCCCCCCTCCTGCCCTGCCACAACGACCTGCTCAATGCGAACTTCATCGACGATACGGAGCGGATCCGGATCGTGGATTGGGAATACGCCGGCATGGGCGATCCCTTCTTCGACCTGGGTAACTTCAGCATCAACCACGAGCTGACCCCAGACGAGGATGCCGCGCTTCTGTCCGCCTACGACCGAACCGATGCGCCCGATCCCGCCCGCCAGGCGCGCGTGACCCTGATGCGAGTGGTCTCCGACTTCCGCGAGGCGATGTGGGGCGTCCTCCAGCAGGCCATCAGCACCCTCGACGTGGACTTCGTCGAGTACGCGGACGAGCATTTCGAGCGGCTCCTGCGCCACGCGGCCGAGCCACGCTTCGAGCGCGCCCTGACCGAGGTCGTGGGTGGCTGACGCCGTCCGGGTGGTGATCATCGGGGGCGGTGTGGGTGGGACGGCCATCGCCTACCACCTGGCTCGCCAGGGGTGGACCGATGTCGCCCTGCTCGATCGGGCGGAGCTGACATCCGGGTCAACCTTCCACTCCGCCGGCCTGGTGGGGCAGCTGCGGGCCAGCCCGACGCTGACCCGGATGATGGTCGACTCGGTGGCCACCTACCGCGAGCTGGCCGCCGAGACCGGCGTCGACCCTGGCTGGCGGGAGGTCGGGTCACTGCGGCTGGCGTGCTCGCCGGAGCGGATGGAGGAGCTGCGCCGCCAGGCCGGCTGGGCCAAGGCCTACGGCCTGGAGATGGAGCTCGTGTCGGCCGATGAAGCGCATCGGCGCTTCCCGCTGATGTCGACCGACGGCGTGCTGGGAGCCGCCTGGCTGCCCACCGATGGCTATCTCGACCCATCGGGGCTTACGCAGGCCCTGGCCGCGGGCGCCCGCCAGAGCGGGGTGTCCATCCGGCCACGGACCCGGGTGACGGGGATTGCCGTCGAGCGGGGGCACGTGACCGGCGTCCGGACCGAGCACGGACCCATCGCCTGCGAGGTGGTCGTCAACGCCGGGGGCATGTTCGCGCCCGAGATCGGCGCGATGGCGAACGTGACCGTGCCCAGCATCCCATTCGCGCACCAGTACCTGGTGACCGAGCCGATTGCCGGCGTCACGGCCGACTTGCCGCAGCTGCGTGACCCGGACAACCTGGTGTACTTCCGGCCCGAGGTGGCCGGGCGCGTGATGGGCGGCTACGAGCGCAACCCGGCCGCCGCCTGGGGCCTGGACGGGATCCCGGCCGACTTCAATGGCAAGCTCCTGCCGCCGGACTGGCCGCGTTTCGAGGAGATCAGCCGCGGCGCGCAGCGGCGCGTGCCGGCCATGGCCGAGGCCGGGGTACGGCAGGTCATCAACGGCCCGGAGGCCTTCACGCCCGACAACGAGTTCGTCTTGGGAGAGTCCGAGGTCCGCGGGTTCTTCGTGGCGGCCGGTTTCTCAGCCCATGGGATCGCTGGCGCGGGCGGGGTCGGTCGTCAGCTGGCCCGGTGGATCGTGGACGGCGAGCCGGAGTACGACCTGTGGAAGATGGACATCCGCCGCTTCGGGGCCCAGTACCGCTCTCGCGACTACACCCTCGCTCGTGCCCAAGAGAATTACGCGACCTACTACGATATCCACTACCCGTACGAGGAGCGCCAGTCGGCGCGCCCGCTGTGGGTATCCCCGACCTACTCCCGACTGGTGGAGCTGGGCTGTGCGTTCGGCGAGAAGTCGGGCTGGGAGCGGCCGAACTGGTTCGACTCCAACGCCCCGGCCGGCGACGAGTCCCTTCGACCGCGGGGCTGGGCCGGAAAGCACTGGTCCCCGGCCATCGGCGCCGAACACCACGCCACCCGTGAGTCCGCTGCCCTGTTCGACGAAACCAGCTTCTCGAAGATCGAGATCAGCGGGCCGGGCGCGGTGGCCTTGCTCCAACGCCTGTGCGACAACGACGTCGACCGGGCGGTGGGCCGCATCACCTACACCCAGATGCTGAACAGGCGGGGCGGAATCGAGTGCGACTTCACGGTGACGCGACTAGCGGAGGATCGGTTCGTCATCGTCACCGGTACAGCCTTCGGCAACCACGACCAGGGCTGGATCCGCTCGCATGCGCCGGAGGACGGATCGGTCGAGGTAGCGGACGTGACGTCCATGTGGGCGTGCCTGGGCCTGTGGGGCCCGCGAGCGCGCGACATCCTGGCCTCGGTCAGCGCCGACGACGTGTCGAACGAGGCGTTCCCGTACCTGACGACCCGGAACATCACGATCGGGGATGTGTCGGTGCGGGCGCTGCGAGTCACCTACGTCGGGGAGCTGGGCTGGGAGCTGTACACCCCCACCGAGTTCGGGGCGGGGCTGTGGGACACGCTGTGGCAGGCGGGGCAGGCCCACGGAATGGTGGCCGGGGGGTATCGAGCCATCGACAGCCTGCGGTTGGAGAAGGGCTACCGGGTCTGGTCGAGCGACATCACCCCCGAGGACAACCCGGACCAGGCGGGGCTGGGGTTCGCGGTGCGGATGAACAAGCCGGTCCCGTTCATCGGTCGCGAGGCGCTGATTGCGGCGCGGGAGGCCGGCCTGGATCGGCGCCTGTGCTGCCTGATATTGGACGAGCCGATGGCGGTCGCGCTGGGCAACGAGCCGATTCGGATTGGGGGTGCGGTGGTGGGCCGGGTGACGAGCGGAGGCTACGGGTTCACGGTCGGAGCCAGCATCGCCTACGGCTACCTGCCCGTGGACCTGGCCGTGGTCGGCACCCGGGGCGAGGTCGAGGTCTTCGGGGAGTGGGTCGGCTGCACGGTGAGTTTCGAGCCGCTGTACGACCCCGAGGGGCTCCGAATCAAGGCCTGACCTGCCCGCCGGGCTGGCGCTCAGCGCGCGGCGTACGCTCGGGCGGCGGCCAGGAACGAGGCCCACAGGTTCTCGAACTCGGGCGACGTGAACTCGGTCCGTTCCGGATGGCTCTGGACTGCCATCAGCCAGCGGTCCGGATCGGCGTCCTCGAGAGCCTCTACCAGGTCCCCGTCAGCGTGCGAGCTGTAGCCGCTGATCCGAAGGCCTTGCCCCACCTGCTCCGGTCGGACGGCCTGGTGGTGATACGTGTTCACCGAGGCCACGGTCTCGCCCAGGATCTCCTCGAGCCGCGTGCCGGGCTCGATGTCCAGGTCATGGGAGGTGGCCTCCGGCGCGGGGTATGCGGGGCTGGTATGGCCTTCGAGGTCCTGGACCAGGGACCCGCCCCGGAACACGTTGATGGCCTGCATCCCCCGGCAGATGCCGAACACCGGGACGCGACGCTCCTCGGCCATGGCGAACGCTGCCTGCTCCAGGGCGTCGCGACCCGCCTCGACCACAGTCGTCGGGTGCGGCTCCTCGCCGAACAGCGCGGGGTCCAGGTCGGCCCCGCCGGAAAGGAGCAGGCCATCCATGGTCGCGAACGCCGCTTCCCGTTCGGCGGGGCTGCTGTCCTCGTTCAGGACGATGACGTTACCGCCGTGGCGGCGGACGCTCTCGAAGTAGCGGTCGTTCTTGCGCCAGGCGACTTCTTCGTTGCGGGCGTGCTCCGGCGACTGGACGGTGACCACGATCCGCGGGGCGCGCTGTTCCACGGCCTGATCTTACGCGGGCAGCAGCACCCGAGCGTCCGTTCGGCACGCCCTCGGCGGCAGTGGGGCCGCGCGTCAGAAGGTCGTGAAGCCGGCGGTGGTGAGGGTCAGACGGATCGTCCCCGTCGGGTCAACATCTGGTAGAGGAAGACGACGATGATCGCGCCGACGGTGGCAGCTACCAGTGTCGGAATGTTGATGCCGGTGGTGTAGTCCTCGCCGGTCAGCGAGCCGAAGAGGAAGCCCCCGACCACCGCGCCAACGATGCCGGCCACCAGGCCGCCCAGCCAGCCATAGCGCTCGTCACCAGGAACCACTTTGCTGGCGATCCAGCCGGCAATCGCCCCCACCACCAACCACGCAATGATGCTCATGTCTCCACTCCATTCGGTTTGCCGGTCAGCCGAGAGATCGGATCACCCACCCGCTCGGGGCGGGGGCGGGTGGCTCTTCAGCCGGCGGTGCGGTCGTTCCGCCCCCGCTGCCACCCAAGAGGAAGAACCACACGATGAAGCCGATGACCAGGATCGCCACGACAAGCCCGACGATCATGCCGGCTCCGTAGCCGCCTGACGAGCCATCGCTCGGAACGTTGACATTGGTCTGTCCCATGGGCTGGTTGACCTCCACGCTATCGGGCGACTGGTGTCCGAACGACCGCCCGTGAGATCATCGAGATGGACGTTGGGTTCGTCAAGCCCTTCCGTCCCTCGTGAGCAGGGTAAAGATGCAAACTGCGCGCAGGCAAACTGCATTGAGGACGAGATGACTTTCGAGCCTGGCGCGCGCCTCGATCCCGGGCAGGTTCGTGACAGACGCGGCCGTGGAGGTGCACTGGCGGTCGGGGGTGGGATTGGCGGCATTGTGCTGGTCGCGATCTTCCTTCTGCTGGGCGGCAACCCGTCCGATCTGCCGGCTGAGGTGCTCAGCGGCCAGACGGTAGGGACCGGGCAGGAGAACGACCTGTCCGAGGAGTGCCGCACGGGGGCGGACGCTAACCTGCGCGACGACTGCCGGATCGTGGGTTATGTGAACAGCATCCAGGAGTACTGGAGCGGGGCCGTCGACGGCTACTCCCCCGCCCTCACGACCTTCTTCACCCAAGGGGTCAACACGGGCTGCGGCGCGGCCTCGAGCGCGGTCGGTCC
>DATKBC010000137.1:0-15814 GCA_035514415.1 Pleomorphomonadaceae bacterium | reverse complement strand
GCTCCGACGGCCGGACCGCTCTCTCCGGCGGAAATGACGAGCAGATGATGAGGTCGCTGACCCGCCTTCTGCGCGAGATCCCGCCCGATACACGTGTCCTTCCCGGGCACGGCGGCGAGACGACCATCGGACACGAGGCGGGCTGGCTGGAGCGCGTGGCTCGCACCGGCCGACTCGGCCCCGGCTGAAACGGAGGAATCCACATGTCTCGTCTGCGAATAACCCGGCTTGGACATGGGGGCATCTTGTACCGATCGCCCGGCGACAAGTGGGTGTGGGTGGATCGATGGAGCGCCGCGCCCACGTACGCCGATGAGTACCGCACCCCAGAGCAAGTGGACGTCGTGGCGCCCACGCACGGCCACTTCGACCACGTCGGTGACGACGCGGTGGACGTTGTCGAGCTGGCTCGCGGCGGGGGAACGGTCGTGTGCTCGCACGAGATGAGCCTGTTCCTGGCCGAGAAGGGGGTCGAGGCGGTTGGGATGAATAAGGGCGGCACGTTCGAGGCGGCGGGAATCGGCTTCACGATGACCCGCGCCGATCACAGCGGGGCGGTGACGCTCACTGGCGGCGGTCCGACCACCCGCGAAGTCGGCTGCTGGGGCTGGGTCATACGCTTCGAAGACGGGACCCACGTCTACCACTCGGGCGATACCGATCTGTTCGGCGACATGGCGCTCGTCCGCGAGCGGTGGACCCCGACGATCGCCGTGCTACCGATTGGCGGCCACTACACGATGGGACCGGCCGACGCCGCGCGTGCCGTGTCTCTGATCGGGGCGCGGACCGTCATCCCGGTCCACTACGCCACCTTCCCCATCCTGGCCGGCACCCCGGCCGAGCTGGCCGAGGCGACCGACGCCGAGGTCGTGGCCCTCGAGCCCGGCGAAACCTGGGAGGCCTGACCCTCGGGCTCAGGCCACGACTCGGTCGGTGCGCGTATCGCGACGGAGCGTCAGCCAGCGCCGGCAGCCGGCCGCGTGGAACCAGCGCTCGGTGGTCACGCCGTCGACGTTGTCGTGCATCCAGACCCAGTCCAGGTTTCGTTGCGTTTCGTCGGTGATCCGGTCGGGCACGTGTGGCACCTCCCCGCCGAACCGGAACTCGGTGATCGGGCGCTCGCCGCAAGTGGGGCACGTGATCCACAGCATCAGCGCGTCCCTGCCGATCCCTGGTCCGCCATGGCATGGTCGCGGGCGAATCGGTCCAGGCCGAATGAGTCGATCAGCGACGGCGTGCGGCCCGTCGCAATCAGCTCCGCCATCGCCTCCCCGCCGGCCGGAATGGCCTTGAATCCCCACGTGCCCCAGCCGGTGGTGACGAGCAGTCCGTCGACGCCCGTGGCGCCCATGATCGGCGAGTAGTCGGGCGAAATGTCGCAGATCCCGGTCCACTGCCGCAGGACGCGGAGGTCGCGCAGGAACGGCAGGATGTGGGTCACCTTGCTGGCCACGCTCTGCAGGAACTCGAACGAGGACGCCATCGAGTAGCTGGGCTGGGAGTCGAACTCGGCACCCATGAGCATCTGGCCGCGCGCGGTCTGGGAGACGTAGCAGAGCAGTTCCGAGTCGCTGACGATCCCGCCGAAAGCGGGCGCGTAGGCGTTGGTCACCAGTGCCTGGAGGGGATGGGTTCGGATCGGAAGGCGGACGTCGGCCATGGCTGCGATGGTTGTCACGCGCCCGCCGACCGCGCTCATCACGACCCCGGCCGCGATCGGTCCGCCGTCGGTTTGGACGCCGACCACCCGGGCGCCTTCGCGCAGGAGACCGGTCACCGGCGTGTGCTGCAGGATGTGGACCCCGCGCCGCATTGCCCCCTGGGCGTATGCCCACACCACGCGATCGTGGCGGGCGGTCGCCGCACCGGGATGGTACGAGGCGCCGAGAACCGGGTAGCGGCCACCGCCCGAGAGGTCGAGCTGCGGGCAGATCCGCT
Source organism: Pleomorphomonadaceae bacterium (assembly GCA_035514415.1). Taxonomy (GTDB): domain Bacteria; phylum Chloroflexota; class Limnocylindria; order QHBO01; family QHBO01; genus DASTEQ01. Next base: position 13,873 of record DATKBC010000137.1, on the reverse strand, counting down.
TCGCTTCCTCCGGCGTGACCATCACGGTCTCCGCACCGCAGGCCTGGTTCAGCATGGAGCGTGCGCGCTCGGCGCGCATCCCCGATTCGGTATGGGCGAGCCACAGCAGCCCCTTGGTGGAATGCATGATCCAGCACCCGGTCTCCTCCTCGAGGGACCGATACAGCTCCAGGCTGTGCTGGTAGAAGCGGACCGACTCGGGGATCCCGTAGTTGGCCCGGATGATCGTCGTGTTGCGCCCGGAGTTGCCCGAACCGATGTAGTTGGCCTCCACGACCGCGACATCGGTGATGCCATGGCGGGTGGCGAGGTAGTAGGCGGTCGCCAGCCCGTGTCCGCCCGCACCGATGACCACGACGTCGTACGAGTTCTTCGGCTCGTGCCAGGGCAGGTCGAGCAGGGTCTCGACGAACTCGTTCATCCGAGGCGCTCGGCCAGTTCGTGGGCGTACGCCGCGGCGCACAGGAGCAGCGCCCGATCTTCGGTCAGCCAGATCTTGGCCGGCACCCCGGCCACCAGGCCCTGGGCCAGCGCGGGCCGCGACGGGGGGAGCGGCCAATCCGCGTGCGGCAGGACCGCAGTCTCCAGCTCGGAGGGTGTCAGCCACCAGCCGACGAACCCGGCGTCCTCCTCGATGATGGCCGGTTCGTTGCCGAGCGCCATCCTGCCCTCGCCGATGAGGAGCAGGTCGTCGCTGGCCAACCGCAGAGCCGCCACGCCCTCGGGCCATGCGAGACCATCGAGCGTCAGGGGAGACGCAACCAGGCGGAGCGCGGGGAGCCGCTCAGGCGCGCGCACGCTGGCCCTCCGGGTCGTAGAAGGGTGGCGGGGTGACGGCGGCGAGGCGCTCATCGATCTCGAAGCGGTCCGGGAACGGGGCCCGCTTCAGCCAGCCCAGCATGACCGCCTGGCCCAGCGTCGGAGACGCGAAGCTCGATGTGACGTGGCCGACGATGTCGCCGTCCGACGAGATCGGGCTGCCCTCGGTCGGAGCCGTCCCGGGCATGGTGAGTCCCACCAGGCGTCGCTGATCGGGCAGGCTGGCGGTGCGGGCCAGGGCGTCGCGCCCGAGGAAGTCGGGCTTGTCCATGTCCACCGCCCAGTCCATGCCCAACCGCCGCGGGGTGGTGTCGAGCTCGGTGTCCATGCCGATGATCACGTGCCCCTTCTCGAGGCGTAGCCCGAACAGGGCCTGGAGGCCGTGCGGCCTGATCCCCAGGTCGTCGCCAGCCGCCAGGAGGCCGCGCCACAGGCCGACCGATCGGTCCACGGGGTGATGGATCTCGAACGAGGCCTCGCCGGTGAAGCTCAGGCGCATGACATGGCACGCCATGCCGGCGAGCGCGACCCGCGTGTGCTGGAGGAACCGCGGCGGGTAGGCAAGCCCGACCCGCGCCAGGAGCTCAGCCGCCCGCGGACCCGTCACGTTGATGGCCGCCAGCGACATCGTCCGGTCGAGGAGGAGCACATGCAGGCCCCAGGTTTCGATCCAGTCGCGCATCCACATCTCGGCGTTGCCTGCCCCGCCGGTCGTGAAGGTGAGCACGAAGCGCGACTCGGACTCGCGGCAGATCATCCCGTCGTCGATGACGTGGCCGCGCTCGTTGAGCAGGAGGGCGTAGCGCGAACGCCCCGGGCGGATCGTGGCCACGTCGGTGGGGTACAGCCGCTGCAGGAACTCGACGGCATCGGGGCCGTCGACCAAAAACTTGCCCAGCGTGCTGACGTCCCCCAGCGAGACCGCCGCGCGGACCGCGCGGTACTCGGCGAGGTGGTCGCCGTAGTGCCATGGGCGCCACCAGCCGCCGAATCGGTCCATCTGTGCTCCCAGCGCGACGTGCTCGTCGTGGAGCGGGGTGCGCCGGAACGCGTCCAGGTGCACATCTTCGGCAGCCTCACCGAGCGTAATCTGGCGCGATGCCGGGCGGGCAGTGAACGGCCCCGGCGCCTCACCGGTGCGGGCGGCGATCCAGGCCCTAACGTGTGGCAGACACACGCTTCCCTGGCAGGTCCCGGTGCCGACCAGGCTTGCCCGCTTCACGAGCTCCAGCTCCCGGAATCCGCGGGACCAGACGCCTTCCAGATCGTCGACCCCGATGCCCACGCACGGGCACACGATCCCGGTCGTGGGCGCCGGCGGCAGCGGGAACGCTTCCGCGGACGATCCAACGACCCTGACCGGCAGGTCATCGGCCATGCGGGCCAGCACGTCGCGCGGGGACCGCCCCAGGTTGAGAATCAGCGTGTCGCACGGGGTGGTGCGCTCGACGCCACCGTCGAGGGTCACGACCCCGGAGACGCGCTCCTTGCCCTCGATCCGTACCAGCTCGCCGGTGAGCAGCATGCACGGCACACCGTCGGGCGGCGGGCCGATGGCCACGGCGTCCCCCAGGTCGATGCCGGCCTCGTGCAGCTCCCGCGCGGCACGCGCAGTGACCAGGCCGGCCAGCTGATTCCCTGGACAGGCTGGCTGGATCTCGGCAGCCCCGGTCGCCACCACCACCTCCTGCGCCCGGACGTGGAGCATCCCTTCGCGGGTCCTTGCGACGAGCGTGGGACCGGCATACACGGCCACCACCTCGTTCCCGTCGCCGGCATCGAGCAGGACGACATGCCGGCCGGCCTGCTGAGCCGCCGTCGCCGCGCCCCTGCCGCTCGTGCCGCCACCGACCACCACCACGTCCGCTTCCATCCGGCGCACCTGCGGCCTCGCCGTGGATGGGGCCGGGTCGTGCCAGGCTGGGGGTCCACCCTGCGGATGCCGGCGCACGGTCAGGCTCGGGCCGGCCGTCGTCTGGCAGGTGCGCACGTACGCGATCCCGTCGACCTCGGCCACGCAGTTGCCGCAATCGCCGGCCAGGCACAGCGTTCCGCCGCGGCCTGGATGCGCGCCGGCCCGAACAACAGCCATCGCCAGCGTATCGCCCGGCTCGTACGCCAGCGAGACGCCATCGAGGAGGAAATGGCCGGGCGAGGACCTCACGCCGAGAGGCTAGCACCGGCCCTTGGGGTGGAAGCCGAGGCTTTGACCTAGCGGGCTGCCTCGTACATGAACTCAGTGATCAAGTGGCCGATCAACAGCCCCCCGAGCAGCACGCAGAGCACGAGGACAGCCAGGTTCAGCGCGCGCGCCCGCAGGCTGAGGGTCAGGTGCAGCTCGCCGTCGGTTCGCCCCCAGCCCAGTCCGACCAGCGGAAGGACGGCCACCAGGAAGGCAACGAATGGGGCGCCGAGCAGGAACAGGTCCACCCAGCCAGGGGCGGTGAGGGCCTGGAGGGCAGGCTCGACCGCGGTGGCCAGCCCCGGAACCGAGATCTGGTAGGCGAGAAGGGACACGAAAACGAACAGGAAGGTCGGGGTGACCATCACCAGAGCCAAAAGCGCCAGGCTGGTCGGATGGCGTTGCAGCGGATGCTCGAGCATCGGCGGACCTCCGGCAGGAACGGGATTGACAGGTAGGAGTCGCCAGGCGGCACGGGCACGCTCGACGACCGCGCCACGGATGAGGTCCAGGAGCATCGAGCGGTTGGTCGGAAGCTCGTCCAGCAGCTCGGCGACCTCGGCTTCATAGCGCGCTCGCCAGGCTGAGGGGTAGAGCCGCAGAAGTCGTTTCATGCCGCCTGGATCCTCCGCAGGCCGACACGGACTGCCACGTCCAGCCCGGTCAATCGGCCTCTTAGCGAGGCGGCACCGGCGCCGGTCAGGCGGTATGGCTGGCGGCGGCCGTCTAGCGGCAGGGCTTCGATCAACCCGGATTCCTCGAGGCGCGCCAGCGCGCCGTAGAGCGTGCCAGGTCCCAGCCGAAGGCCGGCGAAGCCGGCCACGTCGAGCAGAATCGCATGCCCGTGCTTGGGGCCACCGGCCAGGCTGATCAGCACCAGCAGGCCCGGATCACGCCCGCTGCCCTCGGTCATCGGCTCGGCAACCCTTCCCCGAACTACTACGTTGTGCGTAGTATTGCCGGCGCCGAGGGGCGGCGTCAAGGGAGGATCGCCCCCAATCGGTCCTGCCGGAACTCCATCGGTACAATCAGCAGCCTGCCATGACCGTCCAGACCGATGTCCTCATCCACGCCCGCGGCCTGACCAAGCGGTTTGACGGGCTCACCGCGGTCGACGGCGTGGACTTCGACGTCCATGTCGGCGAGGCGTTCGGCTTCCTGGGCCCCAACGGCGCGGGCAAAACCTCGACCATGCGGATGATCGCCTGCACCAGCCCGATCACGGATGGGACCCTGACCGTGCTAGGAATGGATCCGGAGCGCGAAGGAAGCCGGATCAAGGCTCGCCTGGGGGTGGTGCCGCAGCTCAACAACCTCGATGTCGAGCTGACGGTCCGCGAGAACCTGCTGATGTACGCGCGCTACTTCGACATCCCCGGGGACGTCGCCCGCAGGCGCGCCGAGGAGCTGCTCGACTTCGTCCAGCTCACCGAGCGGGCCAACGACCAGGTCGAGCCGCTGTCGGGCGGGATGCAGCGGCGGCTGACCATCGCTCGGGCCCTGATCAATGAGCCCGACCTGCTCCTGCTCGACGAGCCCACCACCGGCCTCGACCCACAGGCTCGCCACCTGGTGTGGGACCGGCTGTATCGGCTCAAGAGCCGCGGGGTGACCCTGGTCATCACGACCCACTACATGGATGAGGCCGAGCAGCTGTGCGACCGGCTGGTGGTCATGGACCACGCCAAGATCGTGGCCACAGGCTCGCCACGCGAGCTCATTGAGCAGTACTCCACCCGCGAAGTTCTCGAGCTGCGACTGACCGATGCGGTCCGCGCCACCCTGGACGGCCGATTGGAAGACCTGGCCGATCGGGTCGAGGAGCTGCCGGACCGGATCCTGTTGTACGCGGCCGACGGCGAGCAGGCGCTGGAGAAGGTCCACGAGCGGCAGGTCCAGATCGAGTCCGCCCTCGTTCGCCGGTCCACCCTGGAAGACGTGTTCCTCCGCCTGACCGGCCGCTCGCTGGTCGAATGACCGCGCTCCGCGTCACCCAGCGCAACCTGTGGGTCTACCGGCGCACCTGGCGCGGGAGCCTCTTCGGCTCGTTCCTCAACCCGCTCCTGTACCTCGGCGCGCTGGGCGTGGGGCTGGGCAGTTTCATCGCGGCGCAAGACACCAGCGCATTGGGCGGAGTCACCTACATCCAGTTCCTGGGGCCCGGACTGCTGGCAGCGGCCTGCATGCAGACCGCCTCGTTCGAGGCCACCTTCCCGATCATGGGCAAGATCAGCTGGCGGCGGAACTACGAGGCCATGCTGTCCGCGCCGCTGTCGGTCCGTGACCTGGTCATCGGCGAGATGGGCTGGATGGCGGTCCGGCTGACCACCATGGCGCTGTCGTTCATGGTGGTGCTAGTCCTGTTCGGCATTCCCACATCCCCACTGGCCGTGCTCGGTATTCCCGCCGCCGTCCTGACCGGGCTGGCGTTCTTCACCGCGATCATGGCTTTCACGGCAACCCAGAAGAACGACAGCGGCTTCGCGGCGATGTTCCGCTTCGTCATCAACCCGCTGTTCCTGTTCAGCGGGACGTTCTTCCCCGTTGACCGGCTGCCGGACGCGATCGAGTTCGTGGCCGCGCTGACACCCCTGTATCACGGGGTGGGCCTGATCCGAGGCCTCGTGCTGCAGACCCCCGAGCTGGCCAACTGGCCCATCCACCTGGCCTACCTGGCGGCCTTCACGCTGGTCGCAGCGGGGCTCGCCTATCGGCTCCTGCACCGGCGGCTGGTGAAGTAGCCGTGGCCGTCATCGTCCGCCCTACCCCCTCGCCGGCTCCCTACCCGGCCGTGGTGGGGAGCTTCCTGCGCGCGCGGCGCCTGGTCCAGCGCAACCTGCTCGTGTACCGCCACAGCTGGATGGTGGTCTTCAGCGGTTTCTTCGAGCCGCTGTTCTACCTGCTCGGAATTGGCTACGGGCTGGGGACGATCGTGGGCGACGTCGCATTGTCCGATGGGCGGCTGGTCACCTACGCCGCGTTCGTGGGGCCTGCGCTGCTGGCCCAGTCGACCATGAACGGCGCCATCAGCGAGACGATCTTCAACGTCTTCTTCAAGCTGAACTTCGAAAAGGTCTACGACGCGATCCTGGTCACGCCGCTGGGCATCACCGACATTGCCCTGGGCGAGCTGATGTGGGCCATGATCCGGGCCACGATCTACGCCGTCGCCTTCGTGGGGGTGATGTGGGTGATGGGCCTGCTCATCAGCCCGTGGGCGGTGCTCGCGCTGCCGGCGACGCTGTTCTGCTCGCTCGCCTTCTGCGGCGCGGGGCTGGCGACGAGCACGTACCTGCGCACGGTCCAGGACTTCGACCTGCCGTTCGGTCTGATCATCATGCCCATGTTCCTGTTCAGCGGCACCTTCTTCCCAATCAGCATCTACCCCGAGCCGATCCAGTGGCTGGTCCAGGCCACGCCCCTGTACCACGCGGTAGAGCTGCTGCGAGGCCTGACGACGGGGATCGTGGGATGGTCGATCCTGGTCCACGTGGCGTACCTGGGAGTCTTCGGGGGCGCGGCCATGATCCTGGCCCGCAGCCGCCTGGCCACCAAGCTGATCAAGTAACTGGCGGGGCCCCGTCCGCGTCCCCATCCTGGGTGGCCAGGATCGGCCACGCCTTGACGAGGTAGTCGATCCCCGACACGACGGCCAGGATCATGGCGGTCACCAGCAACCAGCCGCCGGTCACGTGGGCCAGCGGACCGATGCCGACCGTGGCCAGCGGTCCGCCGGTCCGGGCATCAAACGCCAGCAGCAGCGCGCCGATCGCGATAAGGGTCACCACCGTCTTGGCCTTCCCAAGCCCTTCGGACGCGAGGAGCAGCTGGGCACTGGCCGCCAGCTGGCGCACCCCGGCCACGACCAGCTCGCGTACCACGATCACGATCACGATCCACGCCGCGGCCATTCCGGCCTGGGCCAGCGCCATGAGCACCGCGACCACGAGCACTTTGTCAGCGGTCAGGTCCAGGAACACGCCGAGCGTCGTGACCTGGCCCCGGGCGCGGGCCAGCCATCCGTCGAACAGGTCCGACAATGCCGCGGGGACGAACAGGACGAACGCCAGCAGCCCGCTGCCCGGGAACGCGAGCAGGATCAGGACGACCAGGACCGGGGTGGCCGCCAGCCGGAACAGGCCGAGCAGGTTGGGCAGTGTCCAGCGGGTCGTCATGCGCCTGGTTCCGCGCCGGTCCCGCGTCCCACTCGCCGCTCGGTGCCGGCCAGCAGGCGGACGATGTTGTCGGCGTGGGCCGCGATGATGAGGAGGCCAACCAGGCCGGCGTACGCCACGTCCGCCAGCGACGCCTGACCGACCCGCCACAATCCGGCCACGACCAGCGGGGCGCTGACCGCGCCGGCGATGGACGCCAGCGACACGTATCGGGTGACGGCCACTACGACCCCGATGATCGGGATCACGAAAAGCAGGGCTGCGGGAACCAGGATCAGGAATCCCCCGGCCGCGGTCGCCACGCCCCGACCGCCCCGAAAGCCGATGAACACCGAGCGGATGTGGCCGGTCACAGCCGCCACGCAGCTCCCCGCCGCCACCCACTCGGGAGCGAGGCCCACCCCGCCTCCGATCCCCGCTCCGATGGCCGCGGCCACCATGCCCTTGGCCAGGTCGAGCAGACCTACCAGCACGCCCCAGCCGATCCCCAGTGCCCGGACCGCGTTGGTCGCGCCGGTTCGTGCCGAGCCGACAGCCCGTGGGTCCTGCCCGCCGGCCAGGCGGGCGACGACGACGCCGAACGGGATGGCCCCTAGCAGGTAGCCGATGGCGATGGCGGCCACCAGGCCGACGGCGGGGCCCATCGGATCAGCGGGCAGCGGCCCGGCGCAGCAAGAGGCGGAGGATCACGAGCACGCCGATCGTGGCCGCCGCCGCGCCGAGTCCAATCAGCGCCGCGCGTTCGGCACCCGACGGCCAGACGACCGACAGGCCGATCAGACCGGCGACCACGGCCACGGCCGCGCTCCTGAGCCAGAACCCGCGATGGAACGACCAATCCCGCGGCGCACGGGGGCCGGACCGGCGCGGCGGGCGCCGTCCACCCGTCTTGGGCGGGGCGTACGGATCCTGCCCTTTCATCATGCGCTGGTACTGGCGGCGTTCGGCGCGCGACATCGGCCGTCAAGTCTATCTGCCGGTAGGATGCGAACGTCGTGCACGACGTCTTCGATCAGTTCAAGCAGCAGCTCCCGGACCAGGATCCGGCCGAGACCGATGAGTGGCTCGAGTCGCTGGACGCGGTGGTCGAGCAGGCCGGGCCGGAGCGCGCCCGCTTCATCCTGTTCCGGCTCCTCAAGCGAGCCCGACAGCTCCAGGTCGGCCTGCCGCCCCTGACCCAGACCCGGTACGTGAACACCATCTCGCCCGAGCAGGAGCCGCCGTTCCCCGGCGACGAGGCGATGGAGCTGCGGATCCGGCGCATGATCCGGTGGAACGCACTGGCCATGGTCCTGCGGGCCAACACCCGCTTCGATGGCATCGGCGGTCACTTGTCGACATATGCCTCGGCGGCGAGCCTGTACGAGGTCGGCTTCAACCACTTCTTCCGCGGATGGGACGACGGCCCCGGCGACCTGGTCTATTTCCAGGGTCACGCCGCCCCTGGTATCTATGCCCGGGCCTTCCTGGAAGGCCGACTGACGGTCGAGCAGCTCGACCACTTCCGCCGGGAGGCGCTGTGGGAGGGTGGGCTGTCCTCGTATCCCCACCCTCGGACCATGCCCGAGTTCTGGCAGTTCCCGACCGTGTCGATGGGCCTCGGCCCGCTGGCGGCCATCTACCAGGCCCGCTTCAACCGCTACCTGGCCGCCCGCGGCCTGGCCGACACCGGCAACACGCGCGTCTGGGGCTTCGTGGGCGATGGGGAGATGGACGAGCCGGAGTCGCTGGCCGGACTGAGCCTGGCGGCGCGCGAAGGGCTGGACAACCTGATCTTCGTCGTGAACTGCAATCTCCAGCGCCTGGACGGCCCGGTGCGTGGGAACGGCAAGATCATCCAGGAGCTCGAATCGGTGTTCCGCGGCGCCGGGTGGCACGTCATCAAGGTCATCTGGTCCCGCGAGTGGGATGCCCTCCTGGAGCGCGACACCGACGGCGTGCTCCTGAACAAGATGACCGAGACCCTCGACGGCGACTACCAGACCCTGTCGGTGGCCGGCGGCGCCTATGTCCGTGAGCACTTCTTCGGGCCCGATCCGCGGCTCACCGCGCTGGTGGTCGACAAGACCGATGCCGAGCTGGCGGCCCTGCGGCGCGGCGGCCACGACTACCGCAAGCTATACGCCGCCTATCACTTCGCAACCCGGCACCAGGGCGCGCCGGTCGTGATCCTGGCCAAGACGGTCAAGGGCTGGACCCTGGGTCCGGGGATCGAAGCCCGCAACGTGACCCATCAGTCCAAGAAGTTGACCGTGGACGAGCTGCGCATCTTCCGGGATCGGCTCCAGCTCCCGATTCCGGACGACCAGCTGGCCGATGCGCCGTACTACCACCCCGGCATGGACAGCCCGGAGATCCGTTACATGCTGGCGCGCCGAGCGGCGCTGGGCGGCACCCTCCCCCGGCGCCGGGTGGACTCCCAGCCGTTGCCCGCGCCGGCGGATGCAGTCTTCGTCGACGTCTTTGCCGGTGCCGAGCGGCCGGCCTCCACGACCATGGCCTTCGGCCGGCTGCTGCGCAATCTGGTCCGCGACCCGGAGCTTGGCCGGCGCGTGGTCCCGATCATTCCCGATGAGGCCCGGACGTTCGGGATGGACCCGCTGTTCAAGGAACTCGGGATCTACAACCCGCTGGGCCAGCGCTACACCCCGGTCGATCGCCAGCTCCTCCTTTCGTACCGCGAGGCGACCGATGGCCAGATCCTTGAGGAGGGGATCACCGAGGCAGGGGCGATGGGCTCGTTCACCGCAGCCGGGACCGCGTACTCGGTGCACGGCCAGCCGGTGATCCCGTTCTACGTCTTCTATTCCATGTTCGGCCTGCAGCGCACTGGCGACCAGGTGTGGGCATTCGGGGATGCGCGCGGCCGGGGCTTCATGATGGGCGCCACCGCAGGCCGCACCACCCTCACCGGGGAGGGCCTCCAGCACGACGATGGCCAGAGCCACCTGTATGCGTTGGCCGTCCCGAACCTCCTGGCCTACGACCCGGCCTTCGCCTACGAGTTGGGGGTCATCGTCCGCGAGGGCATCCGCCGCATGTGGGACGTCGGAGAGGACGTCTTCTACTACATCACCCTGTACAACGAGAACTGGACCCAGCCGCCGCTCCCCGAGGGAGTCGAGGACGGGATCCTGCGGGGAATGTACGAATGTCGGCCGGCGTCGGGTGAGGGCCGGAGGGTGCAGATCCTCGGGTCGGGCTCGATCCTCCACCAGGCGCTCCGCGCCGCGGAGCTGCTGGCCGAGCGATTCGGGGTGGCGGCCGACGTGTGGAGCGCCACCTCGTTCCAGCAGCTTCGAGCCGATTGCCTGCGCGTCGAGCGTCACAACCGGCTGCATCCCGGCGCGGAGCCCGAAGTTCCGCACCTCGTTCGGCAGCTGGCCGATGCGCCCGGGCCCGTCGTGGCGGCGACCGACTACGTGAAGGCCGTCCCGGACATGGTCGCGCGCTGGATCGACCGCCCGTACGTGGTCCTGGGCACCGACGGGTTCGGACGGTCCGACACGCGTGAAGCGCTGCGCACCTATTTCGAGGTCAGTCCCGAGCAGATCGCGTATGCCGCGCTGGTCGGACTGCAACAGACCGGCGAAGCGACCGCTGACGAGCTCCAGGCGGCGCTCGGAGAGCTGGGCATCGATCCCGAGCGGCCCGACCCGGCACTGCGATAAACGCGAGATTCTGGGTCAGACGTGCCCAATCTGCCGTGCTGACATCCAAAATAGAAAGTGGACTTGACCATATAGCAAACGTACATTACTGTCTGCCCATCAGATTACTCAGATAGGGAGACAGGACAATGTTGGACTACCGCTTCCACTACGCGCAGCTGGTCATCGAGGACCGCCTGCGCCAGCACCGCGCCACGGAGACCACTCGGCCCGCGCCACGCGTCCACCGGCGCGAGACGCAGCCAGCGGCTCCCACCACCACCCGCCGCTGATGGCTGCTCGCGACGTCATCGCCACGTGCCCGGTGTGCGCCGGTGAGCTGGCCATCAGCCGCCTCCACTGCCGGACCTGCGGTACCACCCTGGAGGGAGAATTCGGGGTCGGGCGATTCGGAAAGCTGAGCCGCGAGCAGATGGCGCTCCTCGAGAGCTTCCTCCGCTCCCGCGGCAACCTCAAGGAGATGGAGCGGGCGCTCGGAATCTCCTATCCCACCGTGCGAGCGCGAGTCGAGGCCCTGGTCCAGGCTCTCGGACTGGCCGATGGCGAATCCGGCCCGGAGCTGGTCGACGACGGAGGCGACGGAGCGGCTGGCGCCGCCGCGGAATTCGACGCGGCCACCCAACGCCGCGCCATCCTGGAGCGCCTGGCCAAGCGCGAGATCGATGCCGCGGCGGCGGCTGAGGCATTGCGCGACCTCGAGGAGACCGACTGATGCCCACCTATCGGCGCGTCCAGGACATCGACCACGAGATCGGACCCGGTGGCGCGCTGTCTCTGGCGGTCACCTCGGCCGACGTGCGGCTGACCGCGACCGCCGGTGCCTCGGCCCACGTGCGCGCGACGTTCGAGATCGGCGCCGCCTCCGATCAGGAGGCGGACGAGGCGTTCGAGACGCTGAAGCTCAGTGTCCACGCCGCGAACGGCACCCTTGCGGTGGACGAGCCGAATGGCCATCGCGGGTTGGGCGGTGCGATCTCGCGCCTGCTGGGGGGGCGAACCGCCGAGTTGTACGGCGTCGAGGTGGAGGCCCCGGCCGGCTGCCGGCTGGAGGTCCGCGTGGTGAGCAGTGACGTCCAGGCCTCCGGGTTCAATGGCTCGCAGCACTTCCAGTCCGTGTCGGGAGACCTGCGCCTCATCGACGCGGGAGGCGATCTGGACGTCGACTCGGTGTCCGGCGACGTCAGCCTGCGAGCCGTCGCACCGGTCTCCTTGACCATGAACAACGTATCGGGTGACCTGTCAGCCCAGGCGCCGAACTACGAGCACCTGCGGATCCAGAGCGTGAGCGGCGACGTGTCGGTCGACGGCGAGCTGAGCGCGGCAACCCCGCACGCCGTGGACACGGTGAGTGGCGACTTCCGGCTGGCCTCGGGCAGCGGAATCACGGTGGCGGTGCGCGGCATGTCGACTGACATCCACTCAGCGCTCCCCCATCGCCTCGAGGGCAGGGCGGACCGCCGGCGACTGGTGCTGGGTGACGGCGCCGCGTCGGTGGCCTTCAACTCGATGTCGGGCGACCTGGCGGTCACCCGGTCACGCCAACGCCCGGGGCCGGCCGAAGCATCCGCGGCGCCGGCGCCACGTACAGCCACCGACACCGAGGAGCGAAGCGAGATCCTCGGCGCGCTCGAGCGCGGCGAGATCGACGTCGACGAGGCGATGCGCCGGCTGGGTGACGGGGCTTGACCGACGAGCTGGAGACCGTCCTGCGCCTGGTGGCCGAGGGACGGCTGACCGCGGCAGAGGCAGCGCCCATCGTGGCCGCCCTCACCAATCGCGCTGCGTCGCCCGCCGGGCAATCGTCGTCAGCGCCGCGAGAAGGCGGGGCCGGCGCTCGCCAGCTGCGGATCCGGGTCGAGGAGCAGGGCCGCACGGTGGTGAACCTGCGCGTTCCCCTGTCGGTAGCCGAGATCGCACTGAGCATGGTGCCCGGGCTGGCCAGCGAGCAGGCTGCTCGCGTGCGCGCCGCCCTCCGGGGCGGCGCGATCGGTCCCATCATCGACGTCGAGGACCCCGACGGCGATGGCGTCCTGATTAGTATCGAGTGATGAGCCGCGAGGCGTGACACCCAGCTGGGCCGAGGGGGCGGTCGTGTACCAGATCTATCCTCGGGCCTTCGCGGACACGGACGGTGACGCCATCGGCGACCTGCCCGGTGTGACGGCGAGCCTGGACCACCTGGCCGGTCAGACGGACTCCTTGGGGGTGGACGCGATCTGGCTGTCCCCGTTCTACCCACACGGCGGCGTCGACGGCGGGTATGACGTGACCGATTTCACCGCGGTCGCCCCCGAGTTCGGCTCCCTGACCGATGTCGACCGCCTGCTGGCGGCCAGCCACGAGCGGGGGGTGCGGGTGCTCCTGGACCTGGTCACCGGCCATACTTCGGACCGACATCCGTGGTTCGCGGCCGCCCGGGCGTCGCGGGCCCACGCGTCCCGGGATTGGTACCTGTGGGCCGATCCGCGCCCGGGCCTGGAGCCACCGACCAACTGGGTGGCCGCCTTCGGCGGCTCCGCATGGACCCTGGACGCGGGCAGCGGGCAGTTCTTTCACCACTCGTTCTACCCGGAGCAGCCGGACCTCAACTGGCGGAACGCGGCGGTCCGCGAGGAGATGGCCAACGCGATGCGGTTCTGGCTGGATCGCGGAGTGGACGGCTTTCGGGTGGACGCGATCGAATTTCTGATCAAGGACCGGAGGTTGCGCGACAACCCGCCGGCCGGCCCACCGCTGCCACCGTGGTCACCCGAGCCGGGAGGCCTGCGCCGGCGGTGGACGCGAAACCAGCCTGGCCTGGCCGGAGTCCTCCGCCACCTGCGACGCGTCACCGACGAATACCCCGATCGCATCCTGGTGGGTGAGCTGTACGCATCGGCCAGGCAGGTTGCCGTGGCACTGGGCGGCGCCCGCGCAGACGGGCTGCACCTTGCCCTCGACCACCAGCTGGCCAAGTCGGCCTGGGACGCGAAGGCCTTCCGACGCGCGATCGGTGGGGCCGAGCGCCACCTGGCGCCGCCCCTCTC
>DATKBC010000136.1:0-20128 GCA_035514415.1 Pleomorphomonadaceae bacterium | reverse complement strand
TCACTGCTACTTCATACGCGGGCGACGGGCCCCAGCTCGAGCGCGGGGCAAACGCGAGCATGCGAGGGATTGGGCAGCCGGTCGGCGGCTCCTTTCTGGCCGCGGGGAGGAAGTCCAGCGGAGAGCGTCGCTGGGCGAGCGTGGACGCGGCGTGCCGCTCGCGACTATATCGCGGGCCGGGGACCGAAACCAGCCTTTCCGACCCATCTGTCGCCTACGAGCGGAACGATGCATCGGCCTGCTGGCGGAAGCTTCGCGCCAGGGCACGCGCCGAGTGATCTGAACCCCGCGCCATGGTTGCCGGTGTAGTAGGTAGGAGGTGCCGTGCTCCTCGGTTACGCGATCCGCCGCGTCCTGTGGGTGGTCCCCATCGTGCTGGGGGCCTCGATCGTGGCCTTCACGATCATGCACGTCGCGCCCGGCAGCCCGTGGAACCGCGAGGGACGCCAGCTGAGTCCCGAGATGGTCGAGCGCCTGACCGCCCAGTTCGGTCTCGACCAGCCACTGCCGGTGCAGTACCTCGTTTGGCTGAGCCGTATTGTGCAAGGCGACTTTGGGCTCGGGACGGCGCGCCTGGTGCGGGCTCAAACCCTGTCCCTGAAGCAGCGAGACGACATCGAGGCGGCGCGTGCGATTGGGGTGCCCGAGGGCCGAATCGTGCGCCGCTACATCCTGCCCCAGGCCATGGGGCCGATTGCGGTGGCGACCAGCCTGGGCATCCCGATAGCCATCCTGGCCGAGTCCACGCTCTCGTTTCTCGGCCTGGGGGTGCAGATTCCGCGCGCGTCGTGGGGCAGCCTGATCGATGCGGGCATCGATGCCATCACGCTCACCCCATGGCTCGTGTTCCCGCCGATGATTGCGCTGGGCGTGGCGCTGATCGGCTTCACCCTGCTGGGTGACGGGATGCGGGACGCGTTCGACCCGCGCGCCTCGCGGCGGCGGTGAGCTAGTCCTCTCGGTCGGGAGCTGACCGGCGGTCCGTTTCGCCCTCGGGCGAGCCTTCGGCGCCGGCCTCGCCGGCCCCCTCCTCGCCCTCGACCCCCTCTTCGCCCTCTTCGCCCTCGCCCTCGACCTCGGCCACGGGCTCCTCTTCGATGACCCGCGGCGGCATGACCTTGGCCACCAGCTCGTCCGCGTCATTCAGGACGGTGACTCGCTCGGCGTCGAAGGGCAGGTCGCTGACGTGGATGGCGGCCTCCAGGTCGATCAGCGGCGTCACGTCGACCGTGATCTCGCGGGGGAGGTCGGCGGGCAGTGCGCGGACCTTGATGTGGTCCAGTGCGGTGAACAGGCTTCCGCCGGTGACCTCGATGGCCGGCGCTTCCCCGATGAAGACGAGCGGGACGTCGACCTGCATCTCGACGTTGAGGTCCGGCAGGAAGAAGTCGACGTGCACGGCCCGCCCGCTTAACGGGTGACGCTGGACGGACTTGATGATCGCGCTCTTGGCTCCGGCCCCGGCCACCGTCAGCTGGAAGATGGTCGTCCGCCCGGCGGCGTGGTACAGCACTTCGAAGCGTTTGGCGTCGACCTGGACCGGAATCGACTCAGTGCCCTTCCCGAACACGACCCCAGGCACGGCTCCGGCGCGCCGGAGGCGCTTGGTCTGCTTGCCGAGCACGCTGCGGTTGTCGACGGTGAAGTCCAGGGTCATGGGTCGGCCGTTCTCCAGGTCGTGGGGAAGCCGGATGGTACAGGCGGACCGATGGACGGGCAAACCGCCAAAGGCCGGGAAACGGGCCAAGGCCGGGTATCGGTCTAGAATCGGTGCCCGTGGCCGCCAGCATCATGATCGTCGAGGACGAACCGGCCGTTGCCCACGGGGTCCAGGTGGTGCTGGAGCGCGAGGGCTACGGCGTGAGCGTCATGCCAACCGGGGAGGAAGCCGTGACCCGCTTCAGCGAGGTCGCGCCTGACCTCGTGCTTCTCGACGTCCGCCTGCCCGGGATCGACGGGTTCGAAGTGTGCCGTCAGCTGCGGCGCCAGACGCGGGTTCCGATTCTGTTCCTCACCGCCCGGACGGACGAGGTCGACAAGGTGGTCGGGCTCGAGATCGGGGCCGATGACTACCTGGTCAAGCCGTTCAGCCTCCGCGAGCTGACGAGCCGGGTGAAGGCCCTGCTGCGCCGCGCGTACGGAGAGCTGGCCGACGTCCAGGCCACCGACACGTTGCGTCGGGGGAACCTCGTGATCGACCTCGAGCGAAGGCGCGTGACCCGGGACGGGGAGCGGATCGGCCTCACCACCACCGAGTTCGATCTGCTCCGCCACCTGGCCGCACGCCCGGGACGCGTCTTCACCCGCCCGCAGCTCCTGGAGCTGGTGCGTGACTACGACGCGGCGGTGGAGCAGGACGAGCGGACGATCAACGTCCACATCAGCCACATCCGAGACAAGATCGAGGCGGATCCCGATCGGCCGCGTTACATCCGTACCGTCAGGGGCGTGGGCTACGCCTTCGCGGAGGACTGAGCCGACGCGCATTCGTCGTTTCCTCCGCCGCCTTGACGTCCGACTGGCGGTGGCCCTGGCCGTGACCGCGCTGATCGCGCTCTTTATCAGCGGCGTGGCGCTCAACACGATCCTGCCCGGCTATTTTGAGCAGCAGGGTCAGGCCAGTACCGAGTCTTCGGCCAATGCCACGGCCCTGCTCATCATCAACACCGTTAACCGATCGGCAACGAGCGGGCTGGGCGAGTTCCTCAACGACCGGGAGCAGCGCGAGGCGCGCATCATCCAACCCGCCGCCCAGGAGGCGGCGGACGGTCTGTTGGTCACAGTCGAGGTCTTCAACGTGGTCGATGGCTCGGGGGCGGCCTTCGCCGAGCCCGAGGACGTGGAGACCGCCACGTCCCAGGGCCTGGCGCCAGACCCGCTCGCGCCGGCGACCCGCCTAGCGTTCTCCGTCGAGCTGCCTCTGCGCGAGCAGCCGCTGGCGCCCGACGGGACGCTCCAGCTGGAGGTCCAGGTGTCGGTCCCCTATACCCCCCGGGAGGCGACCCTGACCCAGGTCCGCGGCGCGTTGGTGGGTGCCGGGGCGCTGGCCCTGCTGGTCTCGCTCCTGGTCGGGGTATGGGCCGCCCGCCGGCTGACGATTCCGCTCGACCGGCTGGGGAGCTTCTCGAGCCGGCTGGCGCACGGGCAGCTCGACGCACGCGTGCCGCCGGCCGGGGTCGAGGAGATCGATCAGCTCGGCGACCAGTTCAACCTCATGGCCGACCGGCTCACCGAATCGCTCCAACTCCTCGAGGCGGACCGCGACCGGCTGCGCGAGTTCGTGGCCGACGTGAGCCACGAGCTGCGCACTCCGCTGGCAGCGCTGCGGACCTATACCGAGCTCCAGCGGGACGGCGTGGACGAAGAGAGCCGCCACGAGTTCCTGGATCGATCCAGCGAGCAGCTCGCCCGCCTGGAATGGATGAGCGCCAACCTGCTCGACCTGTCGCGCATCGACGCCGGCATCTTTCCGATGGACGTGCGGGTCGGTGATCTGCGCGAGCCGATTCGCGCCGCCGTGGAAGCCAGCGCCGAAGCGGCCGCCGGCCGGCAGATCGGCGTGACCTACGCCGCGCCCTCCACGACCGTCGCCATCCGCTTCGACCGCGAGCGGATCGTCCAGCTGGTGAACAACCTGGTCGGCAACGCCGTGAAGTTCACACCACCGGGTGGAACCGTTGCAGTCCAGGTCCTCGACCAGGCCGAGGCGGCCGTGATCGAGGTCAGCGACACTGGGCCCGGCATCCCGCCCGCGGAGCTGCCACGCATCTTCGAACGGTTCTACCGCGGCACCAACCTCGGCGAGGCTCGGGCGTCGGGGAGCGGACTCGGGCTGGCCATTGCCCGCTCCATCGCCGAAATGCATGGCGGGTTCATCGAAGTCACCAGCGTCCTGGGCGAGGGTGCCGTCTTCCGGGTCGTCCTGCCCCGCCAGGGGGCCGCCGCCGCCGGCGAGCTGGCACGCGAACCCTCCTCGGTCACCTCCCCGCATTAGAGAATCTTCACCGTCGTATGGCTGCGGGCGTAATCCTCGACGCGGCACACTGTCAACCGTGACCGAACCCGACCCTGACGTCGATCCCACTCTGCCGCGGGCGGTCGAGACCGACCGCTACGGTGCCAGCGCAGCTACCACGCCCATCCCACCTCGCTCCGACAGCTGGTCGTCGGCGCCGGCATGGTCGACCCGCCGGTCGCTGCCCGCCGAAGCGCCGCCTCCAGAACCCGCCCGGCGCCCGCGCCTGATCGGGTTCGTGGCGATTGCCCTGGCAGCCGGGCTGGTCTCCGGATCCCTGTCGGGATTGGCGGTCGTCAATCTGGTGGGTGGCCAGCCGCCCGGCACGACCGCGCTGCCGCCAGGTGAGAACGTTTCGCAGATCACCCTCGAGGAAACCTCGGCCATCACCAACGCGGTGGCCAGCGTCGCGCCGGCGGTGGTGACCATCCGGGCCACCCAGGCCACCGGCGGAACGGGCAGCGGCTCGGGCTTCATCTTCGACCCCGATGGCTGGATCCTGACCAACAAGCACGTCGCTGCCGGCGCAGCCACGTTGACCGTCACCCTGGCCGACTCACGCACCTTCGATGCCACCCTCATCGGGACCGACACCCTGACCGACCTGGCCATCATCAAGATCGACGCCAGCGAGCTGCCGACGGCTCCCATCGGCTCATCGGCGGCGCTCGAGATCGGTCAGTTGGCAATCGCCATCGGCAACCCCCTGGGCACCTACCGTGACACCGTCACGACCGGGGTCGTGTCGGGGCTCGGTCGCCAGATCGTGGCGGGCGACGGGGCCAGCTCTGAGCAGCTCAACCACCTGATCCAGACCGATGCCGCCATCAACCCGGGCAACTCGGGCGGGCCGCTGGTCAACAGCCTGGGCCAGGTCATCGGGATCAACACCGCGGTCGCGACCAGTGCCCAGGGCATCGGCTTCGCGATCCCGATCGACTTCGCCAAGCCGATCATGGCCCTGGCTCTGAGCGGTCAGGAGATGGCCCGACCGTGGGTGGGGGTGTACTACACCATGATCACGCGCCAGATCGCCAGCGACTTCAGCCTGCCGGTGGAGGAGGGTGCCCTGGTCGACTCCGGCCCCAACGGAGCGCCGGCAGTGTTCCCGGGCAGCCCCGGAGAGCAGGCCGGACTCCAGGCCGGCGACATCATCACCGCGCTCGGGGGTCGGAGTGTCGAGGAAGGTCGGGACCTGGCCACCCTCCTGTTGCCCTACCGGCCGGGTGACGTGGTGGCGATGACCGTGCTCCGCGGTGGTGAGGCGCTCGAGATCGAAGTGACGCTGGGGAACCTACCCGCCGAGCGCTGATCGCTCAGCGCCCCGATTCGCGCGCCGGTTCGCGCCGAGGTTCTCGCGCCCGTTGGAGCCGAAGCCGGACCTCGGCCCCGCCGGCGGGGCCTGGCAGGGACGCCTCTGGCTTGCGAACCGCGACCTCCACCTCGGTCACCACGGGCCAGCGGTCCAGGATGGCCTGCCCGATGCTCGCGGCCAGGGACTCGATGAGGTGGAAGCTGTCGTCGCGGACCCGGGTCATGACCAGTGTCTGCAGGGCGGCGTAGTCGACCGTGTCCTCCAGGCGGTCAGTGGCGGCGGCTGCGGAAAAGTCGGCGGCGACGGCCACGTCCACTTCGAACGGCTGCGGGAGGGAGCGCTCGGCGTCCCCGACGCCGTGCCGGCCCTGAGCCTGGATGTCGCGGATCGAGACCCAGCCGGGCGTGGCCGCCGGGGGCGAGGCGGCGGGCGCCTTATCGAGCTTGCGCACGATCGCGTCCGCTACCCGGACGGCCCGCACGATGGGGGCCACGTCGTGGACGCGGACGACGTCTGCCCCCGACGCGATGGCCAGTACCACGCTGGCCGCCGTCCCTTCCAACCGGTCGCTGGCCGGGGCGCCATCCAGGATCTCGCCAATGAACCGCTTCCGGCTCGTCCCGATCAGCAGCGGCAGCCCGAGGGCGGTCTTGAGCTCCGCCAGCCGATTGAGGATCTCGAGGTTGTGATCGCGTGTCTTGCCGAAGCCGATTCCGGGGTCGACCAGCAGCCGATCCGCCCGGACCCCGATTCCGGCCGCCGCTTCGGCCGCGGTGCGGAGCCACTCGATGACCTCGGGTAGCAGCCCGTCGGGGTACTCCGCCACGTCCTTGTTGTGCATGACCACCAGGTACGCGCCCGCCTCGGCGGCCGCCTCCGCCGTCCCCGGGACTCGGCGCGCGGCCCACACGTCGTTGACCATGCCGGCGCCCGCAGACAGGGCCGCGCGCGCCACGCTGCCCTTGGACGTGTCGATGCTGACCAGGACCCGCTCCCCGAATTCCGCGACCAGGGCCTCGACGACCGGGAGGGTGAGCCGCGTTTCCTCCTCTGCGTCAATCGCGGGGTGCTCCCCGTAGACCGCCGCGGGACGCGACGACTCGCCCCCCACGTCCAGGATGTCGGCTCCGGCGGCCACGAAGCCGCGTGCCAGCTCGAGGGCGGCCGCCACCACCTCGGCCTCCGAGCGGCCCGCGACCGCGAGGCCATCGCCGGAGAACGAGTCCGCCGTCACGTTCAGGATCCCCATGACGTAGGTGCGCTCGCCCCAGCGGAGCGGGGAGAAGGGTCGTGACGGCATGGGTGTCCTCACGGGTCGGGCTGCTCGCCGGTCAGCGTGGCACGAATCGCGCCGACCAGGTACAGCGAGCCGGCCACGACCACCGGGCCTGCCGGCGGACCCAGCGAGGCAGCCCGCCGCAGAGCCTCGTCCGGCGTGGGCGCGGTCGTGCCCGCCTCCGCGCCCTGGAGATGGGGAGCAACCCGTCGCCAGGTCCGCAGCAGCGCCTCGGGGAGCTGCGCATGCGGCTCCGCCACCGCGGTGAACACCGGGCGTGGCTCGAGCGGGGCAAGGGCGCGCAGCACGGCGGCGACACGCTTGCCGCGCATGGCCCCGAAGACGAGTGGAAAACGGCGGACGCCCAGCTCGCCCAGCGCCCGCGCCAGGGCACGCGCTCCGGCGGGGTTGTGGGCCCCGTCGAGCAGGACGTCGCGGCCGTCCGCAGCCGCGCCGAACAGCTCCAGGCGACCCGGCCAACGGGCCGCGGCCATGCCGGCCCGCAGCGCCTCCTCGCTCACGCTGACCGGTCGGCCCCGCCGCTCCCCGTCCTCGCGCAGCGCGTCGAGCAGGGCGACTGCCACCGCCGCGTTCATTGCCTGGTGGCTCCCCAGCAGCCCGACCCGAAGATCACGCACCCAGCCGCGCGGCGTCCTCAGGTCGACCAAAACCCCGTCCCAGCCGGCGTCCACGACGTGCGCCTCCCACGTCTGGCCGGGGCCGGCGCGGCGGAGTGGCACGCCCAACGCCACGCACCGCGCGGCAATGGAACCCAGGCCCCGTCCGCGGGCACCGGTCACCGCCAGGTCACCCGACTTGACGATGGCCGCCTTCTCGGCGCCGATGGCCGCCAGGGTGTGCCCCAGGTGACGCTCGTGATCGTGGGTCACGGTGGTGATCGCTGCCACGCCCAGATCCGCCGCGTTGGTGGCGTCCAGCCGGCCGCCGAGTCCGACCTCCACCAGGGCGAGATCAACCCTGGCCCGCGCCAGGGCCAGGAAGCCCGCCGCGGTCAGGACCTCGAACTCGGTCGGTGGCCCGGCATCGTCGACGATGCGGTCCGCTTCGGCGAGCACGGGTTCGACCGTGGCACCGAATTCCTCTGGGGCCAGCATCTGGCCATCGACCATGATCCGCTCCCGGTACGTGACCAGGTGGGGCTTGGGCATGGATCCCACGCTGAGGCCCGCCTCGCGTAGCACGGCGCCGGCCAATGCCACCACGCTGCCCTTGCCATTGGTGCCACCCACCAGGGCGCCGCGCAGCTGCCGCTCAGGGTGGTCGAGCCCCGCCAGCAGGCGCTCGATGCGCGCCAGGCCCAGGCTCACCCCGAACCGCCCCCGGCGGCGAATGGCCGCCACCGCGGCCGGGTACGGGAGCGCGGCGCTCAGTCCTGCTCGTCCTCGTAGAACACGCAGTCGCGGTACTGCCCGGTCAGGCACAGGTCGGTGACGTAGCCGCTGTCCAGGTGGACACCGCCGCGCACCCGGCAGCGCGACACGGTGCCCTCCTGCTTGGCCAACGATCGGAGGAGATGTGGGGCGTCGACCGGGATCCGACCCCCCGACCCGTGGGTCACGAAGAAGTTCGGGCAGCTGTGGCGCCGCGGCCGGCTGAAGCCCAACGGGGCGCCCCGCCGTCCGACGTGCACCGCCAGCGGCTCGACGGTGGCGGTCGCGCTGGCCGCGAACCGCTTCTCGGCGATCGCACATCGGCCCGGCTCGCAGTCGGTGTCGTTGTGACAGCAGGCGCGGGCGGGACCCAGGCCCTCCACCGCCCACAGCTCCCAACACGGCCGGCGCAGGATGAAGGCGGGGCACCGATAGCGGATGGCGAGATCGCAGTTCTCGACCTCCCAGCACATCGTGCGCCGGTCGTCGCCCTGGCGCCGGTCGCCCGGCGCCTCGGTCTCGGCCTGACGGCGTTCGGGACTGGTCCGGCGCTCGGGCCGGATGACGATCTGGCGGGGTGGTGGCCGTCCCTCCATCGGGTGACCGGCCTAGAGCCAGTCCCTCAGGCGCTCCTCGATCACCGGCTGGGGCATGTAGCCGACCAGTCGAGCGGCCTCGCGTCCGTCCTTGAACAGAATCATGGTCGGGATGCTGAAGATGCTGTACCGCATGGCCAGCTCCTGGTTCTCATCGGTATTCAGCTTGGCCACGCCGATCTTGTCGGCGTGCGCATCGCCGATCGACTCGACCACCGGCGACACGAGTCGACACGGGCCGCACCAGGGGGCCCAGAAGTCGACCAGGACCGGCTTCTCGCTGTTCAACACTTCGGACTCGAACGTCGTCTCGTCGACGGCGACGGGGGACATCGGCACATGACCTCAATGGCGGTGGACGGTGAGCGGCGGCCATCCTAGCACCGCCGGCGGGTCAGGTCGGGCTAGAGCGTAGGGCTAGGATCTGGCGGGGGCGGAGGCGGCGGAGTGGGCGTCGGCGGCGGGGTCGGGACCGGTGTCGGCGACGGCGTTGGTCCGCTGGACAGCACGATATCGACCTGCGATCCGGCGTCCACGGTCGTGCCTGCGGCGGGAGCGGATCGGATCACCGTCCCCGCTGGCTGGTCCGAGGGCTCCTGGGTGACCGCGCCGAGCTGCAGGTCGGCCGCGGTCAACGTCGACTGGGCCTCGACCCGGGTCTGCCCCACCAGAACGGGGACCCTGACCGTCTCCTCGCCGGAGCTGACGAAGACCCTGATCCTGTCGCCCTGCTGGACCGGGGAGAACGGCTCTGGGTCGGTCGAGATGACGTCGCCCTGCGGGACGTCCGCGCTGAAGTCCGGCCGCTCGTCCAACTCGAGGCCAAGGCGGTCGGCCTCCGCACGCACGGCCACGATCGGGTCCCCGACCCAGTTTGGGAGGGCGAATACCGCCGCGCTGGGACTGGCCTCCGCGTCGGGCCCGATGGCGCCCAGCAGGCGAGCGGCCAGGAAGCCCATCGCGCCCAGCATGAGCACCGCCAGGACGGCCAACAGCCAGATCCACCACGGCTGCCCCTTCTTGGGGGGCGGACCGCCGGCTGGCGCAGGTACGAACGGCGGCCCGAACGGCGGCCCGGACGAGGGTTCGGGGTCGAGCGGCGGCGGGACCACGGGTGGCGGGGGAACGGGAAGCGGGGCAACCCGCAGCGGCGTCACGACCGTGGCGGTCTCCTCTTCGCTGGGCCACTCGCGAAGGGCCCGGGCGAAATCGGCGGCGCTGGCGTAGCGTCGGGCGGGATCTCGCGCCAGGGCGCGCATGACCACCGCCTCGAGCTGAGGCGGAATGGGCCGGATCCCGGTCGACAGGGGCGGGGGCGGCTCGTTCAGCCGCTTCAGCGCCACCCCGGCCGCGGAGTCGGCCTGGAACGGGCGGCGCCCGCTCAGCATCTCGTACAGCACGATGCCCAGGGCGTACATGTCGGATGGCGGGCCGACCTCTTCGCCGGCCGCCTGCTCGGGGCTGAAGTAGTGCACCGAACCAATCGTGGTCCCGGTCACCGTCATCGAGGCGTCGGTGATGGCGCGCGAGATGCCGAAGTCGGTGACCAGCGTCCGGCCGGTGGGGGTGATCAGGATGTTGCCGGGCTTGATGTCGCGATGGACCAATCCGTGGCGATGAGCGGCGTCAAGCGCGTCGGCCACCCCCGCCCCGATGGCCACCGCCTCGTCAATGGGGAGGGAGTCGCGTTCGCGGAGGACCGCAGAAAGGTCCTGGCCCTCGACCAGCTGCATGACGATGTACTGGTCGCCGCCGTCCTGATCGGTTCCGAAGTCGTAGACCTGGACGATGTTGGGATGGGACAGCGAGCCGGCAATCCGCGCCTCATTCCGGAATCGGGCCGCGAATCCGGGATCGGCGCCGAACTGGGGGCGGAGGATCTTGACCGCCACCTCGCGCTCGAGCTGCTCGTCCATGGCCCGCCAGAGGGTGGCCATGCCCCCCTCGCCGACGAGGGCGATGAGTCGGTAGCGGCCCGCGATGACCCGGCCCTCGGCCGCTTGGCTCATGGCGGCTAGTCTCGCAGGTCGAGGCCGCGGAGGTAGGCGCGGAAGTCGTCGGCCAGGTCCGACTCGAGGGCCAGCGCCACGTTGGCCTCGAGCCAGCCGATCCGGGTGCCCGCGTCGTAGCGATGGCCGGCGAACTGGTAGCCGTACACGGTTTGGTCGGCGATGAGGGACCGGATGGCGTCGGTGAGCTGGATCTCGCCGCCGGCGCCCTGCGGCGTGTGCTCCAGCTTGTCGAAGATGCGCGGGCTGAGGACATAGCGGCCCAGCACTCCCAGATCGGACGGGGCCTCGTCCACCGGCGGCTTCTCGACCACGTCGGCCAGCTCCCACAACCGGCCCTCGCCGCGAGTCGTGCGCACGATTCCGTAGCGGCTGGCTTCGGCGGGCGGGACGCGGGTGATGGCGATCACCGATCCGCGGTGCGCGCTGTGGGCCTCCATGAGCTGCGCGATGACCGGGGCCCCACCGGGGTTGACCATCACATCGTCGGGAAGGAGCACCGCGAACGGCTCGTCGCCGACCAGCTCCTTGGCCATCAGGATCGCGTGGCCCAGCCCCAGCGGCTCCTTCTGTCGGACGTAGGCGATGGCGCCGTACTCGGACTGGCGGCGGACCGCGCGCAGGAGCTCGATGTCACCTCGATCCTCGAGCCAGCGCTCCATCGCCGGGTGCGAGTCGAAGTGCTCCTCGATGACGCTCGTCCCCGAGCCGACCACGATGATGATCTGCTCGATGCCCGAGGCGACGGCCTCCTCGACCGCGTACTGGATGACCGGCCGGTCGACGAGGGGCAGGATCTCCTTGGGAATGGCCTTGGTTGCCGGCAGGAATCGGGTCCCGAAGCCGGCGGCGGGGAGGACCGCCTTGCGGACGCGCGCGGTGATGCGAAGGTTCCTCCAGGTGGCTGGCTTTCAGCGGCGCGGGTCGGTCCTGCCGGGCGGGTGGACGGACGGTCTCACGCGGCGGCCAGTATACCGATGGGCGGGCAGCCACCCGGCATCGGTACAATCGCCGTCCGATGGTTCGCAGCCTGTGGCGCACGCTCCTGGGTCCCAGCCGGGACCCCCGGATGGAATTCATCAGCCGCCCGCTCCCACGCGACCTGCCCGATGCCATCGTGGTCGAGGCGCTGGGCCGAGCGCTGACCGAAAACCCTGATCCCTACTACCTGGTCGAGACGCTCCCCAAGGCACTGCGAGAGGTCACCGGGCGCGACTACGAGGTGCTCGACCGCTCGGTCCAGGACGTGACCGGCACCCACCTCAAGCGCGCGGTCATGATCCGCGATGGCGATGTGGGCCACTGGCCGGGCTACGACGCCATGCGCTACTCCCTGCTGGCCAGCCCCGAGCAGGCCGCGGCCGCCCGCGAGGTGCTCTCCGAGCCGCCCTCCCGAATGCCAGGCTGGGAGCCTCCGCCCCCCGCCGGGCCGACACCCACCGACACCGCCGAGGACTAGACGCCGCCGTGGGCCGTCAGTCGGTGCCGCGCCAGCAGTGGTTGGCGTTCGGGGCTGAGTGCCCTACCTGCGGCGAGATCGTGACCGAGGCCGATGTGTACACCTGGCGCCCCTCGCGGGACGATCCGAAACTGCTCCTGCTCCACTGCCCCGAGTGTGGGGAGCGGATGGAGATCCACCACGTCTAGGGTTGGCGCCCCCAACCGGATTCGAACCGGTGATCTCCACCTTGAAAGGGTGGCGTCCTAGGCCTCTAGACGATGGGGGCGGTCGTCCACATGGTAGGCCGATGTCGGCCTACAGGAAGAACAGAAGGCCGACCCAGATCGCGCCCGAGATGGCGACCGCGGTGACGATCAGCATGAGCCCCGCGGCCAGGGCAATGGCCGCCGAACGGCCCTGCGCACCCCGCGCTGCAGCCCGCTGCGATCCCCTCCAGCCCTGGATCACCGCGAACACCCCCACGCCGGCTGAGATGAAGGTCGCGACCAGGGTCAGGATGACGAACAGGTCGACGTTGCGCGTGAAAAGCGACAGCGCGATCAAGGCTCCCGACACGGTCAAGCCGACGAAGCAGATGACCGCGGTCCGCCACAGCGGGGAGAGGCGCCGCGGCTGCGGCTGGGCAGTCATGCTCGAGTCAGTCGTCGGAGTAGCGCTCTTCGCGCCACGGGTCGGCGTTGTTGTGGTAGCCGTTGCGCTCCCAGAAGCCGGGTCGGTCCTCGACGCTGAACTCCACCCCGCGCAGCCACTTGGCGCTCTTCCAGAAGTAGCGTCCCGGGACGAGCGCGCGCAGCGGATAGCCGTGCTCCGGCTCGAGCGGCTGGCCCGCGAAGTTCCATGCCACCAGCGCATCGGTCTGGAGCGCGATCTCGAGCGGGACGTTGGCCGTGTAGCCGTACTCCGAATGGAACACGACGTGACGGGCGTCAGGCTTGACGCCGACCACTTCCGCCAGGTGGGTCAGGGGCGCGCCCTCCCACGCGGAGTCGAGCTTCGACCAGCGGGTGACGCAGTGGATATCGAGGGTCACCTGGCGGATCGGCAGCTGGCGGACTTCGGCCCACTTGAGGGTGATCGGATGCTCCACCGCGCCCCAGATCCGCAGGTCCCAGCCCGACAGGTCGGGGTATGACGGGACCTGCCCGAACTGGAGGACAGGAAACTTCAGGGTCAGGACCTGCCCCGGCGGGAGGCGGTCGGCGACCTCGGGCGACGGGCTGCGCTGCCAGGACACCATTGGCCCGCAAGGGTGGCCGGACCGATGGCGCCCGTCAAGCAGGCGCCTAGACTCACCCTGATGGCGGCCCGCAGCTCCCCGTTTGCACGGTTCGCGACCGCAGCCGACGACGTCGCCGCTACCCGCTCCAAGCTGGCCAAGCGGGATCGGCTGGCGACCTACCTGCGCGAGCTGCCCGCCGGCGACCTGCCGGCGGCGGCCACCTTCCTGTCGGGCAAGCCGCTCCCCGGGGCTGCGGACCGCCTGGGACTGGGCTGGGTCCAGCAGGCGGCCGCGCTGGCGGCGGCCAGCGGCGTCGACGAGGCCGCCATGTCTTCGGCGTGGCTGCGCCACTCGGACTTCGGGGATGTCGCCGCGGAGCTGCTCGCCGGCCGTCAACCGGCCGGGCCGCCGCTGACCGTGTCCGAGGTGGCGGGCGGATACCGGTCGATGGCCGATGCCGCGACCGCCGAGGCGCGGGTGGGCCTGATGGCCGACCTGTTCCGGCGCGCGACTCCGGCCGAGGCCCGCTACGTGGGCCGCATCGCGGCCCGGGAGCTGCGTATCGGCCTTCGCGAGGGCCTGCTCGAGGAGGCCATCGCCGCTGCGTTCCAGGCGCCGCTCGAATCGGTCCGCCGGGCGCTCATGCTGCTCGGTGAGCCGGGCGAGGCGGCCAAACTGGCCCGCCGCGGGACGCTCGACCAGGCCGCGCTGGATGTGGGTCGACCCATCCGCCCCATGCTGGCGACCCCGGTCGGGGACGCGGCCGAGGTCATGCGGCGGGTCGGGTCCGAGGCCTGGGTGGAGGACAAGTACGATGGCATCCGGGCCCAGCTCCACCTGCGCGACGGCCAGGCCCGGCTGTTCAGTCGTGACCTCAAGGAGATCACGGTTTCCTTCCCCGAGGTCACCGCGGCCGTCGCGGGTTGGTCCGAGTCCCTCGTGCTCGACGGCGAGCTGGTCCCGTTCAAGGCCGCCGCGGTGCTTGACTTCGCAGCGCTCCAGACGCGCCTGGGCCGGGTGCGACCGGACGCCGCCCTTCTCGAGCGCGTGCCGGTCGCGCTGGTCGCGTTCGACCTGCTCCACCTGGACGGGGCAGACCTGCTGGAGCGGCCGCTGCGGGATCGGCGCACCGCTCTCGAGCGCCTGGAGCTTCCCGAGCGAACCGACGCGCGGTTCCTGTACGCCCGCCTGGATCGGGCCCGCTCTGTCGAGGAGGTCGACGAGCTGTTCGACGCCGCCCGAGAGCGGCACAACGAGGGGCTCATGGTCAAGGACCCCACTTCGGTCTACCAGCCCGGCCGGCGCGGCCTGGGCTGGCTGAAGCTGAAGAAGGCGCTGGCCACCCTGGATTGCGTGGTGGTCGGCGTGGAATGGGGCCACGGCAAGCGTCGCGGCGTCCTGTCGGACTACACCTTTGCCGTGCGCGGGCCGGACGGTGCGTCGCTGGCCGTCATCGGCAAGGCCTACACCGGTCTGACCGATGCCGAGATCGCCGCTTTCACCGAGCACTTCCAGCGCACCACGGTGCGCGACTTCGGGCGTTTCCGGAGCGTCGTGCCGGAGATCGTGGTCGAGATCGCGTTCGATCGCATCATGCACAGCGGACGTCACGGGAGCGGGTACGCGCTGCGCTTCCCACGGATCGTGCGCGTCCGCGACGACAAGACGGTGGCCGATATCGATGACCTGGCGGCGGTGGAGTCCCTGCACCAGGCCCAGGCCAGCGGACGCATCCTGCTGGCCACCGGACGCGGGGGCCGCGAGGCACGCATCGCCGCCAAGGGGAAGCTGGCCGGCGAGTAGGCCGAACGCGGCGGAAGTCCCACTTCCTGTGGTCTGCCCGCACGGGGTAGCATCCGGACATGACCGATTGGAACAGCGGTGAGTTCGGCCCCCAGGTCGTCGAGGTCCAGGTGGAGCTGTACACCTCCGGGTTTCGGGTCAGCGGCCGGATGTCCACCCGATTCCGACGTGTCGCCGACATCCTCAACCTGAGCAGCTCCACCCACCTGATCGTCGAGGACGCCACCGTCACCGACTACGCGGACCCCGGCAACACGCGCAGCGCACAGCAGGTCATGGTCCCGGTGGAGGCCGTCCTGTTCGGGAGCAGCAGCGGGGTAGACGACCGCGGCGCCGATGAGCTGCGCATCCCCAAGCGCCCGGTGCAGACCCAGATCGCGGTCCGCCCGTTCTGGCTGACGGGCATGATCCATGTCCCGCAGGGCAGTCGCCCGATGGACGGTCTCCTCAACGCCTCCGACCGATTCCTGGCGCTGACCGATGTGTCGGTCGCCTGCGCCGAGTACCCCCAGTTCAACCGCCAGTCCCCGGTGCTGGCCGTTCAACGCAGCCTGGCCGAGGTCCTCCTGTCGTCCGACGACGAGGCGCCTGAGGAGCTGCTGGCCGACATCCTTCCCGAGGATGCGGTGCGCGGCTGGCTGCCCCCGGAGGAGCCGGCCTAGCTCCGACCGGCCCGTCGAGCGCTTCTCAGGCCCCGAGCGCCTCGAGCAGGCGACCCGCACTTCGTCCATCCAGCTGACGCACCCGCCCCACGCGATTGGCCCACCACGGGGCGTTGTCGACCGTCACGACCTCGGTGACCGGGTCGTTGGTCAGCTCGATCCGGCTGTGTCGATCCGGGAACGCGATGGCCGCCTCGATCGGTAGTCGGGTACCCAGGGCGTCCGTCATCCAGCGCCCGACCTGTTCCACGATTCGCCGCGCGTCGCGCGTGGGATCGGTTCGGCACGGCACCCACCCGCGTCGCCCGCGAGCGTCGTATTCCCAGGCCCGGCCGCGCTGGCGGAAATGGCCGTTCCAGTGGCGCACGAGCAGCGCACGCACGCCGCCGGGCCCGATGAGCAGTCCGTGCAGCCCCCGGTCGACACCCGGGATCCGCGGCGACAAGACGAGCACGTACGAGTCGTCCAGGACCGGCGAAAGCAGCTTCTCGAGCGCCCGCCCATCGGCCTCCGCGGGCTGGTCCCGCCGGGCGCGCAGCCATTCGAATCGGCGGGGCGGATGCTCCGGCGTCAGGACCTGCATCCTCTCAGCTTCCCACGCGCGGGCGGCGATGGAGCGCTGCTAGAGTCAGTCCGTGCCGATGCGCGTCGTGGCCACGTTCCCGGCGCCCGCGTCCTCGCTGCGGGCCGACGCCGAGACCGGGTCCGGCTTCACGGTGACCGTCGACAGCGCGGATTCCACTCCCCCCGCCGGGCTCTCGCCACGCGAAGTGGTGTTGGTGGGCCTGGCCGGCTGCACGGGGATGGACGTGGCGGCCATCCTGGCCAAGAAGCGCCAGGCGCCCGGTAGCTACCAGGTCTCGGTCGAGGCCGAATCGGCTGCTCGTCCGCCGCAGGTATTCACCCGGATCGTGATCGAGCACCAGGTCAGCGGGATGGTGGAGCCCAAGGCGCTGCACCGTGCCATTGAGCTGTCGGCCACCCGCTACTGCCCGGTCAGCGCCATGCTGAGCCGGTCGGTGACGCTGGAACATCGGTATCGGCTGCGTCAAGCCGGGCAGCCAGATCGGGAAGCGCTTGTGGTCGTCACCGGGCCCGATGGGTCGAGTGGGTAGCTTATCGGCCGTTGTGTCACGCGGGGAGTCTCGGACGGGCCGTCCGGATCGACAATGCCGCTGAACGGGCACCCCAGTAGTACTGGCGCACCGGCTGCCCTCTGCTGAGCAATTGGCGGAGGGGTGTAACCTAGCCGACCCTATGGCACGCGCGATGTGGCGGGGGGCGATCCAGTTCGGACTGGTGACCATCCCCGTCAAGCTGTACCTCGCCACCGAATCGACCGGAATCGGGTTCAACATGCTGCACGCCAGCTGCCTGAACCGGATCCAGATGAAGATCTACTGCCCGTTCCACGACGAGGTCGTGCCGCGCTCCGAGACGGTCCGCGGCTACGAGTGGAGCAAGGGCCGGTACGTCGTCGTCACCGACGAGGACCTGGAAGCGGTCCCCTTGAAGACCATCAGGGCCATCGAGATCGCCATGTTCGTCGACGCCCAGAAGGAGGACCACGGCGCGCAGTTCGTGAAGAGCGCCTACTATCTGGAGCCCGATCCGGTGGGCAAGAAAGCGTTCTTCCTCCTCCGCGAGGTGCTGGCCGACACCGGCAAGAGCGCCATCTGCAAGGTCGTCATGAAGGACCGCGAGCAGCTTGCCGCCATCAACCCGT
Source organism: Pleomorphomonadaceae bacterium (assembly GCA_035514415.1). GTDB lineage: Bacteria > Chloroflexota > Limnocylindria > QHBO01 > QHBO01 > DASTEQ01. Next base: position 2,654 of record DATKBC010000136.1, on the reverse strand, counting down.
ACGCCAAAACCATGTTGCTGACCACGCTGCACTGGCCCGATGAGATCCGCTCGGTCGAGGAGCTGGCGGTGGACGCCAGCGGCATCGAGATCAAGGCTTCCGAGCGCAAGATGGCCGAGCAGCTCATCGCGTCGATGACCGGCGAGTTCAAGCCCGAGGAGTTCCAGGACGACTACCGCCAGGCGTTGATGGGCGTCATCGAGGCCAAGGTAGCCGGCGAGGAGCCGACACCCATCACCCGCGCCGAGCCAACCAAGATCGGGGACCTCATGGCCGCCCTCGAAGCCAGCGTGTCCGCCGCCCGCGAAGCGCGCCGCGACGCGGCTGCCGGTGCCCCGGTCGCCAAACCGAAGGCTGCCGCCAAACCGAAGGCTGTCAGCCGAGCCACGAAGGCCGAGCCGGCCGCCGCCGGCGAGCGTCAGACCCGGCGGCGCAAGACCGCCTGAGCGCCGGCGTGCCGGCTGAACAACTCCCGCTGCCGGAGCTCCCCGCGCTCGACCATCCCCGGCTCCGACTGCCGGACCGCGTCAATCCCATGCAGCCGACCGAGGTCGACGCCGCGTTCGACCACCAGGACTACTTTTTCGAGCCGTGGTGGCCCGGTGTCCGCGCGGTGGCCTCGGCGGAGCGCGGCCGCGTACGGCTCCAGGTCGCCGGTTTGGCCGATGCCGAGGCCGCGTTCCCGGAGCTTGGGGAGCTGCCCGACCAGCTGGCCGAGGACGGGGTCGTGCTGGATGGCACCCTGCTCGTCCTCGACGCCGAAGGTCGCCCCGACCCCGAACTCCTTCGCGCCCGCCTCAGCGGTCGGCAGCCGCGCGCCGGCCGCGCGGCGTACGTTGCCGCCGACCTGCTGTGGGCTGCCGGTGAGCCAATCACCCGGCGCTCGTTCCGCATTCGGCGCGACTGGCTCGAGGCGATCCTGGCCCCCGGCGATCGGATCACGGTCGGGCACGGATACCCGGGAGACGGGACCCTGGTGGCCGAGGCCCTGGCTCGGCTGGGGATCGAGGGCCTGTCCGCGCGCCGCCTGACGGCACGATACCGGGCCGGCGCGGCGGGGGACGCGTGGCTCCGGGCACCGGTGACGCCGGCTCAACCCCGGCCTCGGCCGACCCTGGCCCTCATCCTGCGCCTCCCGCTGGGCGAGCCTCTGGCGTAGCGTTCGGCGGCGCCCCGAACCGCGCCGGCGACCGCCTCGCGCAGCTCGGGCGGAGTCAGCACCTCCACCTGGTCACCCCAGGACAGTACCCACGGGCGGATCTCGACGATGCCCGCCACCCGGACGGCCAGCTCGACTCCACCGTCGGGCAGATCGGTGAGGACCTGCGAGCGGTGCCAGATGGTCTCTCGGACGCGGCGTGCCACCCCCGCATCGAAGCGCAGCCGAACGTCGACCGGCGGTGTGGTGTCCGACGACCAGATGCCCCACGAATTGGCCAGGAACTGGTCCGGGTCGAACCCGTCGGGGATCTCGTATCGGTCCATGGTGAGGGTCGCCTGGCGGATGCGCTCCACCTTGTAGGTCCGCATGGCGTCAACGGTCTCGTCGTGGCCGATGAGGTAGATGCTGCGCCCAGCGGCGAACGGCTCCAGCAGATACGGCCGGAACCGCGTGCTGCGCGGTGGGCCGGAACCCGAGTCGTATGTGAGCTCCACTACCCGGCCTTCGGCCCAGCCGCGGGCCACGACGTTGAAGATGGCCGTGAACGGCTCGTTGAGGCGCTGCTCGCCGATGACCAGCATGGTGGCCGTCACATGCCGGGCGATTGGCTGGGGAAGCTCGTTGGCGATCTTCATGAAGGCGCTGATGACGACCTGGTCCGACTCGTCGGACCAGCGCGCGATCAGCCGGGCGGCGAGGAACAGGACGATGGCCTCGGGCACGGTCAGGTGGAGCGGCGGAAGGAAGAAGCGGCGCTCGATTCCGTAGCGGCCGCGACCGGCCTGGAAGATGGGCATCGCCAGCTCGTCTTCGAGGGCCCGCAGGTCGCGATACACGGTCCGCACGTTCATGCCCGTCAGGCGGGCGATCTCGGACACCGGCACGCCCTGCTCGGTGCTGCCCTTGGCATAGAGGATCGAGGCTACCGCCAGCAGGCGCGCCAGCCGATCGCGCTTGCGGGCCGGGCTGGCCAGGTCGTCGTCCATGGGTCTGGCTTGCCAGTCTAGGAGGCGCTGGGACTCGGCGCCGGGCTCGCGGTCGGCGCCGGGCTGGGGGTTGGGGGTGGCTCTCCTGGAAGGAGGGCGATGAGGGCCTGGTTGACCTCGTCGCTGATGCCGATCAGCAGGAACACGTACTCGTCTGCGGCCCAGGTGTAGACGAGCGTGCCGGGCAGGGTCGCGTCGTCCGAGGGCCGAACCCAGACCCAGTGACCGGCGACGTCTGCCAGTTGCCACGGGTCCCGCTGGAGCCCCGCGATGCCCACGTAGCGGCCGGCCGTGGCAAGGTAGGGCTCGAGGTCGGGCGTGGTCACCACTGGCGGGTTCACCCGCACCGCATACAGGCTCAGCCGGGGTTCGCGGACGAACGCGATCACGAGGCTCTGAAACCGGGCGCCAAGCTCCCCGTAGGCCGCCTGACCGATGTCGCCGGGCGTGATGGCGTAGTCCCCGATCGGCGGCTGCTCCACGACCCACGCTCCGGCCTGGGCAGG
>DATKBC010000135.1:0-2177 GCA_035514415.1 Pleomorphomonadaceae bacterium | reverse complement strand
CGGAGAAGGTGTCTCACGGCCGGCCGGCCTTCTTCACCACCAAGATCTTCGCCTACTACGGCGGCTCGCGGAAGGTGGACGGCGAGTGGGTGCAGCACCCACAGAGCATCATGCTGCTGCCCGACGCGGCCGAGCGCGAGGCGCTGGTGCAGGACCCCCGCGCGTTCGTGCCCGCCTACCTCGGCCCCTACGGCTGGATCGGCCTGGACCTCGACGAGCGGACCAGCGACGACGAGTTGGCCGAGCTGCTCGAGGACTCCTACCGGCGCACCGCCGGACCTCGCCGGGTCGCCCGGCTCGACGGCGGCGACTGAGGGCTGACGCATGGTCGTCGGTGCCGTCCGGCGGTCCGGTGCCCGGTCACCGAGGACGCACCCGGAAGCACGACGTCCTCACCCGGCCTGTCGGGCCAGTCCGTCGAGCAGCAGGTCGAGGGTGAACTCGAACTCCGCCTGGCTGTCGCACCACCCCAGGACGTCCCCGTCGTGCTGGTGGATCTCCGAGGCGACCATCGCCGTGATGTGGGGCAGCGCCTCGGCCATCTGCGCCAGCTCCTCCTCAGCCATGTCGGCGTCCGCATCCTCCGCCGGGCTGAACAGCTCCTGGACGAAGCCCAGGGCCATGCTGCCGAGCGCGTGCAGGCCGCGGTGGGCGAGGTGGTAGGACAGGCCGCCCTCGACCATCGCCCCCAGGATCGCCTCGAAGTGGCCGTACACAGCGGGTGGGATCCCCGTGCGGGATCCGATGAGCGCCGGTGCCCAGGGATGGCGGAGCATGACGGTCCGGGCGGTGAGGCACCGTGCGCGGACCTCCGCTCGCCAGCTATCCGCTGGCGGCAGCTCCGCGATGACTACGGCGACCTCGGTGACGACGGTCTCGACCAGCCCGTCCAGCAACGCGTCCTTGCCGGGCAGGTGGTAGTAGAGCGACATCGCCTCGACGCCCAGCTCGCTGGCCAGCCCGCGCATCGTCACCGACTGCAACCCATCCCGGTCGGCCAGGTCCATCGCGGCGGCGAGCACGCGTGCACGGCTGAGGGATTCCCTCTTGCGCGTGACCACCAGCCAGACACCTCCATCAGACCCTTGCGCCAACCATACGCCGTATGGTTACCTTACGACGTACAACTTACAAGGTAAGAACCGCTGGAGGAGCCCACCATGACCACGACCGCCCACACCCCCGCCCCCGAGACCGGCCCGCCTCGCTCCGCCCCCTCCCAGGATTCGATACGAGGCACCGCTCGCACCACGGGCCTGCTGTACCTCGCCCTCGCGATCACCGGGATCCTGGGGTTCCTGCTGGTGCGCCCCCTCCTCTTCGTCCCGGATGACCCGACGGCGACGATGGCGAACCTGCTGGATCGCGAGCTCATGGCCCGCGCGGGGATCGTCCTGGAGCTCGGCATCGTCGTCAGCCAGGCCCTGGTCGCCCTGTGGTTCTACCGGCTGTTCCGGACCATCGATCCGTTCGCTGCCGGCTCGATCGCCGTCTTCGGGCTGATCAACGCGATCACCATCCTGGGCAGCGCCGCCTTCCTGGCCACCGCCCTCGAGGTGGCGCGGTCGCCGCTGGTGGCCAGCGCGGGTGACGCGGCGGGCCAGGTGCACTTGATGTACGTGATCAGCGAGAACCTCTGGGGGGTCGGTGCCGTGTTCTTCGGCTTGTGGCTGATCCCGATGGGGTGGTGCGCCCTTCAGTCCGGCTGGATGCCCCGTGCGCTTGGGTGGGTGCTGATCGCCGGCGGCGTGGGCTACGTCCTGAGCGCCGTCGTCAGCTATATCGCGCCCGACCTGGATCCGCTGGTCATAGCCCTGACCCTGCCGGCCACGGTCGGGGAGTTCTGGATGATCGGCTACCTGCTGCTGCGCGGCGTGCGCCGCTCGACGGCGCCCACCTCGTCCTGAGTGCGGCCGCTCGAGCTGGGCGTAGCCTCGGGCAGGTCGTGGTGCAGCCACCAGGGATGGTCGACACCGGACAGCGGGTTCCAGGTTCTAGCGCCGTGGGCCATAGGACACCGAGGGCAAGCATGGCATGGCGAGCATGGCTTCGGAGGTGTGGAACCCCAAGGGGCGGGATGACGCGGAACCAGGTGCTCTCCTCCAGCGGGATGCAGCGCTTCAGGTACTCAACGGGCAGCGCATCCTCTAGGGCCGCGGTCATCCACCGACCCGTAC
>DATKBC010000134.1:0-7578 GCA_035514415.1 Pleomorphomonadaceae bacterium | reverse complement strand
GGTGCCCAGGGATCGGGTAAGACCACGCTGGCCCTGCAGATGGCGCGCAACATGGCGGCATCCGGGCAAGCCAGCGTGCTGTACGTGTGCTTCGAGCACGAGGAGGACTACCTCGTCCAGCGCATGATCGCCATGGAATCCGCGCTCGCTGCCCTCCCCAAGAAGACGGGCGCCGTGAAGATCCAGGAGGTTCGTCAAGAGGTCCTGTCGACGTTCGAAGCCGCCGCCGAGGCGGGCCAGGCGGCCAAGCTGGGCGCCAACCCGCGCCTGCGCCCGAGCCTGGAGCGGATCGCGCGCTACGGGAACTCGATGTACCTCCTGCGCGGCACCGCCACCGAGAGCACCGTCGACAACCTCCGGGCCCTGGTCGAAGCGCGTCGTGGCGGCGACGAGCGGCGACTGGTCCTGTTCGTGGACTACCTCCAGAAGGTGCCCGTCCTTCCCGAGCCGGCGGACGAGACCGAGAAGGTGACGCGCGTGGTCAACGGCCTGAAGGACATCGCCCTGGCCTGCGAGATCCCGGTGGTGGCCATCGTGGCCGCCGACCGCGAGGGCCTCAAGGCCAAGCGGCTGCGCAACCACCACCTGCGCGGCAGCAGCGCCATCAACTACGAGGCCGACATCATCCTGATCCTGAATGACAAGTACAGCATCGTTGCCAAGGTGAACATCGAGTTCAACCCGTATCAGGCCCAGCGATACCGCGACTGGGTGGTGGCCACCATCGAAAAGAACCGAGGCGGTCAGGACAACATCGACCTGGAGTGGCAGAAGCTCTTCCAGTACAGCTGCTTTGATCCGAACGGCCGGATCACTGCCGAGAAGCTGATCGAAGAGCGGCTCTACACCGAGTAGAGCCGCGACCGCGCCATGGACGCGTACCGGGTCCTGCAGGTCGCGCCCGATTGCGAGGACGAGGTCCTGCACGGCGCCAACCGCGCCCTGTCCCGCCACACCTCCGGGATCCGCTATCGGACCGAGATCTACGCGATCCTGGGCAAGATGGCCATGGGCGCGGCCTGAACCCGCGCACCTCCATGGTGAGCAATGTCCCTTACCGCCCGCCCCTGCGTGCGGTCTTCCTCGACGTCGGTGAGACGCTCATGCACCCCGACCCCACCTGGGAGCACGTATACGCCAGGGCCTTCGCCGATTTCGGGATACCCGTCGACATAGACGCGCTCCAGGTTTCCCTGCGGCGCGCCTACCAGGGTGGCGGCTACGGCTTCGACGGCAGCCTGGTGCCCAGTGCGGATGCCAGCCACCGCCGGCTGGTGGAGATGGACCAGGTCGCCTTCACCGAGATCGGCCTCGAGCCGCTCCCGGAGGCGTTCTTCCGACACCTCGCGAGCCTGTTCATGGATCCCGCCACCTGGCACGTCTTCCCCGACGTGCGGGTTGTTCTGCCGCAGCTCAAGGCGCGCGGATTGGTGCTGGGTGCCGTCTCCAACTGGGCCTGGCAGCTTCCCGAGCTGCTCGACGCGCTCGACCTGGGCCGGCATCTCGATTTCGTGGCCGCCAGCGCCCGGATCGGCTACGACAAGCCCCACCCCGGCATCTTTCGGTGGGCGCTGGACCAAGCCAAGGTGACGCCCGAGTCGGTGATCCACGTAGGTGACCATCTCGACGCGGACGTGGCCGGCGCACGCGGGGTGGGGATCGAGCCGGTGCTCCTGGACCGACGAGGTCGTCACCAGCCTCCGCCCGACGACGTGCCGGTGCTCACCACGCTCGACGCGCTGCTGCCGATTGTGGACGCCCGGCTGGCAGCGGTCACCGGCGCCCCGGGCTGAGCTCCCCGGGTGGGCACGGAGACGACGCGCGAAACCTGGCGCTGCTTCGTCGGGATCCCGGTCGGATCCCCGCTGCGGAAGGACCTGCAACTTGCGGTGGCGCGCTGGCGGGCTCGCCAGGATGCCCCCGACCTGCGCTGGAGCGAGCCGGACGGCTGGCACGTGACCCTGGCCTTCCTGGGGAATACCGACCCGTCCGATGTGCCGGGCGTCGTGTCCGCGCTGCACGTCGCCGCAGATGGGGTAGCCGAATTCCAGGTGGAAACGGGCGGGGTGGGCGCCTTTCCGCGGCCCGGCGCCGCCCAGGCCATCTGGTACGGCATGTCCGATCCGCACCATCAGCTCACCGATCTGGCCGCCAGGGTCCAGGCAGCCGTCCGGCCATCCTCGGAGCCGGCGCGCTTTCGCCCTCATCTGACCCTGGCCCGCAGCCGCGTCCGACGCGGCGAGCCGTTGGGTTCGTGGCTGGCCACCCTGGACGCGCCGTCCGGGGCGCTGACGGTGAGCGGCCTGACCCTGTTCCGAAGCCACCTCGGGCGCGGGCCGGCACGGTACGAGGTGCTTGCCAGGCTGCCGCTGAGCGGTGCAGGATCGGGCCGTGGCTGAGCCTGACGTCCGCGAGCCGCGGCCGCTGATGGTCGCGGTCATCGGCGATGCGGACCCGCGCGGTCCGGACGCCCATCGGACCCTGGAATGGGCCGAGGAGGTCGGCCTGCTGCTAGCCCGGGCCGGTGCGACCGTGGTCACCGGTGGGCTGGGTGGAGTCATGCGGGCCGCTTCTCGGGGCGCTCGCGGGGCCGGCGGGTCGACGATCGGAATTCTGCCCGGGGCGGATGCCGCCGAGGCCAATGAGTTCGTCCAGCTGGCGATCCCTACCGGGCTGGGAGTGGTCCGCAATCTGGTGGTGGTGACCGCCGCCGATGCCGTGGTCGCCGTCGGGGGACGGCATGGCACCCTATCGGAGATTGGCCTCGCGCTCCGAATGGGCCGAGAGGTGGTCGGCCTCGGCTCGTGGCGCATCGAGTCCGACCAGCGGGTGGGCGGCCCACGCCTGCACCGCGCACGCGACCCCCGCGAGGCCGCTCAACTCGCCCTGCGCCTGGCTCGGGCGGGACCCATCGTTCCCGATTGATACGTACGACGCCGGCCCGTTCGGGCCGGCGTCAGCGGTCTCGTGCGGCCGTGGCCGCCTAGTGGACCAGGCCCTGCAGGCTCAGGTGGTACAACTGCGTCGGGTCGTACGGCATGCACAAGTCACCGCTACCACCAATGTCCCACGTCCACGAGATGATCTGCACCGATGCAAACTGGGTCTCACTTCCGGTCCCGCAGTTTGTGCCGGAATTTCCCTCGATCTTCACATGCGCCTTGGGCGCGTAAATCGTTCCTGAGATATAGAGCCCTCCGCCGCCCTCGACATGCACCAGGCCGTCGTACTGCTCGCTGCCGTCCGCGTCGTACCAGATGACCATTCCGCCGAACGGGCAGCCCCCAACTGTCGTGATCGGAGGGCACGGCACATTTCCGAGGAGTCCAGTTATCTTCAGGGTGCTGTTCGCGGTACCCAATGTCAGGTCGCTCTGGCATCCGGAACTTGATCCCGGACACGTCGCCGCCGGATTGTCGGTATTGAAAAACAGCACCGGCGCCGGAAGCGCTCCGGCTGCACTGACCGAACTGATTGAGTCAGTGGTCAGCTTGATGCCGCCCCCAGCGATGATGTAAATGCCCGGGGCGAGCTTGAGGTGAATCTTGTCTCCTTTGAGGTCCCATCCGCCGTAATACACGCCGGGCTGCAGCTCCACACACGTGTAGCCGGCGATCATGCCTGGGCAGTTGATGTCTGGGGAGGGGAACCAGTCCATCGGGTTGTTGCCACAGCCGTTCGATTGCGACCCAGTTGCCTGCGTGGCCCAACCACCCGACCCACAGGTCTGGCCGTCCACGGACGTGTCGATCAGTGGGGGGATCAACCCACCCAGCGGATCTCCAACCTGCGTCGCAGCCTCGTCGAGGATCCCATTCGGCTGTTTGTTCTGGCACGAGCCGTGGACGTTGATCTTCGGCGCCGTCAGGTCCGACGTTCCATCGACCTTTAGGGCTCCGTTGCCCGGCCCGCAGAGGTCGTCACCGGAGCCACTGTCGCAATCCGAATTGACCTGGACGTAACCGCCAGGCCCTACGAAGCCGGGCGCGGGATAAATCTCCACGCTGCCCGTGCCATGGATGTGGCCGGTGGCGCAGCCGGTGTCGGCCAGAGCAATGAGGGAGTGGGTGTTTGTCGCGCCACGCTGGCGGGCGGCGACCGCGTCAGTCGAGACCGTGAGCGACCCAACGCCGAGGAGGCGGCCGAAGAACGTGTCGCGCTGCCGGGTGAGAACAATCTGCACCATGCCGAGATGCCCCTGGAACTGATCCGCGCGGGAGTCCGGAGGATAGACGACCTCAAGGAGAGCGCCGTGCGGATCGTTGGCCGGGGCACAACCCGTGGCACCGCTGCCGTTGTCCAATGCGGTGGGGAAGAAGTCGTTCTGCCGGGCGTAGTGGCAGGCCGCCGCCCAGGCCATGGGCATGTCAATCGTCTGGCCCGTAATGTCGTCGATGAATCGAGCGGCTGCCACTGCCCCAGGATCGACCGCGTTCTGCTCCTGGCGACGGAGGAGCACGCCGAAGCCCAGGTCGACAATGAGGGCTGCGATTCCGAGCAGAATAACCAGCGCTGCAGCGGCCACCACCAGGATCTGCCCCCCTGATCCTTTGTCGCCTCGCATCGTCACCACGCTCCTCATTGCTGGTATTGCAGCGTCTCGGTTATGACGGCCCGCAACGCGACGGTTTCTGGGATCAGAAGGAATCCCGCCCCCGGAGGCGTCCAGTTGAAGCAGGCAAAGACAGTTACCTCGTTGGCGATCAGGGAGTTGTAGGCAGACATGCTGCTAGCCATGTCGTTGGCAACGCCGGTCACGGGCATCGGCGACGTACAACGAATCTGCTCCGGATTGGTTCGCGGGTTGACGTCGACGATCGTCCCGCCACCCACGTCGGAAGGAATCGTGCAGTAGCGGAATGGATTAGGGGGGCCGCTCGGAAGGGCCATTGGAGCGGCATCGTAGTCGCCATCGCTGAAGTCGCCGTCGCCGTTCGGGTCGTACCAATGTCCAGACCAGCAAGCCGAGAAATGGATACCGTCCGGCGGCAGCCCGAACGCGCGCTGCCGCGCGAAAGCCGTCATCTGCGGCCAGTTGGCGCTGGGCGGATCGCAGCGGTAGTACGACTGCGGCGGGGGATCCGGTTCTAGGTTCGACACGGTTGGGCATTGAGCGGTGGCGCTGTGAATTGCTGCGTACCGGGCCGCTTCGCGGGCGACGTTCGTCAGCTCCTGCTGGTAGAACACGCCGATGCCCAGCACGATGATGCCGATGAGCACCATGAAGAACAACGGTGCGGCGAGCGCCATCTCCACGATGGACTGTCCACGCTCGCTCCTCAGCATGTCGAAACATCCCCCGGCGGGCAGTCCAGGGCGAACACGCGTTCGCGCTGGATCCAGATTTCGCCCAGATCAAGGCCCACGTTGCCGGGCAGTGTGAAATGCAGGTTGAACAGCGTGGTGAACTGGTAACAGACGCGGACCTCGACCGCATGGCTCGCGGCCGCGCCACCTGAGTAGTTGGACCACGGTTCGGCCAAGTGGCTGCAGCCGCCCGGGTAGGTGGATGAAAAGCCGAAAATCTCGGCCCCGCAAATCGGGTCGAGGTCATCGCGGACGCAAACACCAATCAGGGGCATGCTCGGGCAGGTCCGGTCGCCAGGGTTAAATGTGGTGTTCGGCAGCACGCTCAGCTCGGAGCACACGACCTTGGCGATCTGCTCATGAAGCACGGTGTAGTGGGAATAGAAGGCCGGGGGATCGATGATCGGATCTGGTGGCTTGTTGCGGAGCCGTTCAATGGCGCCTATCTCCGCGGCGTTGCGGGCCGAAGCCTCGGTGGTGATGCTGGCCGCGAAGACGCGACCGAAGTCGGCGACGGCGAGCAGCAGAACCAGCAGGATGGGCAGAACCAGTGCGAACTCGGCGAGGGTCTGCCCCCCTGGATGTGCCGGATGGTCTTGCCTGGCTCGGACGATCATCGCCTCCCCCCGCCGATCGTCTGACCCTGCAGCGTTGAGTTCGGTAGTGTGGTTGCCAACCTCGAATTGGGGCTGACTTTAGTACCGTCGCTGCACAGTACGATCGGCGGACGAGGAGTGTAGACCGACGACGCTTGCAGGCAACCTTACAGAACTAGCCCTAACCCCAGCGGGTGGCGCATTCGCGCACCACAATCGGCTGGTTATGACCGCCTGATGGAGCGTGTGCTGGTCCTCCCCCGCGATGCGGTTCCGGGCGGTTGTGACTTCCTCGGCCTAAAGCCGATGCAAGACGCCGATCTGGAGGCGCTCCGTCGGGCCGTGGCGAGCGAAGCCCGATGGCTCGACCGCGTGAGCGCCGAGCGGGACCCGTCCCACAAACAGCTCATCCCGTACGTCGTGGTCCGTGACAGCGACCGCGTGTTTCTGATGGAGCGGACGGACGCCGGTGGCGATCCGCGCCTCCATGGACGGGCGACGATCGGGGTCGGCGGCCACCTGAACCCGGTCGACGACAGCGTCGACCCGCTGGAGTCCGGGCTCCGGCGCGAGTGGCGCGAGGAGCTCGACGCGGAATGGGAGCCTGAATTCGCACCCATCGGCTTCCTGAACGACGACCGCAACCCTGTGGGCGCGGTCCACCTGGGGGTCGTCTTCGAGGTCCAGGCGGCTGGCCGCGCCATCGACGTGCGCGAGCGAGACAAGCTGTCGGGCCGCATGGCGTCCGTCGGCGACGTGCGCGGTGCATGGGACCGTCTGGAGACCTGGTCCCAGCTGGTCGCCGAGGCGCTTTGGGGCCGCCCACCGGGCTGAGTGGCAGCCCGCCGGGTCGGGCCTATACTCGATCCGTGGCGTCGCTGCGACGAGCTGGCCTGCTCGCCCTGCTCCTGGGGGGGCAGGCCGGCGCGGTTTCCGCCGGGGACGCACCGGTTGGTGAGGTGACGCTCACCGGGGTCATCGACCAGGTCAATGCGTCGTACATCGAGGAGGCGGTCGAGGCCGCCGGTGCGGCCGGGGCGGTCGCCGTCCTGATCAAGGTCGACTCGCCGGGGGGCGAGTTGACGAGCACGGACCGGATCATCAAGGCCATCCTGAACAGCCCCATCCCGGTCATCACTTGGGTCACGCCGTCCGGCGGCCAGGCGGCCTCCGCGGCGACGTTCATCACGCTCGCCGGCGACGTGGCGGCCATGGCGCCGCTGACCACCATCGGCGCCGCATCGGTGGTCGGGTCGGGAGGCGAGGACCTGCCAGACACGCTGGCGGCCAAGATCACCAACGACCTGGTGGCCGAGATCAGGGACCTGGCCGCCTCCCATGGACGTAATGCCGACTGGGCCGAATCGGCGGTCCGCGACGCGGCCAGCATCGGCGCCGACGACGCGGTCGCCCTGGAGCCTCCGGTGGTCGACGCCGTTGCCGCGACCACGGAGGAGCTGTTCGCCGCCATCGACAGCGGGGAGCGCGCCGACGGCTACGCGTATCGGTTCGAGGGCGCCCCGCTGCCGGTCCTGTCCGGCCGCGAGCTGCTGCCCATCAGCATGAACGTGGGGCAACAGCTGCTCCACGTCCTGAGCGACCCGAACATCGCGTTCCTGCTGTTCACGATCGGCTTCTACGGCATTCTGGCCGAGCTGTTCCACCCGAACTTCTT
>DATKBC010000133.1:0-3893 GCA_035514415.1 Pleomorphomonadaceae bacterium | reverse complement strand
ATGGCGACGGTCGCGCTCCCGACCGGAGTCACCTCCCCGAATAGCTGATCCCACCCGATCTGCGGCAGGGCCCACTGGATCGGGTAGGCGGTGTCATTGGGAGCCGCGGTGATCGCGCGGGTGCGGTCGATGTCGACCCGCTCCACGAGTGCGGAGGCACGCAGCGCGTCAAGCCCCGAGAGGAACGTCTCCTCCGGAAGGTCCACCACCTGCATCCCCAGCTCGGGGATCGAACCTCCGGCCTGAGCCCCCACGCTCGCGAGGAGGAGCGCCTGCGCGGCCGGGTCGCCACCAGGTGCGAAGGTGACGATGAAGGTGACCGTCTCGGCACTCGGAGGAGGCGAGGTCGGATCGGGCGTCGGATCGGGCGTCGGGTCGGGTGAGGGCTCAGCGAAGGTCGTCGGGGGAGGCGTGGCAGGGACGGTGGACGGTTCAGGTGCGGGGGTCGCCTCAGGTGTCGGCTCCTGCGATGGCTCAGGTGCATCGGTGGGCGACGCCGAGGGTTCCGGGCTGGCGGTGGCCTCCGGTGTGGGGCTTTCGGTCGAGGTCGGGTCCCCCGCCAGAGCCGCCGAAGGCGCCATCGCGGAAAAGACGAACACGAAGGTCTGGACCAGGGTGAGCCAGGTCTTCATGCCTCGGCGTGCGGCAGAACCGGGAGCGATGGGCACAGGCACCTTCCGTCCGGCCGGCAGGCGCAACCCCTAGGCACCGGGGCGCAGCCGGCAGACCGTCAGGCTAAAGGCTCGTGCCGAGATGGCCATCCGTGACGCTACGGAGCGCGCCACGGATCGCGACCTGCGGATACGGAGCGCCCATTCCGTACAATTCCCGAGCCCAATACCGATGAATCGGCGCGTTGGCGCACCGTACACTCGCGTCCCATGGAAGTCCCCCCGTCGGAGTCGGCTGCGCTCCGCGACGCCCGAGCGATCGCCGCCAGGGTCGCCGAGGACGAGGCGGCTTCTGACGAGGCCCGCCATCGGTACCAGACCGATGGATTGCCGGTCATTGAGCCCAACGCTGGATTCGCGCCGCTGGCGCTCCCTGGCGAGGCCCTCCACACATCCCGGGAGAACGCGCTGCTGGAGCGGACCCTGGTCGGCGCCCCCAGGCCGCTTCCGGAGGCCGGCACCCTGTACCTCACGTCGGCGCGGCTGCTGCACGTCGGGGCCGAGGCCACCAGCATCCCGCTGGGCGAGATCGAGGAGATGGCGGTTGCCCTCGAGCGGCTGCTCCTGGTCCGCCTCCGTGACGGCACCCACCTGGCCATCGACACCGATCAGCCGCGTTTCCTTCGAGTCCAGATCGCGGCCGCCCTGGTGGCCACCCGCGTCGGCGAGGACGCGGAGCAGAGCATCACGCGCGGCGGCCAGCCGGCCATTCAGCCGACCGCCTAGCGCCCGCCTGGGTTCAGCGCCTCCCGGTAGCGGGTCGCAGCCTGCGCCCGATTCCGCACACCGAGCTTATGCAGGATGCTCCCGACATGGGTTTCCACGGTGCGGGGCGATATGCCCAATCGCTCGGCGATCTCTCGGTCGGTCAGACCCTCCGCCAGGTGGCGCAACACCTCCGTCTCCCGGTCGCTCAACCCGGGCAGGAGCTCACCCTCCGCCGACGTGGCGCCTCGGCCAGATCCGATCGACAGCTGTCGCACCAGTTCTGCGGCCATCTTCCGCGACATCGGAAGCTCACCCGAACGCACGCCTCGCACCGCCCTCTGCAGCGCATCGGGGCTGAGGTCCTTGGTCACGTACCCGGCCGCCCCCTGGCGGATCGCCTCGACCAGGTCGCGTGGGCTGTCGGAGATGGTCAGCATCACGATCCGCGTTTCGGGCAGCCGAGGCGCCAGCTCGCGAAGCAGACGCAATCCATCGGTCCCCGGCAGGTTGATGTCCAGCAGGATCACGTCCGGACGCAGCTCGGGCGCCATGGCCAGGGCCTCCTCGGCGGTCGCCGCCTCGCCAACCACCTCGATATCCGGCGCGGTCAGCGCCTGGCGAACCGCGGATCGGACCAGGGCGTGGTCATCCGCCAGCATCACCCGCAGCGGCCGCAGCGCCCCGGTCGGCGTGGCCATCAGGCTCCCGCGGGAGTCGGCAGCTCGACCACCACCCGTGTCCCACCTTGCGCCTGCGACTCGATCTGGATCGTGGCCCCAATGAGTGCCGCTCGCTCCCGCATGCTCCGCAAACCATAGCCCGTCGTCGGCTGATCGACGTTGAAGCCGCGCCCGTTGTCGGCGATCGTGAGCCGTATCCCGGACGCTCCGGCCGTCGCCTCCACGTGGACCCGCGTGGCATCGGCGTGCTTGCGCGCATTGCTCAGCGCCTCCTGAACGATCCGCAGCACCTCGGCCTGGGCGCGGGCCGGGAGCCGCTCGAGGGCTGGGTCGCACACGCAATCGGCGGGGATCCCAAACCGGTCCGCGAAGTCCTCCACGTAGCGCTCGAGGACCTGGGTGAAGGTCGTTCCCTCCGCCGGGCGCAGGGCCATGATCGCCTGGCGCGCCTCGGCCAGGGCCGATTCGATGGCGGTTGCCACCTCGCTGGCCAGCCCGCGCGCATCGGCGCTCAGATCCGCGCCCTGGAGAAGCCGGCCCTGCTTCAGCCTCGCGTACCACAGCTCCTGCGACATCCCGTCATGGATCTCGCGCGCCAAGCGGGCACGCTCTTCCGCGGTCGCGCGCGCCAGGTCCGCTTCCCGGAGGTGGACCAGCTCCTCGTTGGCGCGCCGCAGCGCACGCACGTCACCCCGGCTCTCGACCGCGATCGCGAGCAACAGCAGGGCGTAGAACGCGACCCGCAGCAGGTCGCCGGTGGTGACCAGGGTGGTGTACGTCCCCGGATGAATCGCGAAATGGACCTGGCTGAAGGCGGCCACCACCAGGCCGATGGTCAGGAAGGCGTCCGTCTCGCGTCGGTCCCGGCGCCAGACCCGGTACGCCAGGGCCGCTGCCGCCAGGAAGCCGATCCCGATCGCGACCTGTAAGACCACCAACGGTGGACCACCGGCCGCGAGCATGGGAGCACCGGGGTCCGCCTGCAGCCGCGAGATGGCCTGGGAGTCGAGGAGGACGGGCAGCAGGGGCTGGAACGCCGCCGCGACCACGATCGCCCCGGTCACCAGCAGCGCCGGCAGGCCCACGAACAGCGCAGCTGGGATGCGTCCCGTCAACCGGTGCCGGAGGGCCGTCATCCCGGCGGCCACCAGGAGAGCGGCCGCGACGCCGCGGGCCAGGATGCCCGCCCACAGCGGCAGCTGTCCCGGGTTGTCGAGCGTCAGGCCAAAAGCCGATCCAACGCCCGAAACGGTGGCCAGGACGACCAGCGCGTTCAACGCAGCCAGCACCAGGAATGCGCTGGCCCGCACCAGCGCCGCCGGGTCAGGACCTTCCTGGTAATGCACCCAGGCGAGGCCGGCGACCGCCACGGCCACCAGCGTGGTGGCGGCGTCGATCACGAGCGCGAGACGGTCATTCACGACCGCCGGGGCCACGCTGGGCTCGATCAGGACGAGGAGCGTCAGTGCCACCAGCGCCACGGGCACCAGCGCCATGGCCAGCTCGGCCCGCCGCTCGGCCTGTTCGCTCACCCGCCGGCCGGGAGGAAGATGAACGTGGGAGCGGTCCTTGGCCCCAGGCGGACGTACGTGGCGGGGCTGTCGGTGACCGGGTTGGCCGCCACGGGTCGGCCCCCGGTCGAGGTGCCGTCCAGGGCCACCGCGATGGGTCCCTCTCCGAATCGAGCCAGGCATGCGGCGGCGTAGCCCTCGGTGGACGGTTCGGCCAGCACCACGACGCTCTGGCCCACCGTCACGCGACGGCAGGTGGCTCCCAGCTCCTTATCCTCGCCGACCTCCCACCAGGCCTGATCGGGACCGATCACCGCGGCCAG
>DATKBC010000132.1:0-2677 GCA_035514415.1 Pleomorphomonadaceae bacterium | reverse complement strand
TCGAGCCGTCGCCGATCTGATCGTGGGCACACAGTTCGAGCACCCTGATCTGCCGCGCTCAGGTATCCGTTTCATCGCCTTCGGGGTGATCGGGCTTCTCCTGTTCACGGTCCTGGCGGGACGCCTCTTCCAGCTCCAGGTCATCGAAGGTCGAGCTCGGGCCGAGCAGGCGGAGGCCGCGCGGACCGCGGAGGTCGCGATTCCGTCCCAGCGGGGGCTCGTCTTTGACCGGGAGGGGCGACCGCTGGCTATCAACGTGCCAACCTGGACGGTGGCGGTGCGGCCCGCGGACCTGCCCACTGCGCGACAGAACGCGGTCCTGCGCCGAGTCGCGGAGCTCGTGTCAATCCCCGTCACCGAGCTGTCGGCACGGCTGAACGCGTTCGTCGGGTCACCTTTCGACCTCGTGCCGCTCGCGACCGACATCAGCCGAGCCTCTGCGCTGGTGCTCGCCGAGGAGAGCGAGTCACTGCCGGGCATCGAGCTCCAGGTCGTTGCGCGCCGGCAGTACCTCAACGAGCGTGGCGAGGCGGACGGGACGCTCTTGTCCCACATCGTCGGCTACACCGGTCCCATCAACTCCCAAGAGCTCGAGCAGCTGGGAGATGCGGGCTATCTGCACGACGACCAGATCGGGCGGACGGGGATCGAGGCGGCATTCGAGTCCGAGCTCCGAGGCGAGTACGGCTCGGCGCGCTGGGAGCGCGACGCCTCCGGCCGGCTGGTGAAGGTGGTCGAGGAAACCCGCGACCCGACTGCCGGACGGAACCTGGTCCTGACCATCGACGCGCGGCTCCAGCGCATGGCAACCGAGTCGCTCCTGTGGGGCATGCAGGAGGCCAACGTCAGCGAGGGGGTCACGATCGTCATGAACCCCCAGTCGGGCGAGATCCTGGCGATGGTGTCGCTGCCGGCCTACGACAACAATGCGTTCGCCGGGGGCATTTCCGAGGAGCTGTACCAGGCGTATCTGACCGATCCGAACCTTCCGCTCCGCAACCATGCCATCAGCGACATCTACCCGCCCGGGTCCACGTTCAAGCTGGTGACCGGCCTGGCCGCGTTGCAGGAAGGGGTCACCACCTCGGCCCGCCGGTGGCAGACCTACGCCTGCTACCAGATCCCTGGCGCTCCGGCCGGTCAGTGCCTGTACGACTGGAACCGTCGGGGCTTTGGCCCGCTGAACATGGTCGAGGCGTTCGCGGTCAGCTCCGACACGTTCTTCTACCAGATGGCCGTCAACCTGGGCGTGGACCGGCTGGCGAAATGGGCCTACGAGCTGGGTTTTGGGGCACGCACCGAGATCGACCTTCCGAACGAAGCAAGCGGGATCATCGCGTCCACCGAGTGGGCTCACACGCAGGGTCGGACAGGCGTCTACACCGGGGAGCTGGCCCAGGCCGGGATCGGGCAGAACGTCATCGCGGTCACCCCGCTCCAGCTGCTGAACGCGTATGCGGCGCTGGCCAACGGCGGACACCTGATGCGACCCCAGATCGTGCTTGGTGAAGCTGATGCCGATGGCAACCTGGTGGATCGGTACGAACCTGAGGTCCTGCACGAGGTGGCGGCCGACCCCGGCAACCTGAACCTGATGCGCATCGGCGCCCGGGAGGTCATCACCACCGGGCACGCGTACAACATCAGCGATCTGCGCCTGCCTGGCGCACTGTCGGGCAAGACGGGCACGGCGGAGTTCGGCCTCCCTGATGCCGAGGGCGCGCTGCCGTTCCACTCGTGGTTCGTCGCCTGGCTGCCCTCCACCCCGGGCGCGACTGATTCACCGCTGGCGGTCATCACGTTCACGTATCGCGCCACCGTCATCGGGAACGTGTCGACCGAGGTCGTGAAGTACTTCCTGCAGCAGTACTTCAACCTGGACCAGGATCTCCGCCTGGACCCGGTGACCCTGCGCCAGCTCTCGGGAGGCAACTGAAGCGTGGGCGTCGCGGTCACCACTTTCGAGGTAACCCCAACCGCACGCTGGCGCGACTTCGACTGGCAGCTGACCCTGTATGTCGTGCTGCTGCTGGGCTTCGGCGTGATCCTCGGCGTGTCCGCCGCCTGGAACGACGGCCCGTCGCCACCCGGGGTCATCCCGCAACCGGTGAAGACCGTCATCTGGAGTGGCTTCGGCTTTGCCGTGCTGGCCGTCGCGGCCTCGGTCGACTACCACTGGCTGCGGACCTTCGCCATCCCGATCTACCTTGTCACCCTGGGCCTGCTGGTGCTGAATCTGCTGGCCGGGAATGCGGTGTTCGGCGCTCAGCTGTCGGTGACAATCGGCGGGCTCGACTTCCAGTTCTCCGAGATCGGCAAAGTGCTCATGGTGATCGTCCTGGCGGCGTTCCTGGCCGGCCGCGGCCAGGGCATCGGGCGGCTGTCGACGATCATCGGCGCCGGCCTCCTGACGGTGCTTCCGACCGCTCTTGTGCTGCGCCAACCCGACCTGGGCACCGCGCTCGTTTTCGTGGCCATCCTGGGCGGCATGCTGTTCATCAGCGGCGCCAGCATCGGGTGGCTGGCCCTGCTGGGCGGCGTGGCGGTCGCCCTGACGCCCATCGCGCTCGGGGCACTTGCCGACTACCAGCTGTCGCGCCTGACATGCTTCCTCGATCCGGCCGCGGACCCCCAGGGAGCGTGCTACCAGCTCGTCCAGGCGCTCAACGCGGTTGGG
>DATKBC010000131.1:0-2852 GCA_035514415.1 Pleomorphomonadaceae bacterium | reverse complement strand
GGCGAGGGGTAGAAGGACATGTCCGAGGATTCCAGCACGTGGACCTGGTCGATGCGGCGGGAGAGCCCGCTCATCACCAGCGGCAGCAGGTCGCCCCACCAACCGGGGTTGACCCCCGTTCCGTGGAAGGCCACCCCGCCTTTGGCGCAGGCGCGCTCGAGCTGGTCGACGACCACAGGCCCATAGGCCTTGGGATAGATGTAGCCGACCGTGGTGACCACGTTTAGGCCGCGCTCCAGCAGGTGAACGATGTTGCTCAGGTCGGCGCCCGGGTCGTCGCCGTGCATGGCTGAGGGTAGCGGGGCGTAGCAGACGCAGTCGGCCTCGATCTGGTCGAGCGCGGCCGGATCAGCGGTCGTCATAACGCCGACCGGCCCGCAGCCCAGCAATTCCCCGACGTCGCGGCCAGCCTTGGCCGGGTCGCGGACGAACACCCCGGCTAACTCCATGTCGGAGCGCTCCAGCACGGCGCGGATCGCAGCACGGCCCACATTGCCGGTCGCCCACTGGATCACCCGAAGTCGTCGCATTGGTCACCTCCAAAAGTACGTGGCGAGGACGGCCGCCCCCCCGGGGCACCGTCATGTCTCCGCCCCCCGAATCACACCGCCAGAGCGAATCGCGGCTCCCTTCCGTTGGGAATCCTCGGCAAGCTTGCCTAGCCCCGGGTCGGGCCGGTGAAGCCCGCCGGCGCGGCGTGGAAAGCTCCCCCAGCTCCGGTGGTCAGACCGGAATCGATGACCAGTGTGTGGCCGGTGACATGCCGCGCGGCGTCGCTGGCCAGGTAGAGCACCCCCTGGGCTATATCGTCCGCCTCGATCGCCGCGCCGCTCGGCGCCATCTGCGATATGCGCCGGCGCGCCTCGTCCACATCTCCGTCCGTGAGCTGCGCCGTCATCGGCGTCACGACCGCACCCGGCGCGATGGCGTTGACCCGGACGCCGGACGCCGCCAGTTCCGAAGACGCCGACCGCGTCAGGCCGATCACCCCGTGCTTGGCCGCGGTGTAGGCATGCGGCCCCAAGCCGCCCACCACCCCTGCGACGCTGGCGATGTTGATGATCGAGCCGCGTCCCCGCGGGACCATCACGCGGGCGGCGTGCTTGACGCCCAGGAAAGCGCTGCCCAAGAGGACCGCGATCGTCGCGTTCCAGTCGGCAAGCGTGGTTTCGCGGATCGAGCCGACGGCGCCCACCACGCCGGCGTTGTTCACCATCAGATCCAAGCCGCCGAACCGGCTGACCGCATGGTCCACGGCGCCGGCGACGTCGGCTTCCACCGTCACGTCCGTGCGGAAGAAGCTCGCCGAGTCGCCGAGTTCCTTGGCCAACCCCTCTCCCTTGGCGACCTGGATGTCGGCGATGACCACCCGCACGCCGAGCGCCGCCAAGGCGCGCGCCGAGGCCGCGCCGATCCCACTGGCTGCGCCGGTCACCAAGGCCACCCGGCCTGTCAGATCCGACCCGGCTGGCGAGCCGCCAGTCATTGCGTCACGGCCAGTCCGAAGTCCGGCCGCCCTGCAATCAGCGGGAGGTCCAGGAAGGTCCGAACACCGGGAGGCGCGCCGCAGACGGACGGAATGGCGCTGATCGCATGCATCGCCGTGGCCGCCAGGGGTTCCGTGATCCAGTCGTGCTCCAGCTTCATCCGGACCCGCGGCGTACCCTCGATGCGGATCAGCCCGCCGGGCTCCGACCAGTCCCGGGCAAGGTCGGGGTGCATGCGCCAGTGCGTTTCGTGGACGATCACCTCGCGGCCCTGCGCCATGCCCGCCCACCGCCAGCGCTGCGCCGCGACACCGCCGGCCTCGATCCGCCCGGCGGCGACATCGAACGGCCGCTCGGCGACCAGCACGTCGAAGCTCCGTGCGATGCGTTCCAGCTGCACCCCCAGCCCGTCGGCGATCATGTGGATGGATTCCGAGAACAGGTCCGTCAGCCAGTCGGCGTAGCGGCCCGAACCCGCCTCGAACTCGCTGGGCGACTTGCCCATGCCCATCATGTCGAAGATCACTTCGGGAGACGGATAGAAGGACATGTCGCTGGATTCCAGCACGTGGATGTGGTCGACGCGCTGCGCCAGCCCGCTCATCACCAGCGGCACCAGGTCGCCCTGCCATCCGGGATTGAGCCCCGTACCGTGGAAGCTGACCCCGCCGCGCTGGCACGCGCGCTCCAGCGAACCCGCCACCGCCTCGCCGTAGGCCTTCGGATAGACGTAACCCACGGTGGTGACGACGTTCTTGCCGCTTTCCAGCAGCCGAAGGATGTTGCGCAGGTCCGCGCCGGGATCGTCGCCGTACATGGCCGACGGCAGGGGCGCGTAGCAGACGCAGTCGGCGTCGAGGTCCTCGATGGCGCGGATGTCGGCTGTCGTGAGCACGCCGAGCGGGCCGATCCCGAGGACTTCGCCTGCGTCCCGGCCGGCCTTGGCCGGGTCGTGCACGAGCACGCCGGCTAGCTCCATGTCGGGCCGGTCGAGGACGGCGCGGATGGCGGCTTGGCCGACATTGCCCGTCGCCCACTGGGCCACCCGCAGCGGTCTCATGCTTGCCTCCCTCGATCGCGTCGGATGACGCTCAGAACTTGTAGCCGGCCATCACGCCATACGTCAGGGGCTCGCGGCCGAAGCCGAAGGCCCACAGGCCGCTCGCCGACAGCGCCCCTTCCAGCCCCCGCTCATTGAGCAGATTACGCCCGTACACCGTGATGCGCAGGTCGCCAGGGCCGACTGGCCGCACCCAGGTCAGGCTGGCCGAGAGCTTGTGCTGGCGCTGGACGTTGGCGATCGGGTCGGTGACGCCCGGCTGGCCCGGCAGGGCCACCACCGAGGTGGCGTAGGGCGTGACGTAG
>DATKBC010000130.1:0-6730 GCA_035514415.1 Pleomorphomonadaceae bacterium | reverse complement strand
ACTTCGGTGATCTCGATGACAGCGACTGCCCCTTCGTTGACGTCGACGACGACTTGACGCTCGCCGGGCACGGCCATGACCTCCCCGTCGCGCTCGAGGTCCACGAGCAGACCGGCCGTGGCTGTCTTCTCCCCCCGCAGGATGGCCTCGACCAATCGGCGTCGCAGCGCCGTGCCCGGAAAGCCGAACTCGGCCTTCCGCATCGGGTCTTGGGTCAGACGTTCACCGCGTCCAGGAAGCCCCACCAGGCATCGAGCGCCCGGGACGTCGCCGCCACCGCCGCTTCAGAGGACGAATCGGTTTTGGTCGTGCGCCGAATCGCGTCGCGCTCGGCGCCGGAATGCTCGAGGTCCAAGGTGGAATGCACCGTGAAGAAGGCCAGCGTCCGAGCATCGTCAATGCCATACCGCTCCCGGAGCCCTCTGATTTTCTCGGCCGCGACCTCCGGGACCTGAGCCTCGTAGGCGTACAGAGCCGCGATGCCGGCCGCCGGCGAGCCATCGGTGGCCAGGCCCCAGTAGGTCTCCATCAAGGCCCGGGTCCCCGAGTTAGCCTCCGCGCCGCGCACCTCCTCGCGGTCGACGCCCATCCCCTCGGCGAAGCGCAGCCACAGCTCGGCGTGGTTGACATCGCCGTGCTCTTCGTCCCACAGGTTGTCCAGGATCGACTGCCGCACGACGGGATCGTCGGTCCGGCTGTGAATCGCCGACAGGAGCCGAGGGAAGGCAGACTCGAACGCGTAGTACTGGCGCGTGTACTCCTGGATGGCCTCGACCGGCAGCGTTCCCTCGCGCCAGCGGGTGTAGAACGGATGGGACAGCAGATGGCGGTCCTGGATGAGGGCGTCGATGTGTTCGATCGGGTCCATGAAGGCTCTCCTTGCGCGGCGGTGGCGGCTAAGAATGGCAGGTCCGCGACGCGTCCGCAGCGACGGGGCGGCCGGGTTCTAGACTGGGCTCATGACCTGGGACGACGCGTATCGCGGGCAGCCGCCGTGGGACATCGGCCGCCCGCAGCGAGTGGTCATCGACCTCCACACCGCCGGTCGCGTCGGCGCCAGCGTCCTGGACGTCGGCTGCGGGACAGGCGAGAACGCGCTCTTCCTGGCCGAGCACGGTCACGAGGCCTGGGGCATCGACGTCTCGACCGTGGCCATCGAGCGCGCCATGGTGAAATCCCACGCCCGGCGCCTGCCGGTCGTGTTCCTGGCCGCGGACGCGCTGGAGCCGGACGCGGTGGGACGCACGTTCGACACCCTGATCGACTGCGGCTGCTTTCACACCCTGACCGATGAGGATCGGCCGCGCTACGCGGTCAGCATGCGCGCGCTGGGCGCGCCGGACAGCCGGATGCACATCATGTGCTTCTCGGAGGCCGAGCCGGCGGGATGGGGTCCGCGGCGCGTGACCCAGGCCGAGCTCGAAGCCACATTTTCTGACGATTGGCAGACCGATTCCATCGTCGCGGTCCAGTTTGAGACCCGGCTCGGCCCGGGCGGCGCCCAGGCATGGCTGGCCAGCTTCCGACGCAACCCGAAGTGAGCGGCAGGCTCACCGCATGCAGCTGATCGACGGGGCGCCGGTCTACTCGGCCAGCGACCTTGTCGGCTTCCTGGAGTGCGAGCACCTCACCGCCCTGGAACGGGCGGCCCTTGCCGGCCTGGTCGCACGCCCCGTGCTGGACGACCCGGAGCTCGACGTCCTGCGGCGCCGCGGTGAGCTGCACGAGCGGCGCTACCTGGACCTCTTGCTGGCCGACGGGAGAAGCGTGGTGGAGATCGCGCGCGACGGGTCCAGCCAGGACCACGGAGCCGAGCTGCGGGCGGCCGCAGAGGAGACGGCTGCGGCCATGAGCGCGGGCGCGGACGTGATCTACCAGGCCACCTTCTTCGACGGGCGCTGGCGAGGCCATGCCGACTTTCTCCTCCGCGTCGAGAGCGCGGACCGACCCAGCCGCTGGGGCCCGTACCACTACGAGGTCGCCGACACGAAGCTGGCCCGCCACGTGAAGGCGGGTGCGGTCCTGCAGATCTGCACCTACATCGACCTGCTGGCCGCCATCCAGGGCGTAGAGCCGACGTGGCTGCACGTAATCCTGGGTGGCTCCGCCGGCGGCCAGCGAACCCTGCGGGTGGCCGACTTCATGGCGTACTACCGCGCAGCTCGGCAGCGCTTCGAAGAGGCGGTGGGGCCGGGGGCCGCTCCCGCCACGTATCCCCCGAGCGCCACCTATCCTGATCCGGTCGAGCACTGCGACGTGTGTCGCTGGCGGCTGAACTGCCAGGCTCGGCGCCGGGCGGACGACCATCTCAGCCTCGTGGCGGGGATCAGCTCGCGTCAACGGCGGGGCCTGCAGACCCGAGGAATCGATACGCTGGAAGCCCTGGGTACGCTCCGCCTCCCCGTCAGCCCGCGCCTGGAGGGCACCAGCACGGCAGCACTCGAGCGTGTCCGTGAACAGGCGCGCATTCAGCTGGCGGGACGGTTGCAGGAACGGATCCAGTACGAGCTGTTCGTGCCGCCTTCAGGTGAGCCGATCCCATCCGAGCTCGGCCTGGCGTCGCTTCCGGTTCCGTCGCCGGGCGACCTGTTCTTCGACATCGAAGGAGACCCGTATGCGGCCGACGACGGGCTCGAGTATCTCTTCGGGGTCATGGACCTCGACGGCACCTGGCAGCCGACGTGGTCAACCGATGCCACCGGGGACTTCACCCCTGCGGGCGAGAAGCACGCGTTCGAGTCCGTGATGGACTTGTTTGCGGCCCGGATATGGCAATACCCCGATGCCCACGTCTACCACTTCGCACCCTACGAGCCGACCGCGCTGAAGCGGCTCATGGGTCGCCACGCGACCCGGGAGGACGAGGTGGACCGCCTTCTGCGCGGTGGCGCCCTGGTCGACCTTCATCGGGTCGTCCGGCAGAGCCTGCGGGCCTCGGTCGAGAGCTACGGGCTCAAGCACCTCGAACCGATCTACGGCTTTACCCGCAGCATCGACCTGCGAGACGCGGGGTCGAGCATCGTCGCCTTCGAGCAGTGGCTGGAGCTGAACGAGGGTGACCGCCCGACGGCCGATCACCTCCAGAGGATCGAGGGCTACAACCGCGACGACGTCGAGAGCACGCGGCGCCTCCGCGGTTGGCTCGAGGGCCGCCGCGCGGAGCTGGAGTCACTCACCGGACAGCCCGTGCCGCGACCCGGGCCTCGCGAGCCTGAGCCTGGTCAGGTGCTCAGCGACCGACAAGAGCAGGTAGCGGCTCTCGCGAATCGCCTCACGGCCGGCGTGCCCGAAAGTGGACGCAAACCCGACCAGCAGGCCCGATGGCTGCTCGCCCAGCTGTTGTCATGGCATCGGCGCGAGGACAAGAGCGTGTGGTGGCTGTACTACCACCTCCTGGGGCTGACCGATGCCGAGCGGATCGAAGCCAGCCAACCCTTGGCCGGACTCGAGTACATCGGCGTCGTGGATCGGGTGAAGCGCTCGCTGGTCCATCGCTATGGGTTCCCGGACCAGGAATACGACGTCCGAGCGGGACATGGGGTGCGTGACCCTGCCACCCAGCGCGATCCGGGAACTGTGGTGGCGAGCAACGAGGCCGCGCGCACCATCGATCTCAAACGGGCGGTCAACAACGCCGGGCCCCACCCCACGGCCCTCGTCCCCTTCGATCGGTACGACAGCAGTGTTCTCGAGGACGCCCTGATGCGACTGGCCGGATGGGTTGCGGAACATCACCTGGAGGCCGACGGGCCGCAACGAGCGGCATCCGACCTGCTGCTGCGGCACCCGCCCCGGGTCGGGCAGTCGATCGGCGCCCCGCTCCGTCAACCTGGCGAGGTGGACCTGGCGGCGGCGCGCCGGTTGGCCCTGGCGCTGGACCGATCGACCCTGGCCATCCAGGGTCCGCCCGGATCGGGCAAGACCTACAGCGGAGCGCACATGGCCCTCGATCTCGTGCGCGGGGGGCGCCGGGTCGGCGTCACCGCCAACAGCCACAAGGTCATTGCCAACTTCCTCGGCCAGCTCACCAAGGCAGCCGAAAAAGCCGGCCTTGAGATCGCGATCATCCAGAAGGTGACCGAGCCAGGGGACGCCTTCGACCATCGGTCGGTGCACGCCACGAACGTCAACGGGGAGGTGCTGGCGGCGCTCCGATCCGGGGGTGCATCGGTGGCGGCCGGGACGCCGTGGCTCTGGGCCCGCGAGGACATGGCCGCCGCGGTCGACGTGCTGTTCGTGGACGAGGCGGGTCAGATGTCGCTCGCCAACACGCTGGCAGCCGCGTCTGGTGCGACCTCCCTGGTCCTGCTCGGCGACCCGCAGCAGCTCGATCAGCCGCTGCAGGGCGCACATCCGCCGGGCGCGGATCGATCTGCGCTCGCGCACCTGCTCGGCGAAGCGGCCACCATGCCAGACGATCTCGGCCTGTTCCTCGAGACGACCTGGCGGCTGCACCCGGACCTGTGCGCATACACCTCGGAGGTCTTCTACGAAAACCGACTGGAGCCCGAGCCCCACCTCATCGGCCAGGAGCTCCGCGGACCAGGGCTCACCTCAGGCACCGGCCCGCGGCTGGTGGCCGTGGTGCACGAGGCGAACGACAACTCATCGCCGGAGGAAGCCAAGGTCGTCGCCGATCTGGCTGAGACGCTCATCGACGGGGGCGCGACCTGGATCGACCAGGAGGGCCGCGAGCGGCCAGTCGATTGGTCGCAGATCGTCATCGTGGCCGCCTACAACGCCCAGGTGGGCGCCATCGCGCGCCTCCTGCCCCAGGCCCGGGTCGGGACCGTGGACAAGTTCCAGGGCCAGGAGGCGCCGATCTCGATCTACAGCATGGCCTCGTCATCCGCCGAGGACGCGCCGCGCGGGATGGGCTTCCTGTACAGCGGGCACCGGCTCAACGTGGCGACCTCGCGAGCCCGCTGCGTGGCGATGGTGGTCGCCTCACCCCGGCTGCTCCGGGTTCGGGCCCGGACGCCCGATCAGATGCGGCTGGCCAATGCCCTGGCCCGATTCGCCGAGCTGGCCTCCAGCTGAGCCTTCCTTGCCTGGCTGAGCCTATTGCGCCGCGCCGCGGGCTGACCCCGTCATGGCCGATTCCGGATCGTTATGAAGGAAGCACATCAACGTGTGGTCCCCTTGGGCCCAGGAAGAGTCGGTCGGGACCAGGGCGCTGATGTAGTACATCGAGGACTCGTAATCGATGCCAACGTACGCCTCGAACCTGCCGAGGCAGTTCTCTCGCTCCCACGGCGTGTAGTCCGCGTCGGCCGCGGAGGGAGACTCGCCAGCGGGGTAATCCGCCACCGAGAACATCTCGTACACATGCGGCTCGGCGCACGGGACGGCACGCACCTCGGAGATCTCGGTGACCTGACCGGAATTGAGGCCCGCATCGAAGCAGTCGCCTTCCTGGAGGTCGAACACGCTCAGGTTCCCGGCGTCAACGATTTCGCCGCTGTCGCCCCGGCGAGCCGCGAACAGCACCGACCCCCCGATGAAGACCAGGGCGATGACGCCGTAGATGACGAGTCGCCAGGGAAACTGACGGCCCTGCCCTTCGGCCGGCTGCGCGGGGACCCCGCCAGCCCACCCGTCCGCGGCGTTGGGAGACGCGCCTGCATCGCGCATCTGCCCACAGTTTGCACAGGCAGTGGCAGTCCCGTCGTTGGAGGAGAAACAGCGCCGACAGACCCAGCGTTCCTGGGTTGTTCCCCAAGCTGGCGTTGGGGCTGGGGGCGGCACGGGTGAAACGGGAGCGCTGATCGCGGCATCAACGGTGGGCGCGGCATCAACGCGTGCCGGTGCGTCCGCGCTGGGAGCGGCTTCGCCGGCACCGGTTTCGGGAGACGCTCCCCGCGCCAGCCCGCAGTTGGGGCACGCCATGGCGGACTCCTCCGCCGAGGTGAAGCAGCGGGCACAGACCCAGCGATCGGTCATCGGTTCTCCGTATGCGCAGCGTACGCGGCCACGAAGGCCGCCTGCGGCGGCGTTTCGACCGCGGTAGGGTGTCGAACCTCCCGCAGGTGGGCAATAGCCCGATCGGGGGACATCCCGGCGGCGGCCAGGGCACACGCGGCGATGGTGGCCGACCGCCCGACGCCCCCCATGCAGGCCACCACCGCGTCCGCGGTCTCCCGGGCCTCTCCGATCTCGGCCAGCAACTCATCCACGCTCATCAGTGACGGAGGAGCCTCCCCGTCCGGTATCGGCAGGCGACGAACCCTGATCCCGGCGGCGGTGGCGTGATCAACCAGGCCGGGGTCGCCCCACCGGGCGAGCTCGTAATCCTCCACCAGCAGGGCAAGGAATCCAACGCCCATCTCGTGCAGGCGCTCAAGGTCGGTCCTCGTGTCGCGTCGGTAGACGAGCCCCGGGTATCGGACCGATTTGCCCCGCTTGCCCGGCAGGATGGTCACTCCCAGGCGGCCGCGCAGGCCGTCGCCGAGCAGACCAGGGTCCACCCAGTCAACGTGGATGGGCGGGTCCAGGCCGGGATCGGGCACGCCGAGATGCTACCTGCCAGTCCGCGTAGAGTGTCGGGCCATGAGCCGGCGTCCGCGCACCCAGGCCGTCCCTCAGACGGTCGCTGGCTCCCGCGCTCCACGCCAGCCACGGCCGTCTTCCAGACAGCCACGCCGATCGTGGACCCGGCATGGCTGGACGGTCGTCACCGGCCTTGGCCTGCTGCTGATCCTGATCGGTCTGGCATCGGTGGTGGCCGGGC
>DATKBC010000129.1:0-2710 GCA_035514415.1 Pleomorphomonadaceae bacterium | reverse complement strand
CGCTTCCCTGACTTTGACGCGCAGATCGCGAGGATCGACGCTGACGTCAACGTAGGCGCCCCCGCTGATCCGCGGCAGCCAGCGTCGGACCGTGTCGGCCAGCACCGGCGCCAGATCGCGATGCACCTGTTCCTCAGCGTTGCGCAACAGAGCCAGGGTCCGGTCCAGGACCTCGGCCATGCCCACCACTCGTTGCAGCTCGACGGCGGCAGCCTCGACTGCCTCCTCGGCCTCGGCCACGCTCGGCAGACTGGCGTCCAGCTGGCGCGCCTCGCCTTCGAGCGTCGCCGCAGCCCGTTCGGCGGTAAGCAGCTCGGCCTGGCGGGCGGCAAGCGCTTCCTCGGCCGCGGCCGTGGCGAGGCCGGCGTCGGCACCGACGGGCACCGCGACCGCGGTGGACAGGCCGGCCGCGGCCATGCGTCGCGCGGCGTCCGCGGCCTCCGCCTCCAGCGCCCCCAGGCTGCTGCCGGCGAGCAGGTCGCTGAGCTCTTGCCACTCGGCGATCGCCTGCTGACCGGCCTGGAGGTCGACCAGGCGCCGGCGCTGCCAACTCTCGAGATCGCTCACCACGCGCTCGGGGTCGTTGCCATTGAGGGGCTGTCCAATCCGTTCGGCGGCGGCGCGGACCTCGGACTCGGCACGGGCAATGGCGGCCGCGGCCTCAGCCGCGGTCCCCTCCAGCTGGCGACGGGACTCGAGCTGCCGGCGCAACGGCTCGGCCTCGGCGGCGGCGGCCGCATCCACCGCTCGTTGTGCACAGGCGGTCAGGTAGATGGCAATATCCGCCCGGAGATCGCCCTCGGCAGGCGCGCCGCGAGCCCGCAGCGCCTCGCGGACCGACTCCCCAGATCGAGTTACGCGGGCCGCGACGTCCTGCTGGCGACGCCCCCAATCCACAGCCGTCACGGCCGCGCCAGTCCGCTGGCGGATGGTGATCCACGCGGCGAGCCCGACCCCCACCGCAATCAGGACCAGCCCCGCCAGCACCGCACCGAGCAGGACGGCTCCCAAGCCGGCCGCCGCGGCCAGGAGGCCGCCGCCCACCAGCAGCCGCTCACCCGAGACGCCTGACCGGGGAGGTCCACCTTGCTGGCGGATCTCGGCGGCTGCACCCTCAGCCTGGTCCAGCGCGCTCACCGCGTCCATCACTGACGGATGCGGAGCAATGTCGCCCTGGGGCGCCGCAGGCAGCGCGGACAGCCGCCGCGTGATGGCCTGGCTGTCCGGTCCGTCCAGGACAGCCGTCGCCGGCCGTCCCCGCCACGCCTGCAGAGCAGTTGCCACGCTGGCCGTTTCCTGTTCCACGGCGGCGAGCGGCGGCGGCGGCCCGCTGTGGCGGGCTGCCAGCTCCGCGGCACGTCGGGCGCGGGCCACGAGCGCAATTGCCCTGGACTGATCCACGGCCGCTTGGGCCTGTGCCCGCCGATCCCGCGCCGAAACGACTCGCCAGGCTGCGACCTGTGCATCGGCGGCTCGACCCAGGTCACGCTGGTGCCGAGCTCGAGCATCGGCCAGAACTCGATCCGCATCGGCGGCCGCGAGACGTGCCTGGCGGAGCGGCCCGATCGCCACCCGGGTGTCCGCACCCACCGCGGACTTCCGGAAGTCGGTCAATCGCGCGATCGCTTCCGCCGCGGTGGAATCCCGCCCGGCTGTGGCAGCGGCGCGCTGCATGTCGTCCTGGAGCCCGTCGGCGGCATCCACGACGGCGAGGATGCGCGCCTGGTCGACCGATACGGTGGCGGCGAAGGCCTGCCGGTCCAGGCCCAGCCAGCGCGATGCGTCGGGACTGCCCTCCACGATGATCTCGGCCGACACGTCTCGCCCAAGGCCGACGTCCACCGCCCGGCAGTCCACGCGGCCGGCCAGGTCCTGGCTGATGTCGATCACGCGGCCGTCATCCAGGTGCAGGCGGGCGTCGACCTCCCACGGCCCGTCCGCCTCGTCCCATGGTCGGTGACGCTCCTCGAGCTCGCGGTCCTCCGCCGTCCGGCCCCCGCGCCCGCGCCGCCGACCGGTCAACGCCAGGCGCAGCGCGGCGTGCCAGGAGGACTTGCCCGCTTCATTCGGGCCGATCACGACCGTCAATCCGGGGCGCAGTTCCAGGACGGCGTCGCGGAAGGGCCCGAACGCGCGCGCGGACACTCGCTCAACCCACATCGTTCACAGCACCTCGAGGTCGCGGCGCCCATCGAGGGCGCGCAGCCCGGTGACGATCACTCGCCGCCGCTCGTCGGAATCGCTGACCTCGGCCGTCGCCAGCCGCACGAACTGGCCCCGGACCGTGGCCTCCGCGCCGATGGCGTCCAGGTCGTATCCCACGCGTGCCGACCCGGGGCGAATGACCAGCCCGTCGAGGTGAGCGCCGAGCATCGTCAGACCTGCCAGGTCGACCTCCACGCTTGGAGCCATCTCCCCGCTCAGGGTTACCCGCACGCAGCCGCTCAACGGGACGAGCGCGGCCTCGACCCGAGTCCGCACGTCGTCGCCATGGGCCGCGTCGTCGAGCGACACCTCGACGTCATGGACCACCGAGGTGGCTACCAGGCGGCGCTCCCGCACCACCGAACCGTCTGGGTCGACGGAGGCCAGGACCGCACCCCGCTCGCCGATCTCTCCGAAGTCAAGCGGATCGGGGTTGCCAGGGTACGTATACAAGTCAGCGTCGCGGGGGACGTGGAAGTGACCCAGGAAAGCGTGGGCCAACCCG
>DATKBC010000128.1:0-6984 GCA_035514415.1 Pleomorphomonadaceae bacterium | reverse complement strand
ATGGCTCGGTGCGGGCTCTCGAGTTCCGCGCCTACGGCGCCGCGGAGCTGACCGCGGAGATCGCGGCCGGCTGATCCGTTGCTCGACCTGGGTGGCCTGGTGGCCGCCATCGGCCTGGGCGCCGCCGCCACGATTACCCCCTGCATCCTGCCCCTGTACCCGGCCTTCATCGCATATTTGACCCAGGGCTCGGGGACCACGGCGGCCCGGCACTTTCCGCCGCTGGCCGCGGCGCTCCTGGTGTGGGCCGGGGTGGTGACCGGCATGGTGGTCATCGGCGCCATCTTCGCCGTCATCGCGCGGCCACTGGGCGATTTCAACCGGATCGTCCTGCCGATTGCCGATGGCCTGCTCATCGGTCTCGGCATCCTGCTCCTGGCCGGCCGCAATCCATTTGCCCGGCTGCCCCAGCTGTCACCGGCCATCGCCGTCGGGCGCGGGCCGGCTCTCGGTGCCTACCTCTACGGGCTCGTGTTCGCGCCCATCGCCGTGCCCTGCAGCGGCCCGTTCCTGGTCAGCATCTTCGCTTTCTCCCTGACCGTGAGGGACGTCGTGGACCAGCTGGCGTTCTTCGTGGCCTTCGGCATCGGCTTCGGCCTGCCGCTGTTCGTCCTCGGTCTGTTGGGGCAGCTGCGCGGCCGTCAGCTGGCGGCGGCCATGCTCCGCTGGGAGCGACCGCTGCAGCTCATCCTCGGGGCCGCGCTGGTGGGCGTTGGGGTCTGGGACCTGGCCAACAACCTCGACCTCATCCTGGCTTGATTTCCATCCGAGGAGCACTTGCGTACTTGCGCAAACTACTGATACCCTGACGGAGGTTCCGTGCGTGATGCGCGGACTAGACTGCAGATCGAGGACATGACCACCACCGCAACGCCCATCTCAACCTCGACCGATCCGGTCGACCTGTCGCACCGCAAGCTCGCCATCATCGGTTCGGGTCCGGCTGGCCTGACGGCGGCCCTATACGCCGCGCGCGCCAACCTGGAGCCGGTCGTGTTCGCCGGCAATGCGCCGCTGGGCCAGCTGATGATCACGTCCGACGTCGAGAACTACCCCGGATTCCCCGACGGCATCCTGGGACCGGAGCTCATGGACCTGTTCCGCCTGCAGGCGGAGCGCTTTGGCGCTCACCTGGTGGAGCAGGATGTCACCAAGGTCGACTTCAGCCAGCGCCCGTTCAAGCTGTGGGTTGGTGACGACCTGTACCTGGCAGACGCGGTCATCGTGGCCACCGGAGCCAGCGCCCTGTGGCTGGGCCTGCCCAGCGAGGAGGCGTTCCGCGGGCGCGGCGTCAGCGCCTGCGCCACGTGCGATGGCTTCTTTTTCCGCGACCGCGAGGTGGCGGTGGTCGGCGGTGGCGACACGGCGCTGGAGGAGGCGCTGTTCCTGACCAAGTTCGCGTCCAAGGTCACCATGCTCGTCCGGCGCGACGAACTCCGCGGCTCGAAGATCATGCAGGACCGCGCGTTCGCGCACCCCAAGGTCGAGGTGAAGTGGAACCGCGAGGTGGCCGAGGTGCTCGGCAACACCACCGTCGATCAGCTGCGCCTGCGCGACACCCAGACCGGCGAGGAGGAGGTGCTCGACGCCCAGGGCCTGTTCATCGCCATCGGCTACAAGCCAAACACGGACCTCTTCATGGGGCAGCTGGACCTCGACGAGCGTGGCTACTGCGAGGTCTCTGGTCGGACCGCCGGCGAGACGAGCTCGAATATCGAAGGCGTCTTCGTCGCCGGCGACGTCCACGACCATACGTACCGGCAAGCGGTCACTGCCGCCGGCGAGGGCTGTAAGGCGGCCATCGACGCCGAGCGCTGGCTGGAGTCCATCGGCGAGCACGTGGCTACCACCGCCACCAACTGGTAGCCGGCCGCCCCCGCGGCGGGTCAGGCGGTAAGCTGGGTCGCCAGCTCGGGCGTCATCCCCTCCCGGCCGGCGTCCGCGAGATGCTGGAGGGTGGTCCGCCAGCGCGAATCGGCCGCGAAAGCGATCTGCAGCTCGCGGCGGGCGGCATCCAGCTCGCCGCGCTTGGCGTGCTCGATACCCATCCAGAAGACGAGCTCCATGGCTTCCGGCGTGCGTCGCCGAGCCTCGGCATAGCGATCCGCTTCGGAGCGGCCGGCCCGAGCCGCGTCGCCCTCTTCGTCGAACAGGGCATAGCTCTCGTACAGGCCCACCAGCCGCCGCAGCTCCGGAACCGGGTCCGGATGGTCGTCGACCCGGGCGTCGAGGACGCGTCCTTTCCAGGGGTTGGGCTGGAGGGTGGATTCCACGATCGTGATCGCCGCGCTCTGTCGGCCGCGGACGTCGCCGCCTTCTGCCTCGGCTGCCTCGAGAGCGCGCAGGAGCCGTTCGCTGAACGGGAGCCCCTCGCCGAGGGCGGCCTCGTAGGCGGTGGCCATGGCTGGCCAGCACGTATCGCGCTCGAGGAGGTTGCCCTGGACGGTGAAGCCGTCGCGGACCAGGTGCCCGGCCGCCGGGATGGTTTCGGTCCCGGTGAACGCGGCCGCTCCGCCCTCTGCGTCCACGACCCCGACCTGCCGGATCTGCGGCGTGAGGTCGCTCGCGAGCAGCGCCGCGACCACCTGCTCGGCCTTCCGCCCGTTGCGCAGCAGCTCGAGGCCGATCGGTCCATAGGAGACGTCCACCTGGGCCTGGGTCGCAATCGCACCCACGCCTGGCTCGAGCCACGGCACGACCGGGCCGACTCCAAGGTAATGAGACTGCACCGCGACTCCCAGGCGACCCGTTTCCGGGTCGCGGGCCACGATGCTATAGGTCATGCGCGGAGAGTAGCGGCCCGCGCGACGTCCAACCACGCCTCCAGCGTGTCGTCCGCCGGCAGTCCGCGGATGACGACGGTGTCGAGCACCGATCGATAGCCGGCCAGCGCCGGCCCCACGCCTCCCGGCTCCTCGGCCACCACCCCGATCACCGATTCGCCGGCGGCGACCTGGGCGTCGATCACCTGCCGATACGAGCCGCCGTACCCGACGTACCGCGCCTGTTCGCTCGCCAACCGCTCGTCGGCGCCAGGCCCGACGGCGACCCGGACATATGCCGCGACCCGGGGCGCCGGGCGGCCGGCCGCCGCCGCCCCCGCCCCTACAAGCTGTCGGCGTTCGGACGCCATGCGCGGTCCGGCCCAGTTGAGGAGGACCACGTCCGCCACGACTCCGCCCAGCTCCGCCATCCGGGGTCCCACCGCTGCCAGGCCGATGGCATGGCCCGGAAGGAGGCCGCGCAGTGCGCGGATGCCATTCCGCATCGCCTCCAGGGAACGCCCAGTGCCGCTGCCCACGCCCACCGTCAGCCGGTCCGCCGGCAGGCCTGACATCGCGACCCGCTCCGCGATCGCGTCCGGGGAGGCCTCGCTGAGTGCGATCACGCCAACGGCCAAGCGCAGCTCGCTCGTGGCCTTCGCCGCCGCGGCCAGCGTGTCGAGACCTGACCCACCCCGGACGTCGTTGCTCCACAGCTCGTCATAGCCCAGGGCCTCGACTGCGACTCCCAGCTCAGCCAGCCAGGGGCGCTGCCCGGCGCTGACCCCGAACGCCAAACGGGGTAGGTGGCCCTTAACGGTCACCTGTTGCTCCGTTGATCGACGGGTGCGTGCGCCGGGTGTAGGCTCCCCGCGAGGAATGCGCAGCCGCGCATCACGAGGAGGTCAGCATCATGCACCTGTTCATCATCAATGCCGAAAACCGGCCCGGAACCCTGGCCGATGCCCTCGAGGCCATCGCCGAGAAGGGCGTGAACGTCATCACCGTTGGCGGCGCCGCCTGGGGCGACGGCGGCTCGATCGCGATCCAGACAAACGACGATGACTCGACCCGCGCCGCGCTCCAGGGCAAGGGTGTCAAGTCCCGCGAGGTTGAGGCCATCGTTGCGTGGCTCGAGGACCGGCCCGGAACCCTGGCCAATGCGGCACGTCTCCTCGCGTCGGCGGGCGTCAACATCGAGGCGCTCATCCCGGTCGGGATGGAGGGTGGCAAGGTAGGCATCCTGTTCGGCGTCGACAATGCTGGCGCAGCCAAGGCTGCCCTCGGCGAGCTGACGGCCGCCGCCGCCGGCTAGGCCAGCCCCTACTCCGGGCGGGGGCCGATCGCGGCCCTCGCCAGCTCGGGAACGTCGGTGACGAACCCCCACGCGCCGGCGGCGGCCAGTTGCTGCATGCGCTCGGGCTGGTTGACCACGTAGCAGCCGACGCGGCACCCGTACGCGGTGGCGAGCTGGATGTTGGGTGCCGGGTCGTAGCCGAGATCGACCTCGAAGGGCAGGATCGCGGCGTGCCCATGCTCGACGGCCCAGGTCAGCCCGCGCTCGAAGATATCTCCCGGGACGAGCAGCAGCCCGGTCGGCAGGTCCGGGGCCAGTTCTCGAACGCGCTGAATGGCGGCCTCCTGGAAGCTCATCACGGTGACCAGCCCGGCGCTCCGGACCCTCGCTCCGGCCAGCGCCGCGACCACGCCATCCGCAGCTTCTGGGGCCTTGATCTCGACCGCCAGCCCAATGCCGGCCGGTAGCCAGTCCACGACCTCGGGCAGGGCCGGCACGGTCAATCCGCGACCCCGGTACGGATAGTCTTCATTGGGGCCGGGAAAGGCCCAACCGGCGTCGGCCGCCTGGATCTCCCCCATCGGCGCATGGGCAACGGTCGTCGTCCGGTCCGTGGTCCGATCCAGGGTCGGGTCGTGGATGACCGCCAGCTGTCCGTCGGCGGACATGTGGATGTCCAGCTCGATGGCGTCGGCGCCCGCTTCCACCCCGAGCCGGAAGGCCTCCATCGTGTTCTCCGGGGAGCGCGCCGAGGCGCCCCGGTGAGCCACCACGAGGGTCATGTCGACCCTGATCCGCCCGCCAGGACCGCTTCCGCCTCCTCGGCCGCCGTTGCCGGCGGCTCGGGGACGCCTCGCACGATCCAGTACCCGATGACCATGAGGATAAGCAGTGACAGGATGGCGATCTGGTAGGCGACGGTGTCTAGAGAGTCGACCAGCACGAACACGATGGCGCCGAACGCGATGGGGCCGATGACCGCACTGAACTTCCCGGCCAGCCCGAACAGCCCGAACATCTCACCCACCCGAGCGGGTGGCGTGAGGCGCAGCAGGAGGAGGCGGTCGGTGACGGCCGTGCCGCCCAGGCCGGAACCCAGGATCGCCCCCGCCGGCAGGAACGCGAGCTTGTTCGGGAACAGTCCGATGATCAGCAGTCCCAGGACCCAGGATGCGAGCACCGTGAGCAGGGTGCGCTTGGGGCCCCAGCGATCGGCGAGGTAGCCCCACCCGAACGACGCCAGCACCGCGACCACGGTCAGGCCGATCAGCACGTACAGGGCCTCGCCTTCGGTGAAGCCGACCGCGTTGATCGCGAACAGGCTCATGACCGCGATGGCCGTATTCACGCCGTCGGAGTAGAAGAAGCGGCCCACGATGAAGCGGCGCAGCCCCGGGCGCTCCCCGGCGTGCTGCCACGTCACGCCGAGCTGCCGCCAGGAGCCCACCGCATCCGCTACGCGGAACGGCGCCCCCGTCCGCGGACGCTCGCGGACGACGAGGAACAGCGGGATGGCGAACACCGCGAACAGCGAGGCGACGAGCATGAAGCTGGCTGCGGTCGTCAGGCCCTCGTTGTCGGTCGTGAAGCGGAGCAGCAGGCCCGACACGATGGTCCCCACGTAGCCGAGCCCGACCCCGATCCCTGACAGGCGGCCGCGCTTCTCCGGGCGTGCGACGTCGGGGAGGATGGCGTCGTAGTAGATGAGGGCGGCCTGGAACGCGAAGTTCGCGATCGCGAACGCCAGCAGACCGAGCCAGATGTCGACCAGGCCGATGATCGCGGTCGGCACCACGCACAGGACGGTGAATACGAACAGGTACCGCTTCCGCCCGCCGGTACGATCGCTCACCGCTCCCAGGGCCGGCGAGACCAGGGCGTTCAGCAGGACTGACAGGCTGCCGGCCACGGTGAATGCGAGGGTCCCGTTGGCCTCGCCCAGCGCCCTCACCGTCCACGGGCCCATGGCAAAGCTGACGATGGCGAACGAGTAGATCGTGTTCGCGAAGTCGTACAGGGCCCATGACAGGCCCTCGACCGAGCTGCCGGAGCGAGTCAGTCCGCCGAGGCTTCGCCACCATCTGGCCGGCGCCAGGACCGTCACGTCGCGGACCGCTGACTCATGCGGGCCGATCATATCTGTCCCCATCGGTCGGGTCGGCTAGAGTGCGCCCCGTGTTTGCGGCCCTGGGCAGGTTCTCGTACCGATTCCGGCGCTGGATCCCACCCGTGGGCCTGGCCCTGGTCATCGGCCTGAGCGTCTGGTCCAACCAGGCCGGCGGCCAGCTGTCGCAGGGTGGCTGGCAGATCGCGGGTTCCGAATCGCGGACCACCGAGGAGCTCCTCGCCGACCGGTTCGGGGAGCAGGCGACCGCCATCTTCGTGATCATGCGCGACCCGGCAGGAGATGCCGCATCGCCCGCGTTCCAAGGGGTGATCGCGGATGCGGTCGCTCCCATGGCCGACGATCCGGTGGTCGACGAAATCATCACCTACGCCGACAACGGGGATCCACGGTTCCTGTCGACCGATGGCGGCGCCACGTTCGCCCTGGTCCGGCTGAGCTCGCCGGACGAGGAGGCCGTCGAAGACGCTCGTCGCCTGGTTGAACTGGTGGAGCGCCCGCCGGGCGTCGAGACCCGGATCACGGGCGTGCCAGTCGTGTACGACGAGTTCAACGGGGTCATCGAGGAGGATCTCCAGCAGGCGGAGATCATCAGCCTGCCCCTCGCCGGCGTCATCCTGCTGGTGGTCTTCGGGACCCTGGTGGGCGCCGGGTTGCCATTACTTATCGCGGGCCTGTCGCTGATCTCGACGTTCGCGGTCATCGGGTTGCTGGCCGCGTCGTTCGACATGTCGATCTTCGTCACCAACCTGGCAACCATGATCGGCCTGGCCCTGGCCATCGACTACTCGCTGTTCCTG
>DATKBC010000127.1:0-7000 GCA_035514415.1 Pleomorphomonadaceae bacterium | reverse complement strand
TCGGCGCCAGGCGCGCCGCGGGGAGCGACCTTCGGATCGGCACCATCGCCGACGGGCCGTGGGGCTTGATCCTGCTCTTCGTCCCGATCGTGGCGGCGCAGCTCATCCTGCGCCCCCTCGTACCGGACTACCGCGATTGGGCCGACTTCGTGCTGTGGCTGTCGTACTTCGTGATCGGGATCGCAGCCATGGCCGATCGACGGGTGTTGAGCGCCATCCTCCGTCGCCGCCGAGTGACCCTGTGGCTGCTGCCGATCGTCCCGATCGCCTACCTCCCGGTCGTGCTCTTCGGCTCACCGCTGGGCCTGGAGCACGCCCCGGGCTTCACGCCGGCTGGACTGGCCTACGTGGCGTGGCGCACGGCGCTGGGCTGGGTGATGGCCCTGGTCCTCGTCGGCGTGGCGGCCACCTACTTCACCGCCCGACCCCGATTCCTGGGCTGGGCCAGCGAGATGGTCCTGCCCTTCTACGTCCTCCATCACCCGGTGACGGTGGTCGTAGCGGCCGTGGTGGTCGGGCTGTCCGCCGGGCTGTGGGTCAAATTCGGAATGATCCTCCTTCTGGCCGGGATCACCACCGTGGCCATCTGCGTGGGGCTGGACATGGCGGCCACCGCGCTCAGCCGCCGGTTCCGGCGGAGCAAGCCGGCATCGGTCATTCCGGCCGAGGCGCCGCCGTGACCGTGGTCGCGGGCGAGCCCCTCGAGATCGCGGCCGCCGACCGGCCACGGAGCGTGGTGGAGCTGATCTGGCGCAGCGTGCAGCGCACGCCGGACAAGGAAGCCATCCGCTGGAAGGCGGGCGGTGGCTGGCCGTCCTGGACATACGCCGAGCTGTGGGCGCACGTTGCGGCGGCATCGATCGGCCTCCGCCAGTTGGGCGTCGGCGCCGGCGACCGGGTCGTGATCCTGAGTCGCTCGCGCCCGGAATGGCTCGTCGCCGACCTGGCCTGCATGGCGCTCGGGGCGGTCACCTGTCCGCTGTATCCCGGCGATCCGCCGGCGCGGATGGCCGAGATCGCCCGGCGCGTTGGTGCCCGGCTCGTGTTCGCGGAGGATGCCCGGCTCCTGCAGCGCCTGCGCTCCGCCCCGTCCAGCTCTGAGATGGATGCCCGCATCGTGCTCTTCGAACCGGACCCCGCCAGCAGCGCGACGGTGACCCTGTCCGCCCTGGCCCGGGACGCGGATCCGTCGCCTGAGGCTCTCGCCGATTGGGAGACCACGTGGCGAAAGATCCATCCGGCGCAGGTCGCGACCGTCGTCCACACCATGGGTGTGGATGGCGATCCCCTGGGGGTCGTGGCGTCCCATGGAAACCTGCTGCACTCGTTTCATGCCACGGTGCAGGCCATCTCGATCACGTCCTCGGACGTCATGCTCTCGGTCCTGCCCATGAGCCACATGTTCGAGCGTGGGGGCGCCATGCTGGCCGGACTCGGATCGGGGGCCACGATCGCTTTCGCGGAGCGCCAGATCGAACGCTGGGCCACCGACATGGGCGAGGTGCGACCCACCCTGATGGCGTCCATCCCGCTGTTCTTCGAGCGGATCGAGCATCGGATCAAGACCGGTGTGGCGACCGGACCCGCGTGGCGCCGAGCCCTGTTCGACTGGGCAACTGGTCTGGGTCGGGAGCACTACCGCAATCACCTCGCCGGACTGACCGATGGACCCTGGCTTCGCCTGCGGCGCTGGGTGGCGGAGCGGACGGTGCTGGCCCAAATCCGAGGCGCGTTCGGCGGCCATCTGCGCTTCTTCATCTCGGGCGGGGCGGCGCTGCCGGAGCCGACCGGCGTCTTCTTCGACTCGATGGGGTTCCCGATACTGGAAGGCTACGGCCTGACTGAGACAGCCCCCACCCTCACCGTCAATCGACTGGCGACATACCGATACGGCACGGTTGGACCGCCTCTTCCGGGGACCGAGTTGCGGATCGATCCAGGCAGCGGCGAGATCCTGGCCCGCGGCCCGCAGGTGATGCTCGGCTACCTCGACCGGCCGACCGACACGGCGCGCGTGCGCGACGCCCAGGGCTGGTTGCGGACCGGGGACATCGGCGAGTTCGACGACGCTCACCGGCTGCGGATCACGGGCCGGGTCAAGAACCTGCTCGTGCTGGCCACCGGCAAGAATGTCGCGCCCGCCCCGATCGAACGAGCGCTGGCCCGGTCGCCGTACATCTTGCGGGCGGTGATCCTG
Organism: Pleomorphomonadaceae bacterium; assembly: GCA_035514415.1. GTDB lineage: Bacteria > Chloroflexota > Limnocylindria > QHBO01 > QHBO01 > DASTEQ01. The sequence continues at coordinate 4,803 of DATKBC010000127.1, read as the reverse complement.
GGAGACGACCGCGATATGACCGGTGCCCTGCTGGTGCCCGATATGGCGGCAATCCGAGTGTGGTCGGGTGTGACCCGAGCGGAGTCCGATTCGGACCTCGATGCCAGCGCGAGGCTCCTCGCACGCCCCGACGTCAGCGCCCTGCTTCGCCAGGAAGTCGATCGAGCGACGGCCGAGTTCGCCACGTATGAGCGGCCGCGCCGATTCGCGGTCCTGCCGCGTGCCTTGAACTTCGCGGCAGGAGAAGTCGATGCCGCGGGCTCCCCAATCCGTTCGGTTGTCATGGTCAACTTCGCGCCGCAGGTCGCGGAGCTGTTCGACCGACCTCGCACCGATCAGCTGCGCGCTGGGGCCGCCGCTGCACCTCGTCTTGCCGCGTCGTCGGATGCCACGCCCGAGCCAACGGCCACCGCGTCGGGCTGACCGCCGCCGTACGATTGGCCCGGGCCGTTAGCTCAGCGGCAGAGCAGGGGACTTTTAATCCTCGTGTCGTGGGTTCGAATCCCACACGGCCCTCCAGACACACAAGGAGCACCCGATGGTCACCCGACGCCGGGCGACGAAGACGGAGCAGGCACAGGAGGCTGACTGGCCGACGGGCATGCCCTACACCGTCTATTTCCCTCGCCGAGGAGGATTTGCCGCCGCCGATATCGAATACACCACGCCGCTGCCGCGCATTGGTGACACGGTCGAATTCATCGACGCCACTGGAGCGCACCATCTGTACGCGGTGACCGACGTGGTCCACACGCTCCAGAACTCGCCGGCCCCGGCCACTGGCGGCATCCCCCTCCTGCGAGCCGGCATCCCCGCTGTCTACCTGGCGCGCACCCGGCGCAAGCCGCACCGTCGCGCGCCCTGACGGGGCGGACACCATCGAGGGCCGCCCCGGAGGGCGGCCCTCGTATCGGTCTAGAACAGCCTGACGGCTAGCTGCCCGGAATGAACATCAGCAGCAGCTGACCCTCCTCCAGGCGCTTGGAGTACGGGCCTGTCGCCGAGCTTGGCGGACCAACCCAGGTGAAACCGCCAACCGTGAACTGGGCCAGGTTCTGGTGCCCTTGGACGTCGAGCGCCCACCAACCGGCTGCAAACCCTGGGATGTCCTCGAGCGAGATGATCCCGCTCGACTCGGCTGAGGAACCGGTCCCCGTCACCGATGCGACCATGGTCCAGGTCCCGGCGGTGAGGGAGTACTGCCAGACGTCGTTGGCGCTGCTTGCATCCTCCTGGACCATCAAGCTGCTGTGCCCAACGTCCAGGTTGTCGGGGTTCACGAAGGCGACCCCAGTGGCCGGATTGCCTCCTGGCGGAACCGGCACGCTATCGGTAAGGACGCTGAACTCATCCACGATCCGCGGGTCCTTCTCGTTGAGGACCATCCTGAATATGCGGCCGTTGGAGGTCGTTCCCCCGGACCCCAGGCGGATCAGCCGCCCGGTCGTTTCGCTCTCGGCCAGGCGGGTCGCCCCGGTGTCGGCGAAGTAGATCACGCGCGGGTTGTCCGGATCGTATGCGAGATCCTCGACGCGGACGAACTGGAAGACGTTGTTCGCGTTCGACCAGTTTTCGAGCGCGAGCTGGGGCGGATCGCTAGTCACCCCACGGGCGATGTCGGTCGGGACATGGATGAAGCGCCCGCTCCATGGCGCCGACTCGTTATTGGTGATCTCCAGGTAGTCGTTGGCGTTGTTGAAGGCGTCATATGGGTCGGCCAACGGCCCCTCGTCGGTTGCCGTGACTTGGAACGCCCACAACTGCCCCTTGTCGGCCATCAACTGTCCAGCGTCATTGGCGGTGTACAGGTACAGTTGCGACGATGGGGCGTTGAAGGTGTCGTCTCCGGAGAGGGCGGCGAGTTTATTCCATCCGCCTGGAATGACGACCGTGTTCTCGTGGTTATGGCGTCCGGCACGGCTCATCACGTCGAACGCGCCGGTCGCGGTGTCGAGCCACACGCTGTAGCCGGCCTGACGATTGGGAGCCAGAGACGGATCGGCGCCGTACACCGCGCCGGGCGGGACGGGGTGGATCGTTTCGTCGGCTTCCTCGTTCATGAAGAAGGTGTAGTTCGCGAAGCCGTGCTCGGGGCCAGCCATGAAGGCCGAGCAGAAGCGCACGAAGCCCTGTTCCGGTCCGAGTGCGACCTCCAGCTCGATGACCTCCTGTTCTTCGGTATCCACGCGGACGCGGCTGACCGAGGATGCCTGGAGGTCAGCGAAGCCACCAAACGGCACCCATGACTCCTCATGGGTCACGTATAGGTCAACCCAGCCATCGCCGGGCACGGCGCCGATCCCATCGGGAATGCCCTGGAAGCGAACGCCGTCGAAGGTTTCGCCGGAGTTGATGAGTGGGACCGTGAACCCGCCGGCGGTGAGGACATTGATGAATGAGGTAGCGGGATTGGGATGGCCGTGTCCGCCCAGCGTGCTGGCGGGGACGGCGAGAGTCAAAGCCAGGGCAGCCAGGATCGCTCCTGCGGAGCGTCGGGGCCGCCCGAGTGCCGGAGTCATGGGACGCGCCTCCTGTCACATGCGGTGGGCGGGATACCAGACCCCCAGGTGGGATGACTATGTTGCCCTATTTCGACGCACGTGGCTCGCGGGAGGGCCGCCGGACGCCCGATTAGTGGTGCCGGCAGGCACCGGAATGATCAGACCCAGAGTGCCAGCCGTACTCCGACGAGCACGAGAAACACCCCGAACGCGCGCTGAATGAGCTCGTCCGGCAGACCGATGGCCAGCCGGGCGCCCACGAAGGCGCCGATCAAGAGGCCGACCGCGATCAGCCCGGCCAGGCGGAGGTCGACATGCCCCGCCCGCAGGTACTCGATTGCGCCCAGGATGCCGACCGGCAGCACGAGCGCCGCCAGCGACGTCCCGGCCGCCTGCTTGGGAGTCATGCCCAGCAGCAGGATCAGGGCTGGCACGATGACCAGCCCGCCGCCGATGCCGAAGAGGCCTGACAGGACGCCCCCGGCCAACCCGATGAGACCGCCCAAGAAAAGCTGCACGGTTCGACCTCCTCACGCATTCACGAGTCCCGCCGCCATGGTAGGTTCCCGGGTGCTTTACAGAGCGTTGATGTGCGGCTGACGGTCGCTTGAGGCGGTCCCGGCAGGATCGGATGGAAAATGTCCACGCCTGAAGGAGCTTCCCTCGTGAAATCCCCCCTCCGCCCTGTTGCCATGCTCGTCGCCGGCCTGCTGGTGCTGTCCGCCTGCCAGGCGTCCGCCAGCGGAGCGCCTGCCGCCTCCACCGACGAACTGACTGGATCGATCTTCGTGTCCGGTTCGTCCACGGTCGAACCCATCTCGCTGGCCAATGCGGAGAAATTCGCCGCGTTGTACCCAAACGTCCAGATCTCGGTCGAAGGTCCTGGCACCAGTGACGGGTTCGCCCTGTTCTGCGCCGGCGACAGCGACGTGCAGGATGCGTCCCGCGCCATCCGCGATACGGAGATCGAGGCGTGCGAGGCCAACGGGATCGAATTCATCGAGATGTATGTCGCCATCGATGGTCTCTCGGTCATCACCTCGGCTCTGAATACCGAGATGGAGTGCCTGAGCTTTACCGACATCTGGGCCCTCCTCGGCCCGGAGAACACCGGCGAGAACGGGGCCCCGTGGTCCGACTTCACGGCCCTCGCCGACCAGACCCACGAGGCGACCGGCGGCGAGTTCGGTGAGGTCCACACCCCGTACCCGGACGCCCCGCTGTTCGTGACCGCCCCCGGTGAGGAGTCCGGCACCTTCGACTCGTTCGTCGAGCTGGCCCTCGACCCGGTCGGCGGTGCGCTCGAGATGGAGGCCGTCACCACCCGACTGGGCTACCAGTCCTCGGGTGACGACAACGTGATCATCCAGGGCGTCGCCGGAAGCGAGGACAACCCGGAGACGTTGGGTTGGGTCGGGTTCGCGTACGTCGAGGCGAACCTCGACCTCGTCAAGCCGCTGGCCGTCGACGCCGGTGATGGATGCGTGGAACCGACTGTCGAAACAATCGCTTCCGCCGAGTATCCGATCGCCCGTCCGCTGTTCATCTACGTGAACGCCCAGGTGGCCGAGGAGAACCCGGCGGTCGCCGCGTTCATCGACTTCTACCTGTCCGACCAGGGACGCGCTTCGGTATCCGAGGAGGGGTACGTCGATATCCCCGATGCGGACTGGGAAGCGATGGTCGCGCTCTGGGAGAGCCGGACCACCGGCACCCAGGTCGGCAGCTAGACTCCCGCTCTTGAAGCCGGGCGAGTCCACTCGCCCGGCTTCAGCCCCAACCTTCTATTCCTGCCAACTGATCGGTAGAGTGCGCGCATGGGCCTCCCTGCCTCGCCCCGGCAGCTGACCGTCGCCGACCTCGCGGGTAGCGCCGCTCGGCGGCGCAAGGAGGCGGCGATCCGTCTGGCCTTCCTGGCGACAGCGACCCTCTCGGTCATCATCACCGGCCTGATCGTTCTCGCCTTGATCGGCGAGGCCGTGAACTTCGCATCGCAGGTCGACCCCGCGGCGTTGCTCGCCGGAGGCTGGTTCCCCCGCCGAGACATGTTCGATATCCCCACCATCCTCGGCGGCACGCTCGTCATCGCCGGCATCGGGATGCTCGTCGCCGCCCCGCTTGGCATTGGCGCAGCGATCTACCTGTCGGAGTACGCCAGCCCGCGGACGCGCGGCCTGCTGAAGCCGATCCTCGAGATGCTGGCCGCCGTGCCGAGCATCGTGCTCGGATACTTCGCGCTCCTGGTTATCAGCCCCAACATCGTGCAGAACGTGTGCCCCGGCGGCGCATCGGTCTTCAACAT
>DATKBC010000126.1:0-3322 GCA_035514415.1 Pleomorphomonadaceae bacterium | reverse complement strand
CTCAGCGACGTCGCGCGCCATGCCGGAAAAGCGGCCGCCGCAGCCTTGACCGCGGCATCAACCTCCTCGACCGATGCGAAGTCGACCTCGCGCGCCAGCTCCCCGGTGGCCGGGTTGTAGACCGGGCCTTTGCGCCCCGAGGTGCCGGCCACCCGCTTGCCGTTAATCCAGTGGTTGACCCGCTCCAGATCGGGCTTCCCCTCGGCTGCGGTGGTCGGCGGCTGCGCGAGTCGAGTCATGCCGTGCGGCCTCCTGATTGATGGGGTCCAAGGGTACCGCTCCGCGCTCCCGGTGGCTAATAACGCTGGGACCGCGCCAGGACGGCTGGATGAGATGCGCCCCGTGCATCTATCGGCGCATATCGAGCCCTCACATGCGCACGGCGCATGTATCGGCCAACTTTAGGGTGCCTGAGGCCTTCCTAGACCATTTCCATAGCCGAAATGGTCGCCTCGCGCATGCCGCGGCCACGTTCGCGCAAGCCGCGGCCACGATCGCGCCGCTGGATGCCCGTTACATGCGTGGGGCGCATGCCACACCGGGGTTCACTGCCCCGCGGTGAGCGGCCCGCGCGGTCATGACGGCCCGACCTCCCCACGCCGAACGACGACCTCGGGTTGGGTGGCGCGCCAGTCGTAGTCGGAAACGGGTTCGTCGGGACCGATGATTCCCACCTCGCGCAGCCATGCGTCGTTGTAGAGCTTGCCGATGTAGTTGCGCCCCGAATCGGGTAGGAGCACCACGAACAGCGCACTCGCATCGCCCACGTCCCGGGCAAGCTGCAACGCGGCCCAGATCGCGGTCCCGCCCGACTCCCCGACCAGGATGCCCTCGGCCGCGGTGGCAGCCCGGGCGGTGAGGAACGCGTCGCGGTCCGACACGCGCACGATGACATCGGCCACCTCGGTGTCGTACGTGTCGGGCCAGAAGTCCTCGCCGATGCCCTCGGTCAGGTAGGGGCCGATCGGTCCACCGCTGAAGACCGAGCCCTCGGTGTCGGCGCCGACCACGACCAGGTCCGACTTCTGCTCCTTCAGGAAGCGGCCCGCGCCGGAGATGGTGCCACCGGTCCCCAACCCGGCGACGAAATGCGTGATCCGGCCCTCGGTCGCCTCCCAGATCTCGGGTCCCGTGCTCAGGTGGTGGGCCTCCGGATTGGCCGGGTTCGAATACTGGTCCGGCTTCCATGCGCCGGGTGTCTCGCGCATCAGGCGGTCGCTGACCTTGTAGTAGCTCCGCTCGTCCTGGGGGTCGACGTCAGTGGGGCAGACCACCACCTCGGCCCCGTAGGCGCGCAGCAGAGCCCGCTTCTCCTCGCTCTGCTTGTCGGCCATCACGAAGATGCACCGATACCCCTTTACCGCGGCCGCCATGGCCAACCCGACCCCGGTGTTGCCGCTCGTGGGCTCCACGATCACGCCCCCCGGCTTCAGCAGCCCGGCTCGCTCGGCGGCCTCGATCATGGGCAGGGCGATCCGATCCTTGACCGATCCGCCGGGATTGAGGGCCTCGAGCTTGGCAACGATCCGCGGCGTGACCCCTGCTGCCAGCCGGTCCAGCGCCACCAGCGGCGTGCCGCCCACCGCCGCGATGATGGAGGGCAGGACGCCCGACCGATCAGCCAGTCTGGGGCTCCGGGGCATCAGGCGGGGGCTCCGCGGCCTGGCGCGCGTGGATGTCCGCCAGGTACGCGCCGGGCGTCCCCCACCCCCGGGCGTGCCGAATGATGATCACCGCTGCGCCGATCACCGCCGCTCCCACGCCGATGAGGATCGCCACCGGGATGCCGCCAGCCACCCAGTTCCCGGTGCGGAAGGTTTCCAGCACGGTCCGCACCGACCCGTACCACACGAAGTACAGCATCGCGACGTCGCCGTCGTAGAGGCGGAGGGCGAAGCGGCGGCCGACCCACAGCATGACCCCCATCCCGACCAGGTTCAGGATCGCCTCGTAAGCGAACAGGGGGTGGAAGAAGGTGGTCTCGACCGGGTACTGGTCGAGGTTGGTCCACGCCGGATCGCGATGAGCCTGGTCAATCGGGATGCCCCACGGCAGGTCGGTGGGCGGCCCGTAGAGCTCCTGGTTGACGAAGTTGCCGATGCGGCCGATGGCCTGGGCCAAGAGCATCGCCGGCGCCCCGATGTCGAGCCAACGCAGGAAGTTCAGGTGGTTGAAACGGGTGTAGGCAAAGAGAGCGATCATCCCGCCGGCCACTCCGCCCGGGATCCCGAGCCCGCCGTTCCAGACCTGGATGATCAGCGCCGGATTGTCGCGGTAAATGAGATCCCACTGGTGGACGACGTGGTAGATGCGGGAGCCGATGATCCCGCCCACGGCAGCGACCAGGAGCATGGTCCACACCTGCTCCGGATCCTCTCCCCGGCGCCGCGCCTCGCGCGTGGCCAGCCAGGCCGCGGCCACCGCCGCCACCGCGAACAGGATGCCGTACCAGTGGATGTTGAAGGGGCCGATCCGGAGGGCGATCGGGTCGATGAACACTGCCGCGGATTCTACCCGCAGACCTCTGCGGCCTTGCCGTGACGGCCTTCACACCGCTCCCCGCGGCGCGTATCGTTCGCCGCCAGCCCCCGCGCACGATGTGAGGCCCATGAGCGGCGAGCGACCTGCGCTTCCCCTGCGAATGCTGGTGACGCTGTCGGTCTACTGGCTGGGAATCCTGACGATCCAGTACGGGCTGGGGACCCAGGTGCTGCCCAGCATGGTCGAGGACATGGTGGGCTCTCGGAACACCGGCACCGGCCTCGCCGTGATCAACGCCGTAGCCGTGATCGCGTCCATCTTCGTCCAGCCCACCGTCGGGGTGATCAGCGACTACACGATCACCCGCTGGGGGCGACGCAAGCCGTACATCTTCATCGGCGGCCTGCTGGACGTCGTGTTCCTGTATGGCATCGCCACCTCGAACACATTCGTTGTCCTGGTCGCGTTCTACTTCCTGATCCAGGTCTCCTCGAACTTCGCGCAGGGGCCCTTCCAGGGGTACGTCCCGGACCTCGTTCCGGCGCGACAGGTGGGCGTCGCCAGCGGGTTGCTGGGCCTGCTGATCGTGCTCGGCGCGATTGTGGGGTCCGGGATCGCCATGACGGGGCTACAGGAGGGAGGATCGCTGTTCGCCGCCACCATGGCGCTCGGCGCGGTGGAGATCGTCGCCATGCTGATCGTGGTCACCCGGGTCCATGAGGGGACCAGCGGACCGAAACGGACGATGTCCTGGCCTCGCATCGCCAGGTCAGCATGGGGGGCCGACATCCTCCGCGAGAAGAGCGTCCTGTGGCTGCTCCTCGTGCGCCTCCTGTTCCTG
>DATKBC010000125.1:0-5958 GCA_035514415.1 Pleomorphomonadaceae bacterium | reverse complement strand
CCTCGGCGGCCGCACCGCAGGTTCCGGCAGGAAGCGGTGGCGCCGAACGCCGCCTCGTGTCGATCCTGTTCGCCGACCTGGTCGGATCCACCACCCTGGCCGAAGATCGTGACCCGGAGGAGACGCGCGAGCTCCTAACGCGTTACTTCGACACCTGCAACGAGATCATCGCCCGCTACGGCGGCTCGGTGGAAAAGTTCATCGGCGACGCGGTGATGGCCGTCTGGGGCGTCCCTGTCGCCCACGAGGATGACGCTGAGCGCGCGGTTCGCGCGGCCCTCGACCTGGTCGCCACAGTCGCCGCCATGACCGATGCCGGCGCGGCCCTTTCCCTCCGAGCTGCGGTCCTCACCGGCGAAGTGGCGGCGACCGTCGGAGCGACCGGCCAGGCCATGGTTGCCGGCGACCTCGTAAACATCGCGTCACGCCTCCAGGGTTCGGCCCCGGCCGGTTCGGTCCTGGTCGGAGAGGCTACCTGGCGCGCGACCAACGAGGCCATCGCCTACGAGGAGGCCGGCGAGCAGGTGCTGAAGGGTAGGGCCGCACCGATCCAGGCCTGGCATGCGCTCCACGTCCAGGCCCTGCGTGGCGGGACCGGCCGGACGAGCACGCTCGAGCCGCCATTCGTGGGCCGCGACGAGGAGCTGCGCCTGGTCAAAGACCTGTTCCACGCAACGGGGCGCGAGCGTAAGCCGCGGTTGGTCTCGATCATCGGTCAGGCCGGCCTCGGAAAACATCGGTTGGCCTGGGAGTTCGAGAAGTACCTCGACGGGATCAGCGAGACCGGGTACTGGCACTCGGGCCGATCTCCGGCCTACGGGGAGGGGATTAGCTTCTGGGCCCTGGCCGAGATGGTACGTGAGCGGGCCGGGATTGCCGAGGGCGTGGACCCCGACGAAGCCCGCCGCCTGCTGGCGGCCAAGGTGACCGAGTTCGTCACCGATGCCGAGGAGCGGCGCTGGATCGAGCCCCGCCTGGCGGGCCTGCTGGGCCTGGAACCCATGCCCTCCGGTGAGAAGGAGGAGTTGTTCGCCGCGTGGCGCACGTTCTTCGAGCGGATTGCCGACCGCGACCCGGTGATCATGGTCTTCGGCGACCTGCACTGGGCCGACCAGGGGCTGATGGACTTCATCGAGCATCTGCTGACCTGGTCGCGCTCGCACCCCATCCTGGTCATCGCCCTGGCCCGGCCGGAGCTGTTGGAGCGCCGCCCGGGGTGGGGCACGACCGTCCGCAACGCGGTCACGATCACCCTCGAGCCGCTACCCGCGGAAGCGGTGGCCGAGCTCCTGCGCGGGCTGGTCCCCGGTCTCCCCGACGAGGCAGTCAAGGCCATCGTGAGGCGGTCGGAGGGCATCCCGCTGTACGCGGTGGAGACGGTCCGCATGCTGCTGGACACCACGCAGCTCCGCGCTGAAGGCGACGGCTACGTCCTGGCCAGTCCCCTGACCGATCTCCAGGTACCCGACACCCTTCGCGCGCTGGTGGCGGCGCGGCTGGACGCCAACGACCCTGCCGACCGGGCGCTCCTGACCGATGCCGCCGTGCTGGGCCACAGCTTCACCAGGGCCGGGCTGGCGGGCATGACCGGCCGGGAGGCGACCGACCTGGAGCAGGGCCTCGATCGCCTCGTCCGTCGAGAGCTGCTGCTGCGCGACGACGACCCCCGGTCTCCGGAGCGCGGCCAGTACCGGTTCCTCCAGGCTGTCGTCCGCGAGGTCGCGTATGAGTCGCTCGCCCGCAAGGACCGCCGCACCAAGCACCTGGCGGTGGCCCGCCAACTGGAATCACTCGGTGACGAGGAACTGGCCGGGGTCCTCGCCAGCCACTACGTCGAGGCCTATCGCGCCACCCCAGCGGGTCCGGAGGCCGATGCGCTGGCTGCGCAGGCCCGGATCGCTCTCCGGGCGGCGGCCGAACGGGCCGCCGCGCTCCACTCCCATGCCAGCGCGGTCCATTACCTCGAAGAGGCAGTGACGGTAGCCAGCGATCCCGGCGAGCAGGCTGCCCTGCATGAGCGAGCCGCGCACTCCGCGGCAGCCCTCAACCTCCACGACGCCATCGCCCACGCCGACCAGGCGATCGAGCTGTACCGGCAGGCGGGTGACGCCGACGGCGTACTGCGCTCGACGGTGGCATCTGCCAGCCACGGCACCCACATCGGCCACGGCTCCGCATCGGTCTCAGCCCTGGAAGCCGTCCTGGCCATCACACCCGAGGGCGCGCCCGATTGGGCCGAGGCCATGGGCGAGTTGGCACGGGCCTACATGCTGACGTCACGCGCCGAGGAGGCGGTGGCCACCGCGGATCGGGCTCTCGCCGCGATCGGGACCCGACGCCTGCCCCGCATCACGGCCGACATCCTGGTGACGAGGGGCACGGCGCTTCAGACGCGCCCCGACGAGGCGGAGGCCATCCTCCGCGGCGCGGTGGCGCTTGCCGACCGTTCGGGCCATATCCCGACGATGCTTCGTGCGCGGAACAACCTGCTGTCGGTCCTCTCCGGCGACATCACGCTCGAGGAGCTGGCCCGTCTGTGCTCGGAGGCCGCGGATATCGCGCGCCGCGCCGGTGACGCTCACTACCTCTCGCAGATGCTCTTGTCCCTGGCCGACGCCGACCAGGAGGCCGGGGCCTGGTCTGATGCCGACGCGTTGCTGGCCGAATTAGGAGGCATGGACCTCGATTCCTTCCGCGTGACCTGGTACCTGTTGGACGCAGGCTTCCTCCATGCCTTTCGTGGTGCGCGAGCAGAGGCCGAAGAGACGCTGGCGAGAACAGAGGAGCTGGTTCGGGGAATTGACACCTTCCATGCCTCCAGCAAAGCGGCGGGTGATGCGCTGATCCTGATCGGGATGGGCGAGATGGTGCGAGCTGCGGAGATCGCGATGCCAGCGGCCCTGGCCGACAACCCTGATTACTGGCCTCCCATCGTCGCCGCCACCGCCATCGGTGCCATTGAGCCCGCACGGGCCGGCGAGCTCATGGTGGGCGTGAATGCGCGTCCGCAGACCGGTGTCATCGCGGCCGCCCGCGAGCAGATCGTGGCACTCATGTCGGCAGCGGAGGGCCGGTGGGACGACTCTCGCGCCGCTTACCGGGGCGCGCTGGACAGCTACGACGCCCTGGGGCATCGCTTCTATCGCGCGCTATTGGGGCTCCAGTTCGACGCCTACCTCGGCCAGCGCTTTGAGGACGCGCGCCAAGCCGGTGCGGACGCGGAGGCCTTCTTCGCAGCGGTAGGCGCCGCCAGCTTCGTGGACCGCTACCGGGCGGCCTTCAGGGGCACGCCCGCTCCGCTCCTGCCCGCGGCCGGCTCCGCGCCGAGGAAGGCGGCCGTCCCGGTCGACGCGGAGCAGCCCGCCTGAGCCCTTAGCGAGCGGCCAACGAGCCGCGAGTCAGGCGGTGGCGGTTCGCCGGCGCCCCATCAGTGCCGTCCCGACGATCACCGCCAGGAGAGTGGCCACCAGCGCCGCCCAGCCCCAGGTCGGGATCGGGTATGGACCGGCGCCCTACACCGCTGCTCCGGCCCCGGTTCCCGTCCGAGGTGTAATCCCGAGGCTCCGTCTGCGTTTTGTGGATGTTCATTCGGGCGGCTGCGGTCGATTGCAGGACCCGGCCGTGGCCGCCCAGCACTCATCCATCCAGATCAGGGAGAGCAGACATGAGCCAGGTTTCGGACCGGGAACGACCCACCATCACCACCCGCCTCGGCGTTTCGTTGCCGAGCGCCATCGGGGCGCTCCTGTTCGCCGGGGCGCTGGCGTTTGGGTCGGGCATGATCGACGCCGTCGCACCGTCCCAGGGCGGAACTGCGACTGCCCAGCTGGGCAGCCAGCCCGCCGACGGCCACAACGACGGCCAAAACGGCGGCGGCAACCACAAGCCGGCGACCACCTACCACGAGAACAAGGACGAGCCGGATCACAGCCGGCCGAACCAGACCCCCATGCCGGACCCGACGCCCAAGCCTCAGCAAGTCGATCCGCCCAAGCCTCAGCCCGCCCCGCCGGCTCCGCCCGCCACCGTGGCCGGCCTGGCATTGAGCCTCGAGACCTTCGACGCCAAGGTCAAGCTCGCGTGGTCGGTGTTCGAGGGCGACGGCTTCGCCTACTACAAGGTGGTCCGCTCGTCGGACGCCGAGGTGACCTGGCCAACCGGTGCTGGCGACTCGCTGGTCGCCGCCGTCGGCGACCGCTGGGCCACGCTGGTCAAGGACTTCCCGCCGTGCAACACGAACTGGTACTACCGCGTGTTTGCGGTCATGAGCGGTGACACGGGATACGCCACCCTGGCTGTCAGCAACGTGGCTACCGCCTACGTGGCGTGCGCCGTGAAGCCGACCCACCCCCCGGTCTACCAGATGGGCTTCTCCGCCGAGGTCATCGGCGGGCAGGTCCACCTGACCTGGGAGCGGTGCACCTCCGAAGGATTCGGCGCCTACAAGGTCGTGCGGTCGCAGACCAACACCGACCCCAAGTACCCGCTCAACGAGGGCACGGAGCTGATCGCCGCCATCGGTGACTCGTCGGTGACCAGCCTCGTGGACGGAGCCGTCTCGTCCGGCCAGACCTGGCACTACCGGGTGCTGGGCATGGCCAACGACGGATCGGGCTGGTATCCGCTCGGGCTGACCCCCGTGCTGACGGTGACGATCCCGTAGTGGAGGACCGATGTTGACGAGGCGGGGCCACGCATGGCGACTGGGTCATCGGTACCCAGTAGTACCCGAGGGCGATGGCCCCGTCCCGTCCTTCCCCCCACGATGCGGCGACGCATGGACCCCGACCGACGCGCACCCAGCCGATTGCCCAACGAGCTCGAGCGCGAGCTCGTGGCTCGGGCTGCCGGACGGCCGCCGGACACCGCCGCCTTCGTGGAGCTCTACGACTTCTACCTCCCCCGGATCTATGGATTCATCTACCGACGGATTGGAGAGCGCAGCGTGGCCGAGGATCTGACCGCCACTGCCTTCGAGAAGGGTCTCGAAACGCTGCGCCGCGGCACGTTCCGGAACGAGACGTTCGGCGGCTGGCTGTACCGCGTGGCCGCCAACGGCTGCGTGGACCACGTGCGGCGAACGTCGCGGTTGCTGGCCCTGGATGGCACGGCCACCGGCCGCCCGGCCTGGATCGATCGTGCCGACGAGCCCGCTGAGCAGGAGGCATGGGCCACGACCATGGAGCGCGACGAGCTGCAGCGAGCCCTGGCCCAGCTCCCGGAGCGCCATCGGCGGGTGCTGACCCTGCGCTACTACGACGACCTCGACCCGGCCGAAGCCAGCGCGGTCCTCGGGTGCTCCCCGGGGACGTTCGCGGTGCGTCTGCATCGCGCCCTGGCGGCCCTTCGTGGCGTGCTGTTGACGGAGCAGACCGATGTCGCCTAAGGATCGCAACCGCTTCGACGACCGTGGCTTTGACGACCGCGGTCTGGACCGAGGCTTCGAGGACCGCGGCGTGGACCGTGGGTTCGACGACCGAGGCTTCGAGGATCGGGGATTCGACGATCGCGGGATGGACCGCGGCTCTTCCGACCGCAACCTCGCGTCGGATCGCGGCTTCTGGGATCGCGGCTTTTCTGACCGCGGCTTCTCGGACCGTGGCCTGGAGCAGCAGCTGAGCGAATCCGGGCGCCAGGCCCGCCAGTCGGCCGGCGGTGGACGCCCCGACACACTGTTCGCCGCCGAGCTGCGCGAGCGCCTGGTCGCCAGGCTCGAGACCCCGCGCGCGCCGATGTGGCCGTTCGGCCTGGGGCAGCGCCTGGCCCGCGTGGTGCCGGTTTCGGTTGCCGCCCTGCTGTTCGCAGTGGCGGTGGTCGGTGCCTCCCAGCTCAACCTCGGTACACCCGATTCCTCCGAGCCCCCGACGGCTGCCACCCACAAGCCGGATCCCACCGAAGGCCCGGCGACGACCTGGTTCCCGGAGTCCTCGGACGACGCCGACCACATCGTGCCCGTGG
>DATKBC010000124.1:0-14527 GCA_035514415.1 Pleomorphomonadaceae bacterium | reverse complement strand
GATGTCAGCCTCGAGGCCACGACGACCTCGGAGGGCCGCTATACCCTGGTCGTCATCGGTCGAGCCCATGGCGCGGACTACGCGCCGCTCCACGCCTACCTGGCGGCCGCACTGGCTGAGCCGATGCCGACACCCATCCCGGCCGGCAGTCCGGGCTCGACCGGCAGCCCCTGAACCCGATCGGCGGCCCGCCCGCCTAGAATCGGCCGGTGGCTCCTCCCCGGCCGCAGTCGGCCCACCTGCGTGCCATTCTTCGACATCTCCCCAACGCCCCGGGCGTCTACCTCTTCCGGGCGGCGGATCGGCGCGTCCTGTACGTCGGCAAGGCCAACTCCCTCCGGAGCCGAGTTCGGAACCACTTCGGGGCCAGCGGCCAGGAGGAGGCGCGACACGCCCGCCTGGTGGCCGACACGGCCGACATCGAATACATCGTCACCGACACCATCGGCGAGGCGTACCTCCTCGAGGGCAACCTCATCAAGGAGCATCGCCCGCGGTGGAACATCCGGCTGCGCGACGACAAGAGCTACCCGTTCGTCCGGATCACGCTGGCCGAGGACTACCCGCGCATCGTGCGCACCCGCAAGCTCGTCCGCGACGGGAGCCGCTATTTCGGGCCTTACGCGTCCGCGTCATCGGTTGACGAGACACTCCGCCTGCTGAGCAAGATCTTCCCGTTCCGAACCTGTGACCTGGACATCCCGGCCGGGAAGCGGGTGCTCGAGCGGCCGTGCCTGCTGTACCACATCAAGCGCTGCCAGGGCCCCTGCATCGGTGCCGTGGAGCCGGCCCCGTACCGGGCCACCATCGATCGGGTGGTGGACTTCCTCGAGGGCCGCCAGGAGGGGATCGCGGACGACCTGCGCCGCGAGATGGACACCCATGCCGAGGCACTGCGGTACGAGGCCGCCGCCGTGGCGCGCGACAAGCTGAAGGCGGTGGAGTGGACCATCGAGCAGCAGAAGGTTGCCGCCTTCAGCCGCGCGGAGCACGACGTGATCGGCCTGGCCCGAGACGGCACCGAGGCCTGCCTCCAGGTTTTCGTCATCCGCAACGGGAAGATGATCGGCCGCGAACATTTCATCGTCGAGGGCGCCGGCGACGTCGGCAGCGACGAGGTGCTGGCCTCGTTCGTGCAGCAGTACTACGCGGCCACGGAGCGGCCGCCGCGCTCCATCCTGCTGCCCCAGGCGCCGGCGGACATGTCGGGCCTGGAGGTGTTCCTGCGCGACCGCCGAGGCAGCGGGGTCCGGCTTCACGTCCCGGAACGCGGGCCCAAGCGCCGGCTGGTGGCCCTCGCCTCGGAGAACGCGTCCGAGGCCCTGGCCAAGGACCGCGCGGAGTGGCTGGCGGACCAGGGCGCCCGAGCCGAGGCCCTGGACGGGCTGACGGCGGCACTCGGCCTGTCCAAGGCGCCGCGGCGCATCGAGTGCTACGACATGAGCAACATCCAGGGCACCAGCGCGGTGGGGAGCATGGTGGTCTTCACCGACGGGGCCCCGGACCCCAGGCAGTACCGCCGGTTCCGGATCCGAAGCGGCGAGACACCCGACGACTTCCGGATGATGTCCGAGGTGCTCGAGCGTCGGTTCGGGCGCGCGGCCCGCCTGCGCCGTGAGACCGGTGCTCTGGAGCTGTCCGCGGTCGGCGCCGAGGACGACACCGCGGAGGCCGGTGACTGGGCCCTCCCCGACCTGGTCATCGTGGACGGCGGCAAGGGGCAGCTGTCGGCCGCCACGCGGGTCGTGCGCGGCCTGGGCCTGCATGACATCCCGCTGGCGGGCCTCGCCAAGCGCTTCGAGGAGCTGTACGTCCCGGGGCGCAGGGTGCCGATCGTGCTGCCCGCCACCGCGCCCGCCCTGTACCTGGTCCAGCGCATCCGTGACGAGGCGCATCGGTTCGCCATCACCTATCACCGCCAGGTCCGCAGCCGTCGCGCGCTGGGCAGCGTCTTTGACGACGTCTCGGGCATCGGTCCTGCCCGACGGGCGGCCCTGATCCGGCGCTTCGGGAGCGTCCGGGCATTGCGAGATGCCTCGGTGGAGGAGATCGCGGACGCCCCGCTCATGAGCCGCGTGCTGGCCGAGCGCCTGAAGAGCGCGCTGGTCCGCGAGGGGCGCCTGGCCTGACCGATTCTTGCCCGGGCCGGGAGGCACACCTATACTCTGGCCCGGCCGCCGCATGGCGGCGCATTTGTTGTCAGAGGGCTGGAGGGACTCCCCGCCGAGCATGACGTGGCGCCGCGTGGCCCCCTGGGTGATCCTCGCGATCACACTGCTGGCCCTCTACATCGACATCCCGCGCCAAACGACCGGACTGACGTTCCTGCCGCTGCCGGACAGCATCCGAACCGTCCTGGGCCTCGACCTGCAGGGCGGGATCAGCGTCACGCTGGAGGTCGAGGCCGTCGACGGCGAGCCCCCGACCGTTGAGCGCGTCGAGCTGGCCCGCAGCATCATCGAGCGCCGAGTCGCGGGCCTGGGTGTCACCGAGCCACAGGTGCGGACGGAGGTCGGCGCGTCCGGTCAGCAACGCATCGTGGTCGAGGTCCCCGGCGTCAGCGACCGCAACCAGGTGCTGGACCTGGTCGGCTCGACCGGTCAGCTGCTGTTCATCGACCCGGCCGGCACCACCCTCCAAGTGGGCCAGAACCTCACCGATCTGATCGCCGCCGGCACGGTCAACGTCCTGTTCGACGGCGGTCAGATCTCGCAGGGGAGCGTCGTCCCGGATACGAGCCAGGGCGGGCAGCTGGGCGTCAGCTTCGAGCTGAGCGCCGAGCCTCAGGACGGTCGGCCCTCGGCGCGTGACACCTGGTGCGAGTACACGCAGGGCCACGTCGGGCTGCCGGGACCCATCGCCCTCGACGGCGAGGTGATCACCGTCCCGACCATCCAGAGCGCCATCTGCGGCGGCCGCACGATCATCACCGTCGGCACCGGGACCCAGGCCGCGGTCGAGCAGACCACCCTCTATAACCAGCTCCGGTTCGGCGCCCTGCCCGTCTCCCTGCGCGTCCAGGAGGTCACCGCCATCCAGCCCACGCTGGGCCGCGACTTCCTCGACCAGGCGCTGGTGGCGGGGGCGGTGGGCCTGGCCCTGGTCCTGTTCTTCATGATCGCCAACTACCGACTGCCCGGCGTGCTGGCCTCGCTGGCCCTGCTCTTCTACACGCTGGTGGTGTACGCCATCTTCCGCATCATCCCGGTCACCCTGACCCTGGCCGGCGTGGCGGCCTTCATCCTGAGCATCGGCATGGCGGTCGACGCCAACATCCTCATCTTCGAACGGATGAAGGAGGAGATCCGGGCCGGCAAGACGCTCGGCCCCGCCATCGAGGCCGGCTTTAACCGCGCGTGGTCCAGCATCCTGGACTCGAACGTCAGCTCGCTGCTGGTTTCGTTCTGGCTGTTCTGGCAGGGCACCAGCGTGATTCGCGGCTTCGCGCTGGTCCTCGCCATCGGGGTCCTGGTCTCGATGTTCAGTGCCGTGGTGGTCACCCGCACCCTGCTGCGGTTGATCATCCACACCGAGCGCGGCCGGCGGATCGAGTACTACCACGTGGAGCGCTGACCGATGTACGACATCGTCGGCAAGCGCAGGTGGTACTTCCTGTTCAGCGCCCTGATCACGATCCCGGGACTCATCTTCATCGCCCTGGGCGGACTCAAGCCCTCCATCGATTTCACAGGCGGCACGGTCTGGCAAGTCCGCTTCGCGGACGATCCGACCCCCGACGCGGTCCACGCGGCGCTGCTGGACCTCGGGCACGCGGAGGCCACGGTCAGGGCCGTCGACGACAGCGGCTACCTGGAGATCCGGCTCAGTCCGGTGGAGTTCCCGGTAGTCGGCGGGGTCCCGACCCCTCAGCCCTCGCCGTCCGGCAGCCCGGCGGCTTCGGCATCGGCAAGTCCGGCTCCATCGGCGACCGAGCCGGCCGCCACCGGCAGCCCGGCTGAATTGCCCACCCCGAGCCCATCACCGACCCCGACGCCATCTCCGACACCCAGTCCGACGCCAACTCCGGCCCCGACCCCCGCCCCGCCGCCGACGGTGGAGGGCACGCCCATCGAGGAGCTCGCGGCGGCGCTCGAGGATCGGTTCGGGGCATCCGAGACGCGCTCACTGGACACGGTGGGGCCGATCATCGGTGCCGAGCTCATCCGAAGCTCGATCATCATCATCGCGGTAGGGGAGCTATTCATCCTGCTCTACCTCTGGTACCGCTTCGGCTTCCGGTTCGGGACCGCGGCCATCGTCGCCCTCCTGCACGACGTGATCGTGGTGGTCGGGGCGTTCGCCATCCTGGGCTACTTCTTCGGCATCGAGTTCGACGCGCTGTTCGTGACCGCGATCCTGACCGTGGTCGGCTTCTCGGTCCACGACACGATCGTGGTATTCGACCGGATCCGCGAGAACCGCCTGAGACACGCCGGTGAGCCGTTCGGGGCGATCGTGAACCATTCGATCCTGCAGACCCTCGGCCGTTCGATCAACACCTCGCTGACCGTGGTCGTGACCCTCAGCGCGCTCCTTCTGCTGGGGCCGGCCACGATCCAGACCTTCACCCTGGCGCTTCTGATCGGGATCATCAGCGGGACCTACTCGTCGATCTTCAATGCCAGCCAGATCCTGGTGGCCTGGGACGAGTGGGCCGCTGGCCGGAAGGCACGCCGCGCGCCGACCCGGTAAGTCGCCCGCCTGCGGCCGCCTCTACCATGGCGGCACATGATCCAACCCCGGTTCGATTGGCTGCTCCCCCCACCGCTCGCGCTTCCGCCGGTGCTCGCAGGGTTCGGGGCACCGGTGGCAACCCTGCTGGCCCG
This sequence comes from Pleomorphomonadaceae bacterium, assembly GCA_035514415.1. GTDB lineage: Bacteria > Chloroflexota > Limnocylindria > QHBO01 > QHBO01 > DASTEQ01. Next base: position 9,701 of record DATKBC010000124.1, on the reverse strand, counting down.
GCGCGGGTTCTGGACCGATGCTGACCTTGCCCGATTTCTGAACGCGGGAGCGGCCGACCTGGCACCCCTGGAGCTGATGACCGATGCCCTGGCCGCCCTGGACCGGATCGACGCGGCCGTCCAGCACGGCGAGCCGATCGCGATCTGGGGGGATTACGACGCCGACGGGATGACAGCGATCGCGATCTGGGTCCTGGCCCTCCGCCGGCTGGGTGTCGAGCCGGTCCGATACGTCCCGTCCCGCCTGGCGGAAGGCTACGGCCTCTCGATTGACGGCCTCCGCTTGCTGGCCGCGCGGGGCGTGCGGCTGGTCGTCACCTGCGACTGCGGGGTCGGCAACCGGGTCGAGGTCCAGGCTGCCCGGGAGATGGGGATGGACGTGGTCGTCACCGACCATCACATCCCGCCGGCCGTGCTGCCGGCCGCGGTGGCGGTGGTCGATCCGCACCGGACCGATTGCGCCTACCCGAACCCTGACCTGACCGGCGCGGGGCTGGCGTATCGGCTGGCCACCGCCCTCCTGGCGCGGCACGGCCTCGAAGGCTCGGACCTGGCCGCCCTGGCCGCGATCGGGACCATTGCCGACCTGGCGCCCATGACCGGGGAGTGCCGCGCCATCGTCCGCCTGGGCCTGGCCGAGCTGGCGTCCACTCGGCATCCGGGCCTGAGCGGGCTGGTGGCACGGGCGCGCGAGGATCCAGGCCCGCCGACGGCGCGGGATGTGGGGTTCGGCATCGTTCCGCGGCTGAATGCGGCCGGGCGCATCGCGGACGCCGAGCTGGCGCTGGATCTGCTGGTCGAGGAAGACGCGAACGCGGCCCAGGCGCGGCTGGCCGAGCTGGAGGAGATCAACCTGCGGCGCCGCGAGCTGACGATTGTCGCGATCGACACCGCTCGCCAGATGGCCGCCGCGGCCCCGGGCGTGGGCCCGCTCGCCCTCCGCCATGACGCCTGGGCGCCGGGCCTGCTGGGCCTGCCCGCGGGCCGGCTGGCCGACGAGCTGGCGCGACCGGTGGCCGCTGCCGCGCTGCTGGAGTCGGAGATCCGAGGGTCGGTGCGGGCCACGCCCGACTTCCACGTGGCATCCGGGCTGGAGGCCTGTGGACTGCACCTGACCAAGCGCGGCGGGCACGCCGCGGCTGGAGGGTTCAGCGCTCTGCCCGAGGCGTGGGATGCCTTCGCCGAGGCGTTTGGCGCCCTGCCCCGGCCCTTCCCGCCCGACGTGGCCGAGGTCGTCGCGCGGCCGGGGCAGCTCAGCGTGGACCTCGTCCTCACCGCGCGCCACGTTGGGTGGCCGCTGCTCCATGAGCTGGCACAGCTGGCGCCCTACGGGCCAGGCCACGAGCAGCCCATGCTGGCGGTGACGGGCCTGACGGTGGGCGACGCTCGACGGGTTGGAGCGGCGGCCGACCACGTGTCCCTTCGTCTCCGGCGGGGAGCCGAGACGATCGACGGCATCGCGTTCAGCGTCGGTGCGGAGCGCGAGACCCCGCCGGTCGGGGCGGCGGTCGACGTCGTGGCGACCCTCGAAGAGCGCACATTCGAGGGGGAGCCGCGACTCCAGCTCCGGGTGCTCGACTACGCCACCGCCGACGCCTCGCCGCTGGCGGGCCGGCGGACGCTGGTACCGGCCGCGGAGCCGTTGGCCACCGTCGGATGACTGATTCCCGGCCGCCGCTGGAGCGCCTGCGCGAGCGCGTCGCGGCGCTCGGGGCGCCGCTGTGCCTGGGCATCGATCCGCGCCCCGATGCGCTCCCCGAGGGCCTGCCGGCGGACGTCAGGGGCGTCGAGTCCTTCGCCCGCGGTCTGGTGGAGGCCGCGGCGGGATCGGCCGTTGCGGTGAAGCTCAACACGGCCTACTTCGAGGCCTTCGGGTCGGCGGGATGGGCCGCCCTGGAGCGGGTCCGCGCGGACGTGCCACCCGGGCCGCTCGTGATCCTCGACGCCAAGCGCGGCGACATCGGTCCATCCGCCGAGCGCTACGCGGAGGCGCTGATGGGTCGCCTGGCCGCCGACGGGGTGACCCTGCAGCCCTACCTGGGGGAGGACGCCATTGAGCCCTTCCTGGCGTTTCCCGGCCGGCTGGTGTACCTGCTGGTCCGGACGTCCAACCCGAGCGCGGGGCAGCTCCAGGACCTTCTCGTCGAGGGCCACCCGCTGGCGACGGTCGTGGCGCGTTGGGCGGACGAGCGATGGCCTGACGGCCGGGTCGGCCTGGTGGTCGGCGCCACCGCGCCAGGCGAGCTGCGCCGCCTGCGCGAGGAGGTGCCCGGTCCTGCGTTTCTGGTTCCGGGCGTGGGTGCCCAGGGCGGCGAGCTGGCGACCGCCCTCGCCTGCTGCCACGGCATACGGGCGCCGGGCGTCGTCAACCTGTCGCGGGCGATAGCCGAGCGCGCCATCGGCCTCGATTGGCAGCGCGCAGCCGGTGAGGCCGCCCTGGGCTGGCTGGACGAAATGCGCGGGGCCGGTGCTACACTCGGTGCCACCAGCTGAGGAGAGTCGGCCGCAAGATGCCAACCATCGGAGCCCCCGAGCTCATCATCGTCCTGGTGATCGTGCTCATCCTGTTCGGGCCCGGTCGGCTGCCAGACATCGGCAACGCCATCGGACGTGGCATTCGCGAGTTTCGCAAGGCCTCGACCGAGATCGAGGAATCGATTCGCGGCGAGCCGAAGTCGTCCGACACCACGCCGAAGACCTGACCGCCCGCCCGCGAGCTTCCCGGTGAGCGGGTGAGCCGCGAAGGTTCGACCATGACCATGGTCGAGCACCTCGAGGAGCTGCGCCGTCGGTTGATGGTGGTCATCGCCGCCATCGCCATCGGTGCCGTGGCCGGCTTCGTCATCTCGGGCCCCGCGCTGGACATCCTGCGTGGTCCGCTGCCCGACGAGTTCGACACGATCTACTTCACCAGCCCCGCGGGTGCGTTCGTGGCTCAGCTGAAGGTCGCCGGCTTCGTCGGCATCGGCCTGGCCATGCCCGTCATCCTGTACCAGATCTGGCGCTTCGTGACCCCCGGCCTGCTGCCCGGCGAGCGTCGCATGCTGTGGCCGTTCCTCCTGGCGGGCCTGCTCCTGTTCGGGCTGGGCGTGGCGATCGGCTTCGCGATCATCCCGTACGCCCTGGTTTTCCTGCTCGGCTTCGCCCGAGAAGGCATCGAGCCGCTGCTCACGATCGACGAGTACATCGGGTTCGTGACCACCCTGATGCTCGTCTTCGGGCTCATGCTCCAGTTCCCGATCGTGCTGATCGTCCTGTCGCGGCTGGGGATCGTGACGCCGGCCTGGCTGGCCGCACGGCGACGGTGGGTGATCCTGCTCATCGCGATCGTGGCGGCGGTGGCCACTCCGGGCGGCGACCCGTTCTCGATGGTCATCCTGTCCCTGCTCATGTACGGCCTGTTCGAGGTGACCCTGCTCGTGGTGCGCGCCCTCCCGCGCAGCGCGAGCGCTTCCGGCAGCTCCGGCACCGATGTCGACCGATGAGCCGGTTGTCCTGCTCCTGACCGATCCGGCCATGGCGGTCCACGCCTCGCCGGGCCACCCCGAGCGGCCGGAGCGGATCGAAGCCGTCGTGGCGGGGGTGGCGGACGGGGCGCATGCGGCGGGGGCGCGGCTGGTTCAGCGCCCGGCGGCGCCGGCCACCCACGACATGCTGATGCGGGTCCACGACGTGGGGTACCTGGAGTGGCTCGTCGCGCAGGCGGCCGCGGGCGGCGACTGGCTCGATCCCGACACATACCTGGTCGAGGCGACTCCCGCAGCCGCGTGGCTAGCAGCCGGGCTGGCCACCGCCGCGGCCGCGGCCGTCGTGTCCGGGGAGGCGGACGTCGCGTTTGCGGCCATCCGACCACCGGGCCACCACGCCCATCGCGATCAGGGCAAGGGGTTCTGCATCCTGAACAACGTTGCGGTCGCGGCCGCCTCGGTGCAGGCGTCGGGCCTGGCTCGCCGGGTTGCCATCCTCGACTGGGACGTCCACCACGGCGACGGCACCCAGTCGCTCGTAGGAGCCGATCCGGACACGTTCTATGGCTCCACCCACCAATACCCGTGGTATCCGGGGACCGGAAGTGCGGGCGAGGGTGGTGACACGGTGGTGAACGTCCCCCTGGAGGCGGGGAGTGGCGACGAGGCATTCGTCAACGCCTGGCGGGACACGATTCTGCCGGCGGTGGAAGCCTTCGCGCCGGCGGCCATCTTCGTGTCGGCGGGGTTCGACGCCCATCTTGACGACCCGCTGGCCGGCATGATGGTGACCAGCAAGGGCTTCCGGGCGGTGGCGCTCGAGATCGGGAAGCTGGCCCGTCGGCTCGGACTGCGGGGCGTGGCGCTGACCCTGGAAGGTGGCTACGACCTCGACGCCCTGCGGGCATCCGCCGCGGCCACGATCGAGGGTCTGCTGGCCGGCCTTGGACCTGCGCCCCGGCGGGATTCGCGCACGTGACGGCTATACTCGGAACGGTGTCGTCCCGGCGGACTTCGGTGGCTCCGGCAGATCGCTCGACGCGGCGCTCTGGGCCGCGGCGCTCGACGAGCGTGCCCACCACGCCCCCGACGCCCGCCCGCCCGACGCCAGCGCCCGCCGAGCAGCTCGACGTGGAAATCGTGACCTTCGGCTTCAAGTTCGGGCTTCCGCACAAGGCGGACCTCGTGTTCGACGTTCGATTCCTGACCAACCCGTTCTGGGTGCCTGACCTCCAGCCGCTGTCCGGTCTCTCGGCGCCGGTCCGGCGATTCGTCCTCGAGCAGCCGCAGGCCGAACGCTTCCTGGACCTCGTCGTCCAGCTTCTGGAGCTGACCGTGCCCGCCTATCGGGCGGCCGGCCGCGAGCGACTGACCGTGGCGCTGGGCTGCACGGGGGGCTACCACCGCTCGATCGCGCTGGCCGAGGAGCTCGCCGGCCGGCTGGGCGAGCTGGAGGGCGCATCGGTATCGGTCATGCATCGGGAGCTCCGCCGCCGATGAGGACACCCCGCCTGCCCCGCTGGCTGTACCCGGGCATGCATATCAAGCGCTGGATGGGGGCGGTGCTGCTGGGCCTCACCATCCTGGCCCTGGGTGCGGCCATCCTCCTCATCGAGATCTACCGCGAGTTCATCCTCGACTTTCCGGATATCGCCCTACTCCTCGGCGCCGGGCTCGAGCGGCCGATCCGGGCAGCCATCGTGCTGGCGGTGGGGGTGGGGCTCACCGGCTTCGGGCTGTGGAAGCTCATGCGCAGCGTGGTGTCTCCCTTCGTCGCCCGCGGCGACTCGGTGATGGAGGTGCTGTACACCAAGCGCTACCTGGCCCGGGGACCGCGGATCGTGGCCCTGGGCGGGGGAACCGGGCTTTCGACCCTGCTCCGCGGGCTCAAGGCGTACTCGGCCAACATCACCGCCGTGGTGGCCGTCGCCGATGACGGAGGCAGCAGCGGCCGGCTGCGACAGCAGCTTGGCATCGTGCCCCCCGGCGACATCCGGAACTGCATCGCTGCCCTGGCGGATGCCGAACCGTTGATGACCCAGCTCATGCAGTACCGATTTCCCCCTGGGTCGGGCCTCGACGACCACGCCTTCGGGAACCTGTTCATCGCGGCCATGACCGCCGTGACCGGGGACTTTGACGAGGCCGTGCGGGAGTCGAATCGCGTGCTGGCGGTGCGTGGCCAGGTCCTGCCCGCCACCAGCGTGCCGCTCAACCTGACCGCGCACCTGAAGTCGGGCCGGGTCATCCACGGGCAGGCCGCCGTGACCCGGGCAACCGAGGCCATCGCCCGGGTCGAGATCGATCCGGCCGATGTCCGGGCCAACCCGGAGGCGCTGGAGCGCATCCTGGAAGCCGATCTGATCGTCATCGGGCCCGGCAGCCTGTACTCGAGCGTCATGCCCAACCTGCTGATCAGCGACATCCACGACGCGCTGTCCGCGGCCGAGGGGCTCCGGGTATACGTGTGCAACGTGGCGACGCAGCCCGGTGAGACCGGCGGCTTCACCGCCTCGCGGCACCTGACGACCTTGTTCGACCACGTTGGCGACCAGCTGGTCGACATCGTCCTCCTGAACCGGAACCGATCCGCTCGCAGCCCGGCGGGCTGGCAGGGAGAGCCGGTTCAGCTCGACAGCCGCCAGCTCGAGGAGCTCCCCGTGGTCGTGGTCGAGGACGACCTCATCGACGACCAGAACGCTCACCATCATGACCCCGACAAGCTTGCGGCGATCCTCCTCCGGCTGCTCCAGGAGGACCGCCCCGCCCGCCAGCGACTGCGCATCCGGCGACCGATAGCCAACGCCAGCTGACGCCCGATGCGGCTCGCACGAGACGTGAAGGGCGAGCTGGCCCGAATTGAGCCCGCTCGGGCCTGCTGCCGCCGGGCCGAGCTGGAAGGCCTCCGCTTCCAGGACGGCGACGCCATCCGGACCCTGGATCCATCCACCGCCCGAGTCGCGATGCGGCTGACCGCGGGCCGGGCCGTCACCAGCCGCATGGATCGAGGGTCGGGGACACGTCACCACCTGGCGGTTCCGGCGCCGCGGCGAGGCGGGGAGTGGCGCTGGGCATCGGCCGCAGCCTGCGACCGGCGGGCGTTCCTGCGGGGCGTGGTCCTGGGCAGCGGATCGCTGTCGTTCTCCACCACCGGTCCGCACGTCGAATTCGTGTTCCGGAACCGTGCCCGCGCTCGACGTCTGCGCCGCCGGCTGGCCACCAGCGGGATCCGGGTCGCGGAGTTCGAGCGCCGCGGCCGAGCCGTGGTGTACCTGAAGGGTCGGGACGAGGTGGCGACCCTGCTCCAGCTGACCGGCGCCCACGGCGCCCTGCTCGACTTCGAGGCGGAGCAGGTTGGCCGCGACGTCCAGAACCGGCTCAACCGGCTGCTGAACGCGGAGGCGGCCAACGTCAACCGGACGGTGCACGCCGCCGAACGCCAGGTCCGCGCCATCGAGCGGCTGGAGGAGACAGGGCGGCTCGACCAGCTGACGCCTGGCCTGCGTGCCGTCGCCGACGCGCGACGCGCGCATCCGGAGGCCGATCTCGAGGCGTTGGCCGGGGGCCTGGAGCTGGGGCGCTCGGCGGTCCACCACCGTCTGCGCCGCCTCGAGCAGCTGGCGGCAGAGGCAGGACGGCAGCCTGGCCGGCGGGGACGGTGACCTCCGCTGATCGGCGGCCCCTGGTGGCCGGCAACTGGAAGATGCATCCGTCCGACCGCCGGGCAGCGGTTGCCCTGGCGCAGGCCGTAGCGGAGGCCACGAAAGGATCCCGGGCCGAGGTCGTGGTCTGCCCGCCGGGCATCTGGCTGGTCGAGGTGGCCGCCGCGTTGCGGGGTACTTCGGTGGGGGTCGGCGCCCAGACCATGCATGCCGAGGAGTCCGGTGCCTTCACCGGCGAGATCTCCCCGCTCATGCTGGCCGGGGTGGCCGGCTACGTCATCGTGGGCCACTCGGAGCGCCGCCGATACGCCGGCGAGGCGGACGAGGCGGTGGCGGCCAAGGTGGCCAGCGCGGTGGCACACCGGCTGGTCCCGATCGCGGCGATCGGCGAGAGCCTCGAAGAGCGGAGGCAGGGTGCGACCGAGCAGGTCATCGAGCGCCAGCTCCGCGCCGCCATCTCCCGGCTTGACCGGCTGGCGGGGAGCGGCCTGGTCGTCGCCTATGAGCCGGTGTGGGCCATCGGCACCGGTGACGCCGCCTCCGCGGCCGATGCGCAAGCCGCCGCCTCGCTGATCAGGACGCTGCTGCGCGAGACCGATCCAGATGCCGCCGACACGGTCCGGATCCTGTACGGAGGCAGCGTCGCGCCCGGGATGACGGAGTCGTACGTCGCGCAGCCTGACGTCGACGGGGCGCTGGTTGGCGGCGCCTCGCTGGACCCGGCCGGCTTCGCCGCCATCGTCCAGGCGGCGGGCTGAGGACCACGCTCGACCCGTGGAGGCGGCGGTCCGTCCGGTCGTTCTGTGCGTCCTCGACGGGTTCGGGATCGGTGACGACTTTTCGGTCGACGCGGTGGCTGCGGCGCCGATGCCGACCTGGCATCGGCTCCTGGCCGAGTGGCCCCATTGCCAGCTGGCAGCGGCAGGGGAGGCGGTTGGCCTGCCGCCCGGTCAGATGGGGAACAGCGAGGTCGGCCACCTCAACCTGGGGGCCGGCTTCCCCGTCCTCCAGGATCTCCCTCGCATCAACCGGGCCATCGCCGACGGGTCGTTCTACGAGAACCCGGCCCTGGTTGCCGCCTGCCGGCACGCGGCCGGTCATGGGGCCCGACTCCACCTGCTCGGGCTCATCGGTCCGGGCGGGATCCACGCCTTCGACGATCACCTGGTCGCCATGGCCGAGCTCGCGCATCGGTCGGGGCTGGGTCCTGACCGGGTGCTGCTGCATGCCTTCACCGATGGGCGCGACACGCCACCGCGCTCGGCGGCTGCCCTGCTCCCGGCGCTTCTCCAGCGGCTGGCGGGTCGGGCGACGCTGGCCACCGTCTCCGGTCGGTTCTGGGCCATGGACCGCGACGCACGGTGGGATCGGACCAAGCGCGCCTTCGACGGCATCGTGCACGGGACGGGATCAATCGCCGCCGACGGGCCGGCAACGATTTCCTCGGCCTATGCGGCGGGGATCGGGGATGAGTTCATCGAGCCTACCGTCGTCGTGCCCGGCGCCCGCATGGGCGACGGGGATGCGGTCGTCCACCTGAACTTCCGCGCCGATCGGGCTCGTCAGCTGACCCAGGCCCTGGCGCTTCCCGAATTCTCCCGATTCGACCGCGGGCCGATGCCCAACGAGACGTTGGTCACGACCTTGACCCAATACCAGGCCCCCGATGAGCTCCCGGTCCAGGTGGCGTTCCCGCCGCAGGTGGTCGACACCCTGAGCGCTCATCTGTCGCGCCTCGGGCTCAGGCAGCTGCACCTGGCCGAGACGGAGAAGTACGCGCACGTGACCTACTTCTTCAACGGCGGCATCGAAGACCCGTTCCCGGGGGAGGACCGGGTCCTCGTTCCCTCGCGGCGCGACGTGCCGACCTATGACCTCGCGCCGGAAATGAGCGCCGAGGAGATCACCGAACGCCTCGAGGCAGCCGTTGGAAGCGGCGACTACGCGTTCATCGTCATGAACTATGCCAACCCGGACATGGTCGGCCACACCGGCAACTGGGACGCGGCGCTGGCGGCGCTGGCGGTCATCGATGCCTGCATGACCCGGGTCGTGGCCGCCGTGCTTGCCGCCGGCGGGGCGCTGGTCATCACTGCCGACCACGGCAACGTGGAACGAATGCGTGACGCGGACGGCCAGCCCCACACGGCGCATACCACCGCGGACGTGCCGTTGGTTCTGGTAGGGGAGCCATGGCGCAATGCCCGGCTTCGGGACGGAACCCTGGCCGACGTGGCGCCCACACTCTGCGCCATGCTCGGCATCGACCCTCCCCCGACCATGACCGGCCGCAGTCTGCTGGCCGAGGCCGGAGCCCGATGAGCTGCTCTATACTTCGCGGCCCGTGACCCCGCTGGCGCTCGTTCAATCCATCCTGGCCGTTTCCCTCACCGTCGCCATCCTGCTCCAGCAGCGCGGCGCGGGGGTGGGTGGCGCCTTCGGCGGCGAGGTCACCGCCTATCGGAGCCGACGCGGGATCGAGCGCACCCTGTTCCGTCTGACCATCGTCCTGGCCGGCCTGTGGGTCGTGTTCTCGGTCCTGAGCCTCTATCTCCAGGCCCTCTGACCCGGG
>DATKBC010000123.1:0-7043 GCA_035514415.1 Pleomorphomonadaceae bacterium | reverse complement strand
GCGTGTAGCTGGCCAGGATCGTGAGGGTGCCGCCCGGCCGGACCCGCGCCAGGGCCGCGTCCAGGGCGGGGACGCGTTCGGGAACCACGGTCATCAAGCTCGGATCCGTGCCCGCGTACTTCAGGCGGTTGGCGATCTCGTCGGAGCGCAGCCCGGAGACCGTGGCGTGCTCGATCCGGTCGACAGCGCTCTCGAAGTCGACGTCCCACAACCAGGCGAAGTCCTCGCCGTCCACCAGCGTGTTGCTGACCGCGATGAGCAGCTCCTTCGGGAGGTCCTCCGTGGCCAGCGCGCGCAGGGTGGTGTTGTACGAGGTGGGGTTCTTGGCGAAGCCCAGCACGATCTGGTGGCCGTCGCCGCTGATGCGCTCCAACCGGCCGAAGGCCGGGCCAACTGACGCCAGCGCCTCGGGGACGTGGTCGGTGCGAACGCCCAGGCCGACAGCCAGGGCCACCGCCCCGGCCGCGTCATAGGCGACGTGGACGCCGGACTGCGGGATCGACAGGTGCAGCTCGCCAGCGGGCGTGCGGAGCGTCACGCGTGTTTCCGCCAGGCCACGGACCTCGAGGGCCGTCACCGCCACGTCGAGCCGGGGTCGGGCCAGGCGGCAGGCGGGGCATCGCCACTGGCCCATGTGGGAGAGATACACCCGCTTGTATTTGAGATCGGCGCGGCACCTCGGACAGCGGATGGTGTCCGCCGCGCGGCTGATGGCATCGGTGGAGGCGGGGAGATCCAGGCCAAACGTCACCCGCGGGCCCTTTCGTGCGGAAGCCAGCCCGGCCACGATCGGGTCATCAGCGTTGACGACCAGCACGCTCTCGGGCGGCAGCGCCGCGGCGACCGTCTCGAACGTGTCGGCCACGGCATAGATCTCGCCGTAGCGGTCAAGCTGGTCCCGGAACAGGTTGGTGACGAGCAGCGCGCGGGGCTGGATCTCCTGCGCGATCTGCGGCAGGGCCCCCTCGTCCACCTCGCTGAGCATGATCGTGGCCGGTACGCGACCCCGAAGGTTGGACGCCGCGATCGCGATCGAGGTCACGCCCTGGACCAAGTTGGCGCCGGCCTGATTGTGGGCCACGGGCAGCCCCGCGGCGCGGAGGATAGCGGCCGTGAAGCGGGCGGTGGTGGTCTTGCCATTGCTGCCGGTGATGACGAGCACCGGGATGTCGCGCTCGCCGACCAGTGCCTCCAGGATCTCCGGGTCGATCCGTCGCGCCACCATCCCGGGCAGCGACGTCCCGCCGCCGCGGCCGGTGGCGCGCGTCGCGATCGCGGCCGCCTTGCCGGCCACCAGGGCCGCAAACCGACGAGCGGTCAGGGGTCGGGCGGGTGACGGGACGGGCAGCTCGAAGGGCGCGGGCGCGACGGCGAGGGGTCGTTTGCGGCGGGGGGCTCGTTTCGCCGTCTGCGTCTGCGTCTGCGTCGGCATCGGTCAGGTCAGGTCGACGAAGACGTTCTTGACCTCGGTGTACATGTCCAGCGCGTGCATCCCCAGCTCGCGCCCCATGCCGGACATCTTGTAACCGCCGAACGGCGCCTCGGTGTGGACGCTGTTGTTGGTGTTGACCGATATGACCCCGGCCCGCACCCCCTTCGCGACCCGGATCGCCTTGCCGATGTCGCGGCTCCAGACCGATCCCGACAGCCCATACGGCGTGTCGTTGGCCAGACGAACCGCCTCGGCCTCGTCGGAGAAGGGAATGACCGCCACGACCGGGCCGAAGATCTCCTCGCGCACGATGCGCATGTCCGTCCGAGCGCCGTCGAAGATGGTCGGCATGAGGTAGGCGCCGGCGTCGAATGGATCGCCGCTGGGCGGCTCACCGCCGTAGACCAGCTCCGCGCCCTCCTCGCGACCGGCCTCGATGTAGTCCACGACCCGTTCGCGCTGGCGCTGGCTGACCAGGCTGCCCATCTCGGTCTTCTCGTCTGCGGGATCGCCGACCTTGAGGTTACGGGTCGCTTCGGTGAAGAGCTCCACGACCCGATCGTGGACCGATGCCTCGACGAAGATCCGGCTGCGGGCCGTGCAGTCTTGGCCGGCGTTGTCGAACACGGCGTAGGGCGACTCGCGGGCAAACTTCTCCAGGTCCGCGTCAGCGAACACGATGTTGGGCGACTTTCCGCCCAGCTCCAGGCTCACCTTCTTCACGTTGCCGGCCGCCAGGCGCAGGATCTCCTGCCCGGTCGTCGTCTCCCCGGTGAAGGCCACCTTGCCGACGCCCGGATGAGCCGCGATGGCCGCGCCGGCGGTTCCGCCGGGACCGGTCACGACGTTGACGATTCCCGGTGGGAAGCCGGCTTCCAGCGCCAGCTCGGCGATCCGGATGGCGGTCAGGGGGGTGTACGACGCCGGCTTCAGGATGCAGGCGTTGCCGGTGGCCAGCGCCGGCCCCAGCTTCCAGCTCGCCATGTTCATGGGGAAGTTCCACGGCACGATCAGGCCCACCACCCCGATCGGCTCTCGAATCGTGAAGTCGAGCCCCGGCCGGGAGGTCGGGATGGTCTCGCCGAAGTGTTTGTTGGCGGCGCCGGCGTAGTACTCGAATACGAGGCTGACGGCCAGAGCCTCGCCCCGCGCGCCGGCGATGGGCTTGCCCACGTTCCGGCTCTCCAGCTGGGCCAGCTCCTCGATGTGGTCCTTGGCCAGGTTGCTCAGCTTCTGAAGCGCGCGGCCGCGCTTGGCGGCCGACCATGACGAAAAGCCCTTGGGTTCGTCGAGGGCCTTCTGAGCGGCCACGACCGCCCGGTTGACGTCCTCCGCGCCGCCCAGCGGGGCGCGGGCGAGGAGTTCAGAGGTAGCGGGATTCACGACGTCGAAGGTCTGCCCGTCGGCGGCGTCAACGTGCTCGCCGCCGATGATCATCTGAACCGTGCCCAGGATCGGCTCAGCGTCAGCGCGCGTCGTCGTATCAGTCGTCATGTGCGGGGACCTCGAAGCGCATCGGGAAAGTCATCCGAGTATATCCCCGGTGCCTCTCGATGCCCTGTGTGAGAGTTCTGCCGGCCTCGGCGGGTACCTCGAGCGGCTCCCGATGCGCCGGGCGCATGTATCGGCCACTGTGGGCGGTCAAGGCGGACGGATGGGCCCCTGGCCTGCGTCTTTCGGGCCCTTCCCGAGCGGAAAAATGCTCTGGACGCCTACCCCGGCCACCCACGGTTGCCAACTTGGCCGATGGATGCGTGGGGCGACTGCGGACCGGCTCAGAAGTAGTTGACGCTGATCCCGCCGTCGATGACGAAATGCGCGCCGTTGGTCCAGCGCGATTCGTCCGAAGCGAGGTAAATCGCCACGTGGACGATCTCCTCGGGCTTGCCGAACCGGCCGGTGGGGTTGCGCACCAACCGCTTTTCTCGGGCCGCCTCGTCCTTGACCAGCCAGTCCATCAGCATCGGCGTTTCGATCGGTCCGGGGCAGATGGCATTGGAGCGCACACCATGCGGCCCGAACTGAACCGCCAGCGATCGGGTCAGGCTCAGGACCGCTCCCTTGGAGGCGGTGTACGCGTCCTGCGGCACCGAGCACCCGAGGAGGGCCACGAACGAGCTGATGTTGATGACCGATCCGGACCCCTGCTCAACCATGTGCGGAATCGCGTACTTGCAGCCCAGGAACACGCCGCGCACGTTGATCGCCATCACCTGGTCCCAGGTGGCGACGTCGGTGTCCACCACCGAATGGTCGAGCTCGGGCATCACCCCCGCGTTGTTGTACAGGACGTCGACCCTGCCGTACCGATCCCTGGCGGCCGCCACCATGGCGGCCGCATCGGACTCACTGGAAACGTCAGTCTGGACGAACGTGGCCTCGCCGCCGGCTGCCCGAACCAGGGCTGCGGTCTCGGCTCCCGCCTTCTCGTCGTATTCGGCGACCAGGACCTTCGCGCCCTCCGCCGCGAACATCTGGGCCGCCACGCGGCCCATCCCGCTGCCGGCCCCGGTGATGATCGCGACCTTGTCCTGGAGGCGCATAGGTGGAGCTAGCCACGCTCCAGGTAGCGCTCGCGGTCCCACGGATGGACGACGGCGTCGTAGGTCTCCTGCTCGACCCGCGCCGCGTTGAGGTAGTGAGCCACGACATCGGCTCCGAAGATGTCCACCGCCGCCTTGCTCGCCTCCAGCTCGCGGATTGCCTCGTGGAGCGCCCGGGGCATGCGGTCGCAGCCGGTGGCCACGTACCCGTTGCCCTTGTACTCCTTCGGAGGCTCGATCTCGCGCTCGATGCCCAGCAGCCCGGCGCCAACCACGGCCGCGTAGGTCAGGTACGGGTTCATGTCCCCGCCCGGGAAGCGGTCCTCGATGTGAAGCCCCGCCTCGTCGCCGACGATCCGGAAGCCGGTCGTCCGGTTGTCGCGTCCCCAGACCACGTTGACCGGGGCCCAGGACGCCACCGCGTAGCGCTTGTAGGAGTTCACGTTCCAGGCCCAGAAGATGGCCAGCTCTCGGGCGTACTTCATCATCCCGCCCAGGAAGTGGCGCATGGTCTTCGACATCCCGTAGGACTCGGCCTTCGGATCGTGGAACAGCGGCTTCTTCGCAGTCTTGTCCCAGAGCGACATGTGGAGGTGGCCGCTGGAGCCGGTCCAGGTGTGGTCCGGCTTGGCCATGAACGTCAGCCCGTAGCCGTTCAGCCACGCGATCTCCTTCGCTCCGTGCTTGAAGAGCACCGACTTGTCGGACATCTCCAGCACGTCGCAGTAGTGGATGTTGACCTCGTGCTGGCCCGGGGCAGCCTCCCCCTTGCTGAACTCGACCGGTATCCCGGCCTCGGTCATGAGGTTGCGCAGGCGCCCGTGGATCGGCTCGCCCTTGGTGGCCTGGAGGAGGTGGTAGTCCTCGTTGTAATAGCCGAATCGCTCGAGGTCGACGTAGCCCTTGGCGTGCGCCTGCTCATAGGTATCGGTCAGCAGGTAGTACTCGAACTCCGAGCCGGCCATGACCCGATAGCCGTGACCCGCCGCGCGGTCCACGACCTTCTTCAGGATCGTGCGCGGGGAGATGGGGATCTCGTGGCCGTGGTGGTCCACCGTGTCGGACAGGACGATGGCGGTCTTTTCCAGCCACGGGACCTCCCGGTAGGTGTCCCACACCGGTTCGGCAATCCAGTCGCCGTAGCCGGTCTCCCAGTTCATGAGGGCAAACCCGTCGGGCGTGTTCATCTCCATGTCGGTGCCCAGCAGGTACGTGCAGAAGTGGGCCCCGTGGTCGATGGCGCCGTTCAGGAACGCCTGGCCCTGGACCCGCTTGCCCATCAGCCGGCCCTGCATGTCGGTCAGCGCGACGATAAGGGTGTCAATCCGTCCGTCGCGGATGCCTGCTGCCAGCTGCTCGCGCTTGGGGTGGCTATCGGTCTTGGCCATGGCTCCTCCGGTCACGAAACGGGCCGGCCGGATCGCCCGGCCGGCCCGCAGCGTGGATCGTGGTCTGGGGTATGCCCGCGTCACGCCATCTGGCGCGCCGCGTCTTCGAACTCGCGCTCGATGGCCTCAAGCTCCTCGGTCGATCCCTGCGGGACGGGGCCGGCGAACCGGCGTCGGGCCCACACGAGGTAGTAGAGGAGCAGGAAGACCAGGAAGCCGCCCACCGTCACCAGCGCTGCCGGGTTCAGGACATAGGGAAAGAGGAACAGCGGGCTGATCAGGATGATCCAGATCACCGACAGGACCGCCAGCGGTCGGCTCCAGCGGCCGAGACTCCACGTCTGCTTATCACGCCAGGACTGGTCTCCCCACAGCCCCAGACCGATGCACACGCCGTAGGCCCAGTACAGCAGGACGGTGCTGACCCCGGTGATGCCGGCGATCAGGAAGAACGGGTCACCGCCGGCGAGTTTGACGAGGACGTAGATGAGCACGATCAGCAGCCAGCTCAGAACGCTGATGGCGATGACCGAGTTGCTCGGCGTCCGCCACCGATGACTGACCTTCTTCAGCCAGCGGCTGCCCGGCACGCCGTCGTCGCGGCTGAATGCGAAGAGCATGCGGCCGGCCGAGGCGATGGACGAGAAGCCACAGAAGGTCATGGCCACCGCGATGCCAGCGGCGAGCAGACCCCCGAGCTGACCGAGGCCGGCGCCGAGGTTCGACTCCAGGATGTACGCGACTCCACCTCCACCCGTGCTATTGGCCAGGACGTCGGCCGGGTTCGTCATCTTCAGGGTCAGGGCGGTCAGGACGACGTAGCCCGCCACGGCCGATACGGCCACCGACAGGAACACGCCCCACGCCGACCCGCGGCGGGCGTAGACCGTCTCCTCGGCCACGTGGGCCGACGCGTCATAGCCCGTGTACGTCCACTGCGACTGGAGCAGGCTCAGGGCGAAGGCCCCAGCGATCCCGAACGGAACGATCGCCTCCCACGGCACCCCTTCGGCGTCGACGCCCGGGTCGACCGTGAACAGGAAACCCAGGTCGTGGATGGGCTGCGTCCCCAACGTGTACAGGGCCAGCGCAATTGCGGCTACGAAGAAGATGTGCCACCACACCGAGATGTCGTTCATCAGCGCCACAACCCGGGTCCCCGCCACGTTGAACACGATCTCAATCGCGATGAGGGCGCCCGTGACCCAGATCGCGTTCAGGATGCCCAGCGTCTCCAGATTGGGGTCGAATCCAAACAAGGGCCCCAGGATGGTGGCCGAGATGTAATACGCGGCCGCGTAGTTGATGCCGGCCACGATCGAGATCTGGCCACCGAGGTTCAGCCAGGCGGTCCACCAGCCCCAGTCCTTGTTCCGAAGCTTGCTGGCCCAGTAGTACAGCCCGCCCGCGGTTGGGTACGCCGATGCGACCTCCGCCATGGTGGCGGCGATCATCAGGGTGAAGAATGTGACCAGCGGCCAGCCCAGGCCGACCGACGCCGGACCCGCCAGGGTGAGGCCATAGTTGAAGAGGATGACCGCGCCAGTCAGGATCGAGATGATCGAGAAGCTGATGGCGAAGTTGCTGAATCCGCCCATGGAGCGCAGGAGCTCCTGGGCGTAGCCGAGACCGTGCAGGTCTCGAACATCCTGCCGAATGACCTCGTCCTTGGATGACATC
>DATKBC010000122.1:0-2030 GCA_035514415.1 Pleomorphomonadaceae bacterium | reverse complement strand
TCGAACGGGTCGTCAACGCGGTTGGCGCGGACGAGGCGTGGCGTCTGCGCCGCGGCGCCCCGAGCCGGCTGGAGTGGCCGAATCCATCGTGGGCCGGACCCAGTCCCAGCGCCGGGCCCGAGGAGTCGCCGGCAGAGGATCGGCTGGGCGCGGCGGCCATCGCCTACGGGGAGAATGACCTGGCAACCGGGGACCGGGAGCTGACCCTGGCCCTGCGGCGCGACCCCCGGATCGCGGCGGCCGGGTTGGTCCTGTTGGAGCCCAATCTGGGGACCCGGCCCAGCGCCGAGCGTCTGGTACTGTACGGCGACCTTCTCCGCGCGGCGGGACGGGAGCGCGAGGCAGCCGCCGCCTACGACCGGGCCGCTCGGACCTAGCTCGCGCCTCAGGAGAGAGCCCACCGTCATGGAGCGCACGCTGGTCCTGGTCAAGCCGGATGGGGTTCAGCGCGGGCTGGTGGGCGAGATCCTCGGCCGGCTGGAGCGCAAGGGTCTCAAGGTCGTCGGCCTGCGCTTGCTGTTGGTGCCCCGCGACATGGCCGAGCGCCACTACGCCATCCACGCCGGGAAGCACTTCTACCCCGAGCTGGTGGAGTTCATCACCTCTGGGCCGGTGGCCGCCATCGCGGTGGCCGGGCCGGACGCGGTGGCCATCGTGCGGCGCCTCGTCGGAGCGACGATGCCCAACCAGGCGGAACCGGGCACGATCCGCGGCGACCTCGGCGTGAGCGGGCTGCGCAACCTCATCCACGCATCCGACGCTCCGGAAACCGCCGACACGGAGCTGGCCCTGTGGTTCGACGCCGGGTCCGTGGTCGACTACGAGCGGGCGATCGACACCTGGGTCATGGCCGACGAGCCGCCACGCGGCTGATACGCCCAGACTGATCCGTCGCCCGACACGGTCGCCTCCAGGCCCGGGTAGGGCGGTGAGTCGAACAGCGTGATCCGATCCAGCGGGAAGTAGCGCACGAAAGCGCGTCCCACGATCAGGTCGCGCTCGATGGGCCCGAAGAAGCGGGAATCCTGACTGTCGGGGCGATTGTCGCCCATCA
The DNA here is from genome assembly GCA_035514415.1 of Pleomorphomonadaceae bacterium. Lineage (GTDB taxonomy): Bacteria > Chloroflexota > Limnocylindria > QHBO01 > QHBO01 > DASTEQ01. The sequence goes on along the minus strand of DATKBC010000122.1, from coordinate 976 downwards.
CGAAGTAATGCCCGTCGGGAACGATCCACTCGGTCGTGCCCTGGGCGTCGCGGGGCAGGGTGGGAGCCGGAGTTCCGTCCACGCCGGTGACCAGGTATGGCTCGTCGAGGCGCACCGGCACCCCACCGGGCGGCTGGACGAAGACCGCGCCGTTCTCGAGCACAACCGTCTCGCCGGGCAGGCCGATGACGCGCTTGATGAACGGGACCCCACTCTGCTCGTAGCCATCGGGCGGGTTGAAGACCACCACGTCCCCTCGCGAGAAGTCGTCCCAGCGCGGGGTGAGCTTGTCGATCAGGACGTAGTCGCCCGGCTGGATGGTGGCCACCATGGAGTTCTGCTCGACCTCGAACGGCTGGGCCACGAAGTTGTGAATGACGAGGTAGATGACCGCGGTCAGGACCACCGTTTCCACGATCTCGAGCAGGCAGCCGCCAGCCCGCCGCGCCGCGGAACGGTCGGCGCCGGTTGGTCCCGCGGTCGGCTGCACGTAGGTCAAACGGGCGAAAGCATAACGCGGTTGACCCTGCGAACGAGCCCGCGCTACCATCCGGCGCCGTCGCCCGACCCCCCACGGAGGACCCATGCCGATTCAGCCCATCACCTGGGTGATTCCTGTCGCCGGCCTGGCCGCGGTCGCCTTTGCGGTCTACCTCGCCCGCGATGTCCTGCGCCGGGATACGGGGACGGCGGCCATGGAGGATGTGGCAGGCATGATCCTGGAGGGGGCGGTCGCCTTCATCCGCCGCCAGTACCTGACCATCCTCGTGCTGGCGGTCGTTGGGGCGGTCATCATCGGCCTGGTCATCGGTGTGGTCGAAACGGCCGAGGTGGCGGACACCGACGTCTTCGGTGCCCAGCTGGGCGTCATGACCGCGGTCGCGTTCTTCGTCGGGGCCCTGTGCTCCATGGCCTCCGGGGTGATCGGGATGTACATCTCGGTCAAGGCGAACGTGCGCACCGCGGCCGCCGCCCG
>DATKBC010000121.1:0-3073 GCA_035514415.1 Pleomorphomonadaceae bacterium | reverse complement strand
CACCCCACCACCGACTTACACCGATGGGCATCCGCTCCAGCTGCTCGTGACCAACCTCTCGGCCAATGACTACGTCGGACGGATGGCTGTCGGCCGCATCCGCAACGGGACGATTCGAACCGGCCAGCGGATCGCCATCGTTCGCGAAGAAGCCGCCGATACCGCCGGCGCGGTCGAGCCCGGCCGGACCGTCACCCTCACCGGCTCGGTGACCGCCCTCCAGACGGCACACGGGATCGACCGGGTTGACATCGCCCAGGCCGGACCAGGCGACATCGTGTCGGTGGCGGGTCTGCCAGAGGTCACCATCGGCGACACCCTGACCGATCCCGCCGACCCCAGACCTCTCCCGCGGCTTGACGTGGACGCTCCGACGCTGCGAGTGACCTTTGGGGTGAATACCTCGCCGCTCGCAGGCCGGCACGGCAAGCTGCTGACCACGCGACACATCCGATCCCGCCTCGAGAAGGAGGTGTTGGGCAACGTCTCGATCGAATTCGCGCCGACCGCCACCGAGGACGTGTTCGAAGTCCGAGGCCGCGGTGAGCTCCAGCTCGCGGTCCTGATCGAGCAGATGCGGCGCGAGGGCTATGAGCTGACCGTGAGCCGCCCGGAGGTCATCCTCCGCGAGGTCGACGGGAAGACCGAGGAGCCCTACGAGCGCATCACGGTTGACATCCCGCCCGACTACATCGGTGCGGTCCAGACCGCGCTGGCGGCCCGCCAGGCCCGCCTGGAGCAGATGACAACCGACGCGGATGGCCGCGTCCGCCTCGAGTACATCATCCCGACCCGCGGCCTAATCGGGTACCGCGGCCAGCTGCTGACCGAGACGCGCGGAACCGCGCTCCTGCACCAGATCGGGGAGGGCTACGGACCGTTGGCCGGAGAGGTGACCCACCGCACCAACGGCGTGCTGGTGGCCGACCGAGCCGGCTGGTCGACCGCCTATGCGCTGTTCAATCTCCAAGAGCGCTCGGAGCTCCTGATCGGCGCGGGAGAGGAGGTCTACGAAGGGATGATCGTGGGCGAGAACGCCCGGAGCGGCGACATGGACGTCAACGCCACCAAGGAGAAGAAGCTCTCCAACGTCCGCTCCCACGGCCCCGAGGACTCGCTGCGGCTGACGCCTCCACGGCCGATGACCCTGGAGTCGGCCATCGAGTTCATCGCCGCAGACGAGCTGGTCGAGGTCACCCCCAACGCGATTCGGATGCGCAAGCGAGTCCTGGCGCGGGACGATCGTCCCCGCTGACATTGTGAGGTTTCGGGCCGCGGTACCCGTCGGGAGGCCGTCGGGGAGCTAAGGGGTCGCGACGAGAAACCGCAACGATCGATTTCGGGGTTCTCGAACGACTAACCTGTAGATGCCATTCGAGGCCGACAGCAGCGTGCGACCGCCGACCGCGATAAACGGGGCTCGGTCCGAGTTGGGGGCCGTATTCGCGGATGAGATCGCGTTCCGCGCCTGGTATGACCGCAGCCTGCCGACCGTCTACGGCTACCTGTTCCACCGCTGTGGGCGCAATCCCGAGCTGGCGGAGGAACTGACCCAAGAAGCCTTTGTCGAGGCGGTGCGCAGTTACGGCCGATTTCGGGGCCAGGCCGATGCCACCACGTGGGTGATCGGTATCGTTCGCCACAAGCTCGTCGACCATTTCCGCCGGGCAGAGCGCGATACGCGACGCCTGGCGGCGCTCAGTGCCCGGGAGCTCGGCGCGAGCCGGGCCGAGTCGGCGCCGCCAACCTTGCCGGACGATGTTGACGACGCCTTGGCCCTGCTTCCGGCCCTGCAGCGCGCCGTTCTGGTCTTGCACTACATGGATCAGCTCAGCGTCCGCGAGGTCGCGCGCAGCCTCGGCAAGACCGAAGCCGCCACAGCCTCACTCCTGGCCCGGGGCCGCGACGCATTCCGTCAGGCCTACTCGGAGGCAGACCGATGAACGACGAACGACTCTTCGAGCGCCTCTCGACGCATGCCGGACCGGCCGAGGTCGATCCAGGTTTCGAGGAGCGCCTCTACGCGCTCCTGCAGTTGGAGATGCGTCGACCGGCGGAGCGATCGGCGCGGCCCGCGCTACTCCTGGTGGCGGCCTTGGTCGCAATCCTCGTGATCTCGGGGGTGGTCGCGGTCGGATCGGGGTTGATTGAGCTCCCCTGGGTGGATGGCTCCCCGACGCCGGACCCGTCGCCCGCAGCGTCTGAGTCGTCAGGCCCGAACCCCACCCCACCCGCAGCGTCGGCGCCCACATGGACCGCCACCGGAGAGATGATCGAGGCCACAGGCGAGACGTTCACACTCCTGCTCGATGGCACGGTCTTGGTGACGGGCGGCTACGGCCCCATCCCCGACAGCCCACTGACTTCCGCCGAGCTGTACGATCCCAGCAGCGGGACCTGGAGCGCCACCGGGGACATGGTCGGGTTCCACGGCGGTCACACCGCCACACGGCTATTCGATGGCAGAGTGCTGGTTGCAGGCGGTGGCAGCGCCAGCGGCCCGCTGACCGCGGCCGAACTTTACGATCCCAGCAGCGGGTCGTGGAGCGCCACCGGGGACATGGTCGAGGGCCACGGCGGTCACCTCGCCGCGCTGCTGCTCGATGGCAGGGTGCTGGTGGCGGGCGGCGGCAGCGGCTCATCGTCCTCCGCCGATCTGTACGATCCCAACACCGGGACCTGGACCGCCACCGGGAACATGATCGGGGTCCGCGCAGAGGCCACGATCACGTTGTTGGCCGATGGCCGGGTGCTCGTGGCCGGCGGCCAGTTCTTCGGCCTGGGCACGGCCGAGCTGTACGACCCGAGCAGCGGGACCTGGACGGCCACTGGGAGCATGGCCGAGGGGCGCATCGGCCACACGGCCGCGCTGCTGTCCGATGGCAGGGTGCTGGTGGCGGGCGGTTACACCAACGACAGCAGCGGTAACTTCGCCACCATGCTGTCCTCTGCCGAGCTGTACGACCCCGGCAGTGGGACATGGACCGCCACCGGGAACATGATCGAGGCCCGCACCGATCACACGGCCACCTCGCTGCCCGATGGCACGGTGCTTGTCGCTGGCGGCAGCGAT
>DATKBC010000120.1:0-9227 GCA_035514415.1 Pleomorphomonadaceae bacterium | reverse complement strand
ACCCCGCCCAAGAGCCTCGCCGCCCATCCCTCCGGCGGCTCGTGGCCGCGACTGAGATCGACCTCCGTCTGTTCGGCATGGTGGCGGCCCTGATCGGGATGCTGCTGGTATTCGGCATGATCACCGGTGGCCGCATCCTCTCGCCGTCCAACCTGGTCACCATGTCGGTTCAGGCCGCCTCGGTGGCCATCATCTCGACCGGCATGGTCATCATCATCGTGTCCCGCAACATCGACCTCTCTGTGGGATCGATCGTGGGCGTGACTGCGATGACCTATGCGCTGCTCATGACAGGAACCGGCATTCTGACCGATGTGCTGGGGCGCGGGCACCCGCTCACCTGGATCATCGCCCTCGGGATCGGGCTGCTCGTCGGGGCTCTGATCGGCGCTCTCCAGGGGTTCGTCGTCGCGTACGTGGGCGTCCCGTCGTTCATTGTCACCCTCGGCGGGCTGCTCGCCTTGCGCGGGGTGGTGTGGATCATGTCCGGCGGCCAGGGCGTCGCCGGGCTCGACCTGACATTCCAGATCCTGGGCGGCGGGCCACAGGGTTCGATCGGAGGCACCCTCAGCTGGGTGGTCGGCATCGTCGTGTGCGTCGGGATTGCGGGGCTGCTGATCTACAGCCGGCGTCAGCGCCGAAAATTCGGCTTCCCAGTGCGACCGAAATGGGCGGAGGTGCTCATCTGGGTCGTGGGCAGCCTAGCCACGCTTGGTCTCGTCTTCATCGCCAACAGCTACCTCTGGCCGCAGCCGCTCGCCGAGCGCTGGGCCCTGGAGCACGGAGTCTCCATTCCACCGGGCGGGCTCAGAATCGAGTCCGGGATCCCGTGGCCGATTCTCCTGCTGGTCATCGTGGCGCTGGTCGTGTCATTCCTCGCCAATCGACGACGCTTCGGTCGCTACATCTACGCCATCGGCGGCAACCCCGAAGCGGCCGAGCTGGCAGGCATCAACACCCGCCGCACGGTCCTCAAGGCCTTCGTTCTGATGGGGGTCCTCTGCGCGCTCAGCGGTGCGGTCGCGGCGGCCCGGTTGAATGCCGCCTCGCTCGACGTCGGCCGTGGGTACGAGCTGTACGTGATCGCAGCCACCGTGATCGGCGGGACGTCGCTGTCGGGGGGCATCGGGACAATACCGGGAGCGATCCTGGGTGCCCTCGTCATGGCGACCCTCGCCTACGGGCTCCAGTACATCGGTCTGTCGTCGCCGTACCAGGACATTGCGGCCGGGATCGTCCTCATCGTGGCGGTAGGGCTGGACAGTTGGAACCGTCGTCGTGGGACCTAGCCGGATGGAGGTGACGCAATGACGGCGACCGAGCGGGTTCCCCTGGTCGAGATGCGCAACATCCGTGTCTCGTTCGGTGGCGTGCACGCGGTCGATGACGTGACGGTTGACCTCTTTCCCGGCGAAGTCATGGGGATCGTCGGCGGCAACGGCGCGGGCAAGACGACCCTCATGCGGACCCTTTCCGGCGCCCGTCCACCCGATTCAGGCGTCATCCTCGTCAACGGCGAGGAGCAGACGATCGCCAACCCGCGCGACGCCAAGGCGCTGGGGATCGAGACCATCTACCAGACCCTCGCCCTGGCCGACAACGTCGACGCGCCGGCGAACGTCTTCCTCGGACGCGAGCTGACCACACGCGTTGGGACGCTGGACGACTCGGCCATGGAGGACGCGACCCGCAAGGTCATGGGCCGCCTGAACCCGAAGTTCGAACGGTTCACGACTCCGGTCCGCTCCCTGTCCGGCGGCCAGCGCCAGGGCGTGGCCATCGCGCGGGCGGTCCATTTCAACGCGCGGATCCTCATCATGGACGAACCGACGGCCGCGCTCGGGCCGGCCGAGACGGCCCAGGTCCACGGTCTCATCAGGCAGCTCAAGGCCGAGGGCATCGGGATCTTCCTCATCAGCCACGACATCCACGACGTCTTCGACCTGTCCGACCGGATCAGCGTCATGTACCACGGCCGGCTGGTGGGGACCGTCGGCAAGGAGGACGTCGACACCGACCAGATCCTGGGCATGATCATCCTCGGCAAGAAGCCGGGGGAGGTCACCGAAAAGGAGTTGGCCGAGCTCCGCGGCTGACCCGCGCCCAGCCCAGGCCCTACATCCGCCTGAATAACGGCGCCAGGGCGGGGTAGAGGTCCCTGTACACGTGGTGGCCCTCGGCGTAGGCCGCGGCGTCCGGTCCTGGTGTCGCGGCCGGCGTGGTGGTGACCCACCGGGCACAGACGTCCTCGACCCGCGGGTGCCAACCCGCGCCGACGGCGGCCAGCACGGCAGCCCCGTAGGCCGCACCCTCAGCGGTATCGACGGTCGCTATCTCGGCACCCAGGACGTCTGCCAGGATCTGAAGCCACAGGTGACTGGCCGTGCCACCGCCCGAGGCGCGCATCTGCTCCGGAGTCGGAACGCCGGCCTCGAGCATGAGATTCAGACCGTCGCGCAGGCCATAGGCCACCCCCTCGAGGACCGCGCGGACCAGATGCGCTCGTCGATGGGCGAGGGTCAGTCCGACGTAGGCACCGCGCGCCAGGGGGTCCGGGTGGGGGCTCCGCTCACCGCTCAGGTAGGGCAGGAACCACAGGCCCTCGCTGCCGGGCGGGACGCCCGACGCCTCATCGATCAGCTCCCCGTACGGCACGCCGGGCGCCAGTGCGTCTCGGACCCATCGCAGGCTGCCCGCGGCGGAGAGCATCACGGACATCATGTGCCAGCGCCCAGGTACCGCATGGCAGAACGCGTGAACTCGCCCAGCCTTCTCGCGGACCGGACGGTCGGTCGCGGCGAAGACGACCCCCGACGTGCCCAACGAGAGCGCCATCGTCCCCGGGGCAATTGCACCCACGCCCACCGCGTTTGCGGCCTGGTCGCCGCCTCCGGCCACCACAGGCGTCCCGGCTCGGAGTCCCGTCGCGCCGGCCGCCTCGGCGCTGATGCCGCCGGTAACCTCCGGTCCCTCGTGCGCGACCGGCATCCAGCCAGGCGGGATGTCGAGCGCGGTCAGCACCTCGGACGACCAGTCTCGCGCCGCGAGGTCGAACAAGAGGGTGCCCGCGCCATCGGCCTTGTCGGTGGCATGGGAACCGGTGAGGTGGAGGCGGACATAGTCCTTGGGCAACAAGAGGTGGGCGACCCGATCCCACACCTCCGGCTCATGGGTCCGCACCCAGAGCAGCTTGGGTGCGGTGAAGCCGGCCAGCGCATCGTTGCCGGTGATTTCGATCAGGCGTTCCCGTCCCACGGCCCCGCGGATCGCCTCGCACTCCGCGGCCGTCCGCTGGTCGTTCCAAAGGATCGCCGGGCGCAGTACGCGGTCATCCGCCCCCAGCAGGACCGCACCATGCATCTGGCCGGTAAGCCCAACCGCCGAGACCTCATCCGCGGTCACCCCTGTTGCGCCCAACACGGATTGGATGGCCGCCACCGCGGCATCCCACCACGCGCGCGGATCCTGCTCGCTCCACAGAGGATGAGGCGTACTGAAGCCGTACTCCGCCTGACCGATTCCGCGGACCGCGCCCGACTCGTCCACCAGGACGGCCTTGGTGGCCGTCGTGGAAACGTCGATGCCCAGGACGTGGCTCACCGTGCTCAGTGGCCGGGGCTCAACGGCCGGTGCCGCCGCCCGTCGCCTCCTCGCCTGTGTCCCAGATGCGCTGGTTCACGAGGTTCTCGAGCAGCTCCTGGCGACCGGAAACGGGTCGCGGGTCGATCGCGCCGATGGCCACCTGCTCGGCGAGCGCCTCCAGCGAGACCGCGCCGGACAGGATCTCCTCACCCAGCGAGCTCGACCACCCCGCGTAGCGCGCTTCGCGCGCGCCCTCCAACGTGCGGCGCTCGACCATCTCGGCGGCCACCAGCAGAGCACGCGCGAGGGTGTCCATGCCGCCGACGTGGGCATGGAACAGATCGGTCCGATCCACGCTCTGGCGCCGCAGCTTGGTGTCGAAGTTGAATCCGCCGCTCGCAAAGCCTCCGGCCCGAAGGATCTCGTGCATCGCGAGGGCGAGCTCTTCGACCGAGTTCGGGAACTGATCGGTATCCCAGCCGTTCTGATAGTCGCCGCGATTGACATCGACGCTGCCGAAGATTCCCAGCGCCAGCGCGGTGGCCACCTCGTGGTGGAAGCTGTGCCCGGCGAGCGTGGCGTGGTTGACCTCGATGTTGACCCGATACGCATCGGCCAGGTCATATCGGTTCAGGAAGCCGTGGACGGTGGCGGTGTCGTAGTCGTACTGGTGCTTGGTCGGCTCCTGGGGTTTTGGCTCGATCAGCAGGGTGCCTCCGAAGCCGATCTTCTCCTTGTGCTCGGCGACGAGGGTGAGAAACCGGGCCAGCTGCGCCCCTTCCCGCGCGAGATCGGTGTTCAGGAGCGTCTCGTACCCCTCGCGGCCGCCCCACAGCACGTAGTTCTCGCCGCCCAGCCGGTGGGTGGCCTCGAGCATGAGCTTCACCTGGGCCGCCGCATACGCGAACACTTCCGGATCGGGGTTGGTGGCCGCGCCGGCGGCGTATCGGGGGTGGGTGAACAGGTTGGCCGTGCCCCACAACAGCCGGGCGCCAGTCCGCGCCATGTGTGCCTCGATCCCCGCAATCATGGTTTCGAGGTTGGATCGCGTCTCGCCGAAGCTCGCGCCTTCGGGCGCGACGTCGCGGTCGTGGAACGTGAAGAACGGCGCGCCGAGCTTGGCGATGAACTCGAACGCGGCGTTGACCTTGGTGCGCGCAGCCTCCATGGGGTCCGCTCCAGCCGCCAGCCAGGGCCGATCAAAGGTGCCCGATCCGAAGATGTCCGACCCGGGCCAGTTGAACGAGTGCCACAGGCAGACCGCGACCCGGAGGTGATCCTCCATCCGCTTGCCGAGCACGAGCCGATCCGGCTGGTACACCTTGAACGAAAGGCGGTCCGCCGAGTCAGGCCCGCCGAACGGGATGTGCTCCTCGACGTCCGAGAAGAAGCCCGCTCCCACGCCCTTCCTCCTTGGTGCTAGGTGGGTCAGTCGGAGATGGCCCACATGATGAAGCCGGTCACGAAGAAGCCACTCAGGAGCCCCACGAAGGCGGCCGCACCGAACGGTCCCTTCCCTTCAATGGTCGGGAACACGGTGTTGATGACGGCCAGGCCGACGACCATGTAGCCCAGCCACAGGGCGCTGGACACCACTGCCAGAATCACCTTTCGCGAGCGCGTCCAGAAGGGGGGGCGGCGGGTCATGCGTGACGCATCCTACTCGTCCTCACCGGCCCCCGACTGCTCGCGGATGGTGGCCACGATGCCCGCGTCGGCGAGCGTAGTCACGTCACCCAGCACACGCTGTTCGGCGATGTCACGCAGCAGGCGGCGCATGATCTTGCCCGATCTGGTCTTCGGCAGGTCCGGGGTGAACAGCACCTGCTTGGGTCGCGCCAGCTTGCCGATGACGGTGGCCACGTGCTCCCGCAGCTCCTTGCCCAGCTCGTCCGACGGTTCGTGGCCGGCGCGCAGGATGACGTAGCTGAAGATGGCCTGGCCGGTGACCGGGTCGGAGCGGCCCACCACCGCGGCCTCCGCCACCGCCGGGTGGGAGACGAGGGCCGATTCCACCTCGGTGGTGCTGATCCGGTGGCCGCTGACGTTCATGACGTCGTCCACTCGGCCCAGCAGCCAGAAGTAGCCCTCCGTGTCGCGCTTGCAGCCGTCGCCGGCGAAGTAGCGCCCCGGGTAGCGGGTCCAGTAGGTCTGGCGGTAGCGCTCGGGGTCGCCGTAGATGCCGCGCAGCATGGCCGGCCACGGGCGATCCAGGACAAGGTAGCCGCCGCCGCCGAGTGGCACGGAATTCCCGGCCTCATCGACCACGTCGGCTTTCACGCCTGGGAATGGGAATGTGGCGCTCCCAGGCTTGAGGGTCGTGATCCCCGGCAGCGGAGTGATGAGAATTTGACCGGTCTCGGTCTGCCACCACGTGTCGACGACCGGGCATCGCCCGCCCCCGATGTGCTGCCAGTACCAGGCCCAGGCCTCGGGGTTGATCGGCTCACCAACACTCCCCAGCAGGCGCAGCGACGACAGGTCATCGTGCTCGAAGGCTGATGCCCCGTACTTCATGAGGGCCCGGATCGCAGTCGGGGCGGTGTACAGGATGGTGGCCTCGTAGCGGGCCGCGATCTGGGCCCATCGGTCCTTGTCCGGGAAGTCGATGGCGCCCTCGTAGATGATCCCGGTGGTGGCGTTGGCCAGCGGTCCGTACACGATGTACGAGTGGCCGGTCACCCAGCCGATATCGGCCATGCACCAGTACACGTCGTTGGGCTGGATGTCGAAGATGTACCGATGGGTGGTGGCCGTTCCCACCAGGTAGCCGGCCGTGGTGTGCATGATCCCCTTCGGCTTGGCCGTGGTGCCACTGGTGTACAGCAGGTACAGCAGGTCCTCGGCGTCCATGACCTCGGGCTCGGCGGTGTGCGGCTGGCGGGCCACCAGCTCGTGGTACCAGTGGTCGCGGCCCTCGATCCATCCCACGTCCTGGCCGGTCCGCCGGACGACGATGCAGTGCTGGACCGATGGCGAGCGGCCCATGGCGTCGTCGGCGTTGTCCTTGAGGGGCACGGTAGCGCCCTTGCGATAGCCGCCATCGGCCGTGATGACCGCAACGCACTGCGCATCGTCCAGCCGTCCGGCCAGGGCATCGGCTGAGAAGCCGCCGAAGACGACGCTGTGCGGCGCGCCGATCCGGGCGCAGGCCAGCATCGCCACCGGCAGCTCGGGGATCATCGGCATGTAGATCGCCACCCGATCGCCCTTGCCGACTCCCAGCTCCCGGAGGGCGTTCGCCATCTGGCACGTCTCGGCCAGCAGCTCGGCGTAGGTGATGGTCCGCTGATCCCCCGGCTCACCCTCCCAGAAGTAGGCGACCTTGTTGCCCAGGCCATTGGCCACGTGGCGGTCGAGGCAGTTGGCGCTGACGTTCAGCTTTCCCCCCACGAACCATTGGGCGAACGGCGTCTCCCACTGGAGCACCTGGTTCCACGGCGCGACCCAGTCGATCCGGCGCGACTCCTCGGCCCAGAAGGCCTCGAAGCCCTCATCGCTGGCGGCGCGGTCGTAGATCCCCGGGTCGCTGGCGATGGCGCGGGCCGTGAAAGCCGGCGGCGGCGGGAAGGTGCGGTTCTCGACGAGGAGGTTCTCGATGGTCGCGGCGTCGGCCGGGGGCTGGGTCGTGGTCATCGGCTTGGCGCTCCGGTTCAGGGGCCAGGTGGCGATTCTAGCCCGCCCGGTTCATGCCTTGAGCGCAGGCGTGGAGGGTCGTCGCTATCATGCCGAGCCCATGCCGAGCCGAAACCACTCCCTGATTCGTTATGCCTGGGCAGCGCCGGCGAGCGTCGTCGGCCTGGCCCTCGGCCTCTTGGCGTGCGCCCTGGGTGCGCAGGCAGAAGTCGTCGATGGGACGCTTGAGGTCGGTGGGGGCCGACTCGGGGGATTGGTGTCTCGACTCCCCCGGTTCCTTCACTTCGGCGCGATCACCTTCGGCCACGTCATCGTGGGCGTCGATCGCGCTGCGCTGAACAGGTCGCGGGCCCATGAGCGGATCCACGTCGGGCAGTACGAACGCTGGGGAATCCTGTTCTTCCCGCTGTACCTGGGCCCCAGCCTGCGATTGTTCCTCCGCGGGCGGCAACCGTACTGGGAGAACCACTTCGAGCGCGACGCCCGCCGCAAGGCTGCGGCTGCCGCGCCGCCCGGGGAGCCAGCGATTCAGCCTGTTCCCGCGCCCTGACTGGCCGCGCTCGGCGGTCGGTCGCGGACGGAGGAGATCAGGATGGCGCCGGCAACGTAGGACGCGGCCATCACCACGAAGGCGGGTGCATAGCCGACCCCGGCCACGATGCTGCCGATGACGATGGCCCACAGCGCGCCAATCCCGAACGCCGCGGTGAAGTAGATCGAGAACGCCACGTCGCGCAGCGGGCCCACGGCCCGATCGGCCATGAACGCCTGTAGGACCGGTCCCTCGCTGAAGACGGCCGTCCCGAAGGGGAGCAGCAGCGGAGCCAGGAACAGCAGGTTCCCCCCGGCCAGGACCACGGCCAGGATGCCAACCGCGGACAGGAGGTAGTACACGATCAGCGTCCGCCGCCGACCGTATCGGTCCGACAGGATGCCGGCCAGGACCGGGCCCACCACCGCGCCCACCAGGAGCAGGGCGTACAGCCACAGGACCGTGGCATCGTCGATCCCCAGCGGGCCGCGGAAGTACAGCAGCAGGAACGGTGCCGCGATGTCCAGGCCCCGACCTCCGGCCGAGACCGTGGAGGCTGCCAGGATCCGCATCAGGTCGCCACGGCTGAGGACCAGGCGCACCTGGCTCAGCCAAGTCCCCGAGGCCCGCGCCTCGCGCCCGTAGGCCCCGTGGTCCTCGCGGATGAACCGCAGGATCAGCACCCCGACCAGGAGCGGCGGGAGCCCGAACAGCAGAAGCGTCGTGTTCCACCCCACCGCGGCCAGCAGCGCTCCGCCGATGAACGGCACCAGCACGGTTCCCACGTTGCCGCCCGCGATGTGGGTGCTGATCGCGAACCCACGCCGTTCGGCGGGGTAGGCGTCGGCCAGGATGCCGTTCCCGACCGGGTGCTGGGGGCTGGCCCCGATCCGTGCTGCGCTGATGGCCGCCACCAGCTGCCCGATGCTCGACGCCAGCCCCGCCACGACCAGGCTCAGCCCGAAGACGATCTGGCCGACCCCGATGAGGACGGGCCGTGCCACGTACCGCGTCAGCAGCCCGTACGACAGCTGCATGGCGCCACCCACCGCGGTGGTGACCGCGATGAACAGGCCGATGGCCGCCTCGTTGAGCCCGAACTGGTCGATGACCGCGATGTACACCAGTGGCATGAGGGCGCTTTGCATGTGAATCAGGGAGTGGGCCAGCGTCAGCAGGCCCAGCGTCAGGTTTGGACGCGTGGCGGGAAGAGGACCGCTCATTCGACTGGCACGCCAAACGGCCTCGCGGCATCCGAGCGGAACACGCCCAGGCCCCAGGCCGCCAGGACCAGGAAGATGGACGCCAGCACGGCGCCCAGGATGAATCCGGCCGGTGGCCCCAACAGCTGGGCGACCCCACCTGCGAAGAGCCCGCCGAGGGGTCCCGAACCGGCGAACACGGTCACGTACAGGGCCATCACCCGACCCCGCAGGGCGTCGGGCACGGAGCGCTGGACCGACGCGTTGATGGTGTT